>NZ_JBIAVO010000003.1:0-359940 GCF_042894345.1 Kitasatospora sp. NPDC001540
GGGGGGGGGGGGGGGGGGGGGGGGGGGGGGGGGGGGGGGGGGGGGGGGGGGGGGGGGGTGGGGGGGGGGGGGGGGGGGGGGGGGGCCCCGGCGCCCCCCCCCCCCGTCCGCCCGGAGGCCGCTCAGCCCTCCAGGAAGGCCTTGATCGCGCTCGCCAGGTAGTGCGGGTCCTCCGCGCCGCACAGCTCGCGGGCGGAGTGCATGGACAGCGCGGCGATGCCGCAGTCCACCGTGGTGATGCCGAGCCGGGCCGCGGTGATCGGGCCGATCGTGGTGCCGCAGGGCATCGCGTTGTTGGAGACGAAGGACTGCCACGGCACGCCGGCCTTCTCGCAGGCGGCGGCGAACACCGCCCGGCCGACCCCGTCGGTGGCGTACCGGTTGTTGACGTTGACCTTGAGGATCGGGCCGCCGTTGGGCATCGGGTGGTGGCCGGGCTCGTGCCGCTCGCTGTAGTTCGGGTGCACGGCGTGGCCCATGTCGGAGGACAGGCAGACGGTGCCGGCCAGCGCGCGGGCGCGGTCCTCGAAGCCGCCGCCGCGGGCGTGGCAGGAGCGCTCCAGCACGTTGCCCAGCAGCGGGCTCTGCGCACCGGTGTCGGACTCGCTGCCGGTCTCCTCGTGGTCGAACGCGGCCAGCACCGGGATGTACGGCAGCTCGCCGCCCGCCTCGGCGACGGCGGCCAGCGCGGCGGTGGCCGCGTGCACGGACAGCTGGTTGTCCAGCCGCGGCCCGGCCAGCAGCTCGCGGTCGCGCCCGAGGTAGGCGGGCGGCTGGATGTCGTGCGCCATCAGGTCCCAGCCGGTGATATCGGCGGCGGCCAGGCCGGCCTTCTCCGCGACGTACTCCAGCAGGGCGCCCTCGCTGGTGCCGCCGATGCCCCAGATCGGCGTCAGGTGGCGCTGGCGGTCGAGCTTGAGGCCGTCGTTGACCCCGCGGTCGAGGTGGATGGCGAGCTGCGGGACGCGCAGCAGCGGCTCGTCCAGGTGCACCAGCCGGGTGCCGCCGTCGCGCAGCGCGAGTCGGCCGGACAGCCCCAGGTCCCGGTCGAGCCAGGTGTTGAGCGGGACGCCGCCGTAGATCTCCACGGCGACCTGCCGCCAGCCGGCCGAACTGGTGTCGGGCACCGGTTTGACCCGCAGGTTCGGCGAGTCCGTGTGCGTGCCGACCACCCGGTACGGCGTCGCCGCCGTCGCGTTCTCCGGCACGTACCAGGCGATCATCGCGCCGCCGCGCACCAGGTAGCGGCCCCCGCTGCCGCCCTCCCAGGCGTCCGTCTCGCTGACCCGGCGGAAGCCGACCCGCTCCAGCCGCTCGGCCGCGCTCGCCACCGCGTGGTACGGGGACGGGGAGGCGGCGAGGAAGGCGATCAGGTCGTCCGTGTGCTTCCGGTCGAAGTGGGCCGTGCGGGCGGCGGTCGACATTTTGCTCCTGGGTAGAAGGCGGGGCGGGCCTGGTGGGGTTGCGGGTCCGCACCATGAGCATATGCCCGTACACGGACAGGGCCGCGGGAAGTCCG
Organism: Kitasatospora sp. NPDC001540; assembly: GCF_042894345.1. Lineage (NCBI taxonomy): Bacteria > Bacillati > Actinomycetota > Actinomycetes > Kitasatosporales > Streptomycetaceae > Kitasatospora > Kitasatospora sp. NPDC001540. The sequence continues at coordinate 1,520 of NZ_JBIAVO010000003.1, forward strand.
CAACGGTGACACAACGGTGAACCCAGCGCGACACAACGCGGCCCGGCCCCGCCGGAGCGGGTCCCGGAACGACGCCGCGGGGCCCGGTGCAGTACCGGGCCCCGCGGGGTGAGGGTGGGTCAGGCGGTCCTGTGGGGGCGCCGGATCGACCGGGTCAGAACGCCTCTTCGGCCAGCTCCATCAGCTCGTTGTCGACGGCCTCGGCGATCTGGCGCTGCGCGGCGGTGGTCGGCAGCACGGTGCGGGCGAAGTGCTTGGCGGCGGCGACCTTGCCCCGGTAGAACGGGACGTCCTTCCCGGAGGCGCCGGCCTCCAGCTTGGCGAGGGCCACCGCGGCCTGGCGCAGCAGCAGCCAGCCGACCACCACGTCGCCGGAGACCATCAGCAGGCGGGTGGTGTTCTGGCCCACCTTGTACATGTTCTTGACGTCCTGCTCGACCGCGGTCAGGTCGGCGATCAGCTTGCCGACGATGGCCTCCAGGTCGCCCGCGGCCTTGGCCAGCAGGTCGCGCTCGGCGGCCAGCTCGGCGCCGCCCTCGCCGGTGGCGAGGAACTTGGCGATCTGCTCGTTGACCGCGGTCAGCGCCTGGCCGCCGTCCTTGACGATCTTCCGGAAGAAGAAGTCCTGGCCCTGGATGGCGGTGGTGCCCTCGTACAGGGTGTCGATCTTGGCGTCCCGGATGTACTGCTCGATCGGGTACTCCTGCAGGTAGCCGGAGCCGCCGAAGGTCTGCAGCGACTGGGCGAGCTGCTCGTAGGACTTCTCCGAGCCGTAGCCCTTCACGATCGGCAGCAGCAGGTCGTTCAGGCGCTCGGCGGCGGCGTCGTGCTCGCCGCGCAGGCGGGCGGCCAGCATGTCGTCCTGGACCGAGGCGGTGAACAGCACGAGGGCGCGCATGCCCTCGGCGTACGCCTTCTGGGTCAGCAGCGAGCGGCGCACGTCGGGGTGGTGGGTGATGGTGACGCGCGGCGCGGTCTTGTCCATGAACTGCGAGATGTCGGCGCCCTGCACGCGCTCCTTGGCGTACTCCAGCGCGTTCAGGTAGCCGGTGGACAGGGTGGCGATGGCCTTCGTGCCGACCATCATCCGGGCGAACTCGATGATCTTGAACATCTGGCGGATGCCGTCGACGGTCTCGCCGAGCAGCCAGCCCTTGGCCGGGTGCTTGGCGCCGAAGGTCATCTCGCAGGTGTTGGACGCCTTGAGGCCCATCTTGTGCTCGACGTTGGTGGCGTAGACGCCGTTGCGCTCGCCGAGCTCGCCGGTCTCCCAGTCGAAGTCGAACTTCGGCACGATGTACAGGCCCAGGCCCTTGGTGCCCGGCTTGCCGCCCTCGGGGCGGGCCAGCACCAGGTGGATGATGTTCTCGGACATGTCGTGCTCGCCCGAGGTGATGAAGCGCTTGACGCCCTCGATGTGCCAGGAGCCGTCCTCCTGCTTGATCGCCTTGGTGCGGCCCGCGCCCACGTCGGAGCCCGCGTCCGGCTCGGTCAGCACCATGGTGGCGCCCCACAGCCGCTCGACCATGCGCTGGGCGACCTTCTGCTGCTCCTCGGTGCCCTCGTCGTAGACGACGCCGGCGAAGGCCGGGCCGGAGGAGTACATCCAGATCGCCGGGTTGGAGCCGAGGACCTGCTCCGCGTACGCCCAGACCAGGGAGTTCGGGGTGACCTGGCCGCCGATGCCCTCCGGGATGCCCAGGCGCCACCACTCGGCGTCCATGAAGGTCTGGTAGCTCTTCTTGAAGGTCTCCGGGATCGGAGCGGTGTTGGTCTCCGGGTCGAACACCGGCGGGTTGCGGTCGGCGTCGACGAACGAGGCGGCGAGGTCGTTCTCGGCCAGCCGGGCGATCTCGCCGAGGATGTTCTTCGCGGTGTCGACGTCCATCTCGGCGAACGGACCGGTGCCGTACACCTGGTCGCGGCCGAACACCTCGAAGAGGTTGAACTCCACGTCCCGCAGGTTGGACTTGTAGTGACCCATGACCGTTTCTCCGGTTCGTCTGCTCCACGGGCGGCCGCATTCCGGCGCACCGCTTACCCACCAGTACGCCCCATGATGCTACCCGTTGGTAACTTGTTCAAGCCCCCTGACGTGACGGGGCTATGAACGTGGTCACGTCCCACAATGGCGCCCCGGCCGGGATTGTGCGGATCACCCGCCCCCAAGCGGGGCGCGGCCCGATAGCCTTGTCCCCGTGTACGGCTACGAGCAGAGCGCCTACCAGGACCCCTACCAGCAGCAGATGCAGCAGGGGATGTCCGGCATGCCCGGCCCCGGGTACGGCGACCCGCAGGCCGCCCAGCAGTCGCTCTACCCCGAGCCCTCCCCGCCCTCCCTGGCGGACGCGGTGCGCGCCTTCACCACCGGCGCCATGCCCGTGGAGGACTTCCAGGCCATCTTCATCACCTCCAAGGTGTACTGCCCGCGCGGCGACCGCCCCGGCTTCCTGGCCCTGCACAACACCCCGACCCCGGTGATCCCGATGTTCAGCTCGCTCAAGGAGCTGAAGCGGTACGCGGGCAAGGAGTCCAAGCACTTCTCGGTGACCGGCGCCGAGGTCCTCGACCTGCTGCCCACCGGGTACGGCTTCGCCCTCGACATGGAGGGCGAGCACCGGATGGTCTTCGACGCCCGCGCGGTCGAGCAGATGGTGGACTTCACCATGCGCCGCATGTACGGCTGACCCGACCGCCCCCACCCCTCCCCGCGGTTCCGCCCGAGCGGGAATGCGTCCATGTAGTTCAACGTTCAACCTTGCGAGTGGTTGAGAATTGAACTACTGTGGTGGACGTAGGCCACAGACCGCCGAAGGAGGCCGACATGCCCGCCGTGACCGTCGAGAACCCGCTGATCCTGCCGCGCATCGCGACCCCGGCCGAGGGCGCCGCCCCCCGCCCGGTGCTGACCGTCGCCACCGCCCCGGAGGGCTTCGAGGGCGAGGGCTTCCCGGTCCGCCGCGCCTTCGCCAAGATCAACCAGAAGTTCCTGGACCCGTTCATCATGATGGACCAGATGGGCGAGGTGGACTACCAGGCGGGCGAGCCCAAGGGCACCCCCTGGCACCCGCACCGGGGCTTCGAGACCGTCACCTACATCATCGACGGCACCTTCATCCACCGTGACTCGCACGGCGGCGGCGGCACCATCACCGACGGCGACACCCAGTGGATGACCGCGGGCTCCGGCCTGCTGCACATCGAGACCCCGCCGGAGTCGCTGGTCATGTCCGGCGGCATCTTCCACGGCCTCCAGCTCTGGGTGAACCTGCCCGCCTCCGACAAGATGATCACGCCGAAGTACCAGGACATCCGCGGCGGCAGCGTCAAGCTCCTCGCCTCGGCCGACGGCGGCGGCCTCCTGCGGGTCATCGCCGGCGAACTCGACGGCCACCAGGGCCCCGGCACCACCCACACCCCCATCACGATGATCCACGTCTCCGTGAACCCCGGCGCCCAGGTCACCCTGCCCTGGCGCCCGGACTTCAACGCCCTCGCCTACGGCCTGGCCGGCAGCGGCTCGGCGGGCGAGGAACGGCGTCCGTTCCGCATGGGCCAGGCCGTGGTCTTCGGCGACGGCGACAGCCTCACCATCCGCGCCGACGAGAAGCAGGACTCCCGCTCGGCCAACTTCGAGGTCGTCCTCCTCGGCGGCCTCCCGATCCGCGAACCCCTCGCCTGGTACGGCCCGTTCGTGATGAACAGCCACCGCGAACTCCAGCAGGCCATGGAGGACTTCCAGGCCGGCCGCCTCGGCACCGTCCCCGCCGACGAGAACTGACCCTCGAATCAGCCTGCGTGAACCCGCCCTCCCCAGGGCGGGTTCACGCAGGCGTCGTTTTCCGCTCGGGCCGGTTCCCGGCTTTGTCCCCTAGACCGACCTGAGATCCCGAACCGTGACCACAGACGAGCCGATGACCAGCCCGTCCAGTCCGCACCTCACGAACGTGTCCACCGCGTCCTGCGGCGTGCAGACGATCGGCTCGTCAGCCCCGTTGAACGAGGTGTTGAGCAGGACCGGAACGCCGGACAGCCGGTGGTACTCCCGGATCACCCCCCAGAGGGCGGGATTGGCGGCCCGCGCGACTGTCTGTACCCGGGCGGACCCGTCGGCATGGACGATCGCCGGGATGTCCTCCCGCCGGTGCGGGCGCACCGGGGCCGTGGCGAGCATGTACGGGTAGACCAACGCCCCGGCCGGGGAGAGTTCGAAGTACTCGTCGGCGTGCTCGGCCAGGACGGCTGGCGCGAAGGGGCGGAACGCCTCGCGTTGCTTGATCATCGCGTTGATCCGCACTGCCGTCTCGGCTGAGCGGGGCGAGGCGAGGATGCTGCGGGCTCCGAGTGCGCGGGGCCCGAACTCCATGCGGCCCTGGAACCAGCCGATCACCTGCTCGCCGTGCAGCAGCCTTGCCGCCTCCCGCTGAGGGTCAGCGGTGTGCCGCACCTCGTAGCGGCCTGCCGGAAGGCTGCTGAGGGCCTTCTCGACGGCGCTGGTGGTGAACTCCGGGCCGAGGAAGGCGTTGCGGAAGGGCTGCCGTGCTGTGGAGGCGTCCGCGACCAGCGCGGCCCCGATGGACGTTCCCGCGTCGCCGGCCGCGGGTTGGACGAAGACCCGGTCGAAGCGTCCGGAGGAGACGACCGCCGCGTTGGCGACGCAGTTGAGGGCGACGCCCCCGGCGAGGCAGAGCGTTCTGCGTGGCACCAGCCGTTGGGCGTGGGCGAGGTAGGCGCCGGTCAGTTGCTCGTGGAGGTGCTGGAGGGCGTGGGCGATGTCGCGGTGGCGGTCGGTGATCTCGTCGCCGGGGTCCCGCGGTGGGCCGAGGAGTTCGACCAGGGCGGGGCTGTAGAGGGTGCGGCTCCGGCTCGGTCTGCGGTGGTGGTCGAAGTAGCGGAGGTCCAGACGCAGGCGGCCCGTGGCGGCGTCGAACCGGGCCAGCCGGGCGAGCCGTTCGCCGTAGGTGTCGCCGCCGTACGCCGCCAGGCCCATGACCTTGTACTCGTCGCTCTGCGGCCGGAAGCCGAGGTAGCGGGTGAGCGCGCTGTACAGGTAGCCGAACGAGTGCGGATAGGTGATGTGGTGACGCCTGGCCAGTTTCCCGTCCTGCCCGTCGAAGACGACGGCGGTCTCGTACTCGCCCCGGCCGTCGAGCGTGACGACGAGCGCGTCGTCGAACGGCGAGACGTGGTACGCGCTGGCCGCGTGCGCCCGGTGGTGGGGCACGGGTATGAGCGGCAGGTTCTTCGGTAGGAGGCCGCTGTCGCGGATGGCGGCCGGCAGCCGTCGGCGCTTGCGGTACTTGTCGAGGTCGGAGAGCAGGGATCCGATCGAGGCGGCCGTGCCGTGGCGGAGGTTGGAGGGGGCGAGGAGCAGGTGGAGCTTCGGGTCCACGAAGAGGGCCACCTGGTCGAGGTCGTCAGCGCGGGCGCCGACCAGGTCGAGGCAGGCTCGGATCGCGCGCCCGGGGAACGCCTTGGTGTTCTTGATCCGGTTCAGGCGCTCCTCTTCGACGGCGGCGGCCACCGTTCCGTCGTGAACGATGGCCGCCGCCGCGTCGTGGGTGCCGAAGTTCAGCCCCAGCGTCAGGGTCAATCCCGCCTGCCGATCCATTCCTGGCCGCCGAGGTAAGGGCGGAGCGCCTTGGGGATGTAGATCGTGCCGTCGGCCTGGACGTGGTTCTCCAGGATGGCCAGGGCGGCGCGGTCGGTGATGCCGGTCGAGGAGATGGTGTGCGGGAGGACGGTCTTGCCGTCCCCGTCCTTGAACCGGATCTTGAAGCGACGGGACTGGTAGTCCCACAGGTTCGAGTTGGAGTGCGTCTCGCGGTACATGCCGAAGGACGGGAACCACGCCTCGGTGTCGTACTTCTTGTACGTGGGCGCGCCCATGTCACCCAGGCACACGCGCACGACGCGGTACGGCAGTTCGAGGCCGTCGAGGATGTCCTCCACGTTGCGCTGGCACTCGTTCAGCCAGTGCTCGGACTGGTCCGGGTGGCACAGGACGATCTGCTCGACCTTGTGGAACTGGTGCGCGCGGAAGCCGCCGCGGTTGGTCCGGCCCGCCGCGCCGGCCTCGGTCCGGAAGCACGGGGAGAACGCCGCCACCTGGATCGGCAGCTCCTCGGGGTCGAGGATGGTGTCGCCGTAGAAGCCGATCAGGGTCTGTTCGGTGGTGCCGATCAGCGACAGGTCGGTGCCCTGCACGCGGTACAGCTGGTCCTCGAAGAACGGCAGGAAGCCGGTGCCGAAGAAGGTGCGCTCGCGGGCCATGAGCGGGGTGAGCATCGGGGAGAAGCCGCGCTGGACCAGGAGGTCCTGGACGTAGGAGAACATCGCCCAGGCAAGGCGGGCTCCGTCGCCCTTCCAGTAGTAGAAGCCGGAGCCGGACACCTCGGCGGCGCGCTTGAGGTCGAAGATGCCCAGGCGCTCGCCGATGACCTCGTGGGCTCGGGCCTCGTCGGTCGGCTCCGCCGCGCCGACACGGCGCAGCTCGACGTTCCCCTCGTCGTCGTCGCCCACGGGGGTGTCGTCCGGGAAGATGTTCGGCACCCGGACCCACAGCTCGTCGCGCTCGGCCTGGAGGTCCCGCACGCGGTCGTTGGCGGCCTGCACGCGGTTCTTCAACTCCCGCGCGGCCTCGATGTCCGCGCCCTTGCCGAGCTTCTTCTGCTGGGAGCGCAGCTCCTCGGCCCGGGTCTGCTCCTGGCGGAGCTCCGCGTCCACGGCGATCAGCCGGTCGACGTCGACGTCGGAACTCTTCGCCCGTGCGGTACGACGCACGAGGTCGGGGTCGGTTCGCAGCAGGGCGATGTCAATCACGGGAAACTCTCTCCTTGGGATCGGTCCGGCCAGTGTAGAGATCCCGGCCTCTTGATCGTTCCGACTTGCGAACGGTGTCGACCACCTCCCTGACGTGTTCGGGAGAGGACATGGTCACGGCGACGGCACTGACGCGCGGGTCGTCGAGCGCCCAGGCCAGAGGTCGGAGCCGTGCGTCCGGGGTCGGTGCGAGCACGTCGACCAGGGCTCCGCGGTTGAGGGGCGACATGCCGATGAACGGCTTGCCCGCCCGCTCGACCCGGGCGAGGTACGAGCGCGCCCACGGTGAGGAGAGGTGGTACTGCGTGGCGACGGCGCCGATGGCCTCCTCGCGCAGGGCTGCGGCGAGCGCCTCCGGGCCGTGGCAGTAGGCGTACACCGCGTCCACGCGGCCGGAGGCGAACGCGACCCGGGCGCCGGTGCGGAAGAAAGCGCCCAGGGCCCGGCGGTCGTGGAGGAGCGCGGTGCGGCCGGTGCGTTTCAGGTCGATCTCCAGCACGACCGCGCTGATCCGCCGGATGCCCAGTCGGCCGGCGGAGACCTCGATGGCGGTGTTGACGCGGCCTTCGAGGTCCCCCTGCAGCGGGCACTCGGCCTTGACCAGGTGGCGGAGGCCGGGGATCGGCTCCGTGCTGTCCAACACCTCGCGCACGGCCCACTGCGTGTCCAGGTTCGGGTTCGAGTGGATCAGCCGGACGCCGGACTGGAGCGCCGTGCGCAGTGCGGCGATGCCGGGGCCCGAGTCCTTCCCGGGGAACAGGCGGCCGGCCACGAAGGTGGACGTGCCGAAGCACAGGCGCTCCAGTCCAGCGGTCACGCCTGCCCCTGGGCTTCCATCTGCTCACGGGTGAGGATGGTGCGGAAGTGCGCGATGGTCTTCTGCTCGCCGACGACCTTGTCGAAGCGGAGTTCGCCGAGCTGGTCGCGGTAGTGCTTGCGGTTGGGGTTGTCGACGTCGAACTGCTCGCTGTCGCGGTACCCGGTCAGCCGCTTGAAGGTCTCGCGCTTCTCGTCGAGGGTCATCCCCCACAGGACGGGCGGGTTCTTCTGGCTGATGCAGATCGTCGCCATGCCGTTCGGGCTGATGCGGAGCTTCCAGCACCCGCCGCACGGGTAGTCCCAGGAGAACATCGCCAGTACGGCGACCTTCACCCCGGTGTCGCCGATCTCGTAGTAGTTGTAGCTGGGGTTGTCGCCCTCGATCCCCTCGCGCCGGACGGGCTTGAGTTCCCCGGCCTGGGCGAGGGAGTCCAGGATGGCCGACTCCTCCACGAACTGGTCCTTCCAGAACGCCTCGCCCTCGGAGCCGAGTTGGGCAGGGTTCGAGGGGAAGAACTGGTTCAGCTTGATCGCCAGCTGTCCGGCCCCGCCGCTGTTGTTGAGGGTGCGGGCGTAGTCGATGAAGGCCGGGAGCTCGTGCAGGGTGTCGCGCATGGTGACGCACGAGATCTTGGTGAGCGTCGGCAGCAGTTCGACGGAGCGTTCGATGCTGCGGAGGGTGTCGCCGTGGAAGCCGCGGCGGGTGATGAAGAGGTTCCGTTGCTCGTCGAGGGTGTCGATGCTGATGATCGCCCGGGTGAGGCCGGCGTCGATGGCCTCCTCGATGAAGTGGTGCAGTCGGTAGCCGTTGGTCGTGACGATCTGCTGGGTGAAGCCGATCTCCTTCGCGGCCCGGAGCAGGTCCACGAAGTCCCGGCGGACGGTCGGCTCGCCCCCGGTGTAGTGGATCCGGGTGAACCCGATGTCGTGCGCCGCCTGGAGGACTTCGACGGCCTCCTCCAGCGAGGGCTGGACGATGACGCCCTGCTTGCCCTCGGGCAGGCAGTACTGGCAGCGGATGTTGCAACGGGACGTGATTCCGAACCGGAGGTTCCACTTGCGCATGCCCGGCGAGTACCGGTTGTCCATCACCTTCATGGCGCGTCTGCCTTTCGGTCGTCGAGTCGAGCTGCACGTGCGTCCTGCGATTGCCCCTCCGGCATCAACTCGCCTTTTCTGGGAGGAGAGTTGCTGATTCCGGAGGTGGGTGAGCACCCTCGCCGCCCGTCCGCGGTCGGTGGGCATCGAGTCCGCGTCGGGGAAGCGAGGGTGCTCGGAGTGGCCGTCGGCGCGGGGCTCGACGCCAGCCACTCGCTCATGGGCCCACTGCGCGTGGGCGGTTCCCGCGTCAGAGTCCGCGGAGCCCGACAGGGGCTCGGGCCACCACCAGCGGCGTGTCCTCGTCGGACCGCCCGACCCCGCCCGCGCTGTCGGCACTGCCGTGGCTCTTCGTGCGGTCGTCCGCGAGCCCGGGGGCTCGGCCGACGACCGTCAACTCCGACCGGGCGATCTTGCCGTCGGGCTCGGGCGGGCAGTAGTACCCCCATCGCTCGCTCCGCGCCTCGACCGGGAAGACGCCCCGGCCGCTCTCCGCCTCCTCCCCTGCCTTCTTGACCAGCGACGGTCGGCTGTCGTGGTCCTGGACCTGCGGGAGGAGCCGCCCGCCGCCGAGCTGGAGCGTCAGGGCGACCGTGCACGCCGGCGACAGTGGCGAGTACGGGGAGACTTCCTGATCGGCTTGCGTGTGCCGCACGGCGTTGGTGAGCAGCTCGGACACGATGAGTCGGGCCGTGTCGATGGTGTCAGCCGGGACCCACCGGTGGCGGAGCACCTCGGCGGTGTGCCGTCGGGCCCACCCGACCGCGTCCGGGGTGTCGGCCGGCGCCAACTGGCTTAAACAGGGTCGTACGTGTGCCACGCGGATCCTCCCAGGTCGGGAGCTGCTCGGGGGTGGAGGCTCGCCTCGCGGTTCCGGTCCAGAGGGTGTGGACCGTGAACCGGCCGACCGGGAGCCGACTTTGTGCGACCAGGCTGGCGCTGGAGGTGACCGGGCCGGTACGTCCTGGCACCGCCCCGAACCTGAACTTTCACCGAACTTCGACTCCCGGCCGACTGGAACCATGCCCCGCCCCTCGGTGGCCGGTGCCATGCTTGGCGCCATGGCGGAACTGAACGGAAGCCCGATCAGCCTGGAGCACCTCCAGGCCCTTGCCCTGACGAACTACGGGCACTTCACCTCGATCCGTGTCGAGGACGGCCGGGTGCGCGGCCTCGCCCTCCACCTGGAGCGCCTGGCCCGTGACTGCCGCGCCGTCTTCGACACCGACCTCGACCTCGACCGCGTCCGGGACTTCGCCCGCCGCGCCGTACCGTCCTCCGGGGGCTGCGTGGTCCGGGTGACGGTCTTCGATCCCGCCCTCGACCTCGGGCACGTCGGCAACGACGCCCATCCGCACGTACTGGTGACCACCCGACCTGCCGGCCCGCTGCCCCTCCCCGCCATGCGCGTCCAGTCCGTGGTCTACACCCGTGACCTGCCGGCCGTGAAGAGCGTCGGCCTCTTCGCCTCGCTCCGCCACCGCCGCGACGCCCAGCGGGCGGGCTTCGACGACGCGCTCTTCACCGACGCCGAGTCGGTGATCTCCGAGGGCGGCACCTGGAACGTCGGCTTCGTCAGGGGAGACCAAGTCGTCTGGCCGAACGCCGAGTGCCTGGTCGGCACCACGATGGAGTTGCTCCGCCAGGCGCACCCGTCGTCGACCGCGGCCGTCCGACTCGGCGACCTCGCCGGCTTCGACGCCGCCTTCGCCACCAACATCGGCATCGGCGTCCGGGCGATCAACGCGGTGGACGGCACGGCCTTCCCGGACACGCACCCCGTGATCGAAGAACTCCGAAAGGAGTACACGGAACTTCCGCTCGATCTACTCTAGTTGGCTCCGGCGAGGGGGCGCGGGACGCGAAGGTGTGGGGTGGGGGGCCGCGGTGGCGACCGTAGAAGTGTGGACCGGAGCCGAGGTCAAGGCGCTCCGGCAGGCGAAGCGGATGAGCATCGAGGCGTTCGCCTGCCACCTCGGCGTCAGCGACCGCATGGTGTCGAAGTGGGAGGCGCGGGGCGCTGACATCACGCCCCGACCGGTCAACCAGGCCGCTCTCGACACGTCGCTCGCCGCGTCCGGTCCCGAGGTCCACGAGCGCTTCGTCCGCCTGACCGGCGCCTCGCCCGGAGCCCTCTCCGACCAACCCGCGGGCAGCGAGCACGCCCTGCCCCGGCAACACCAGATCAGGCACCCCGGTGACGGCAAGCGGATGGCGCTCGTCGAAGCCGGGGTGTTCCTCGCCGGCCCCGAGAAGACGCCGATCTGGCTGCCGGACTTCTACATCGACGTCTTTCCGGTCACGAACTCGGACTTCTCCCGCTTCGTCGCGGCCACCGGACACCCGGCTCCACGCCACTGGCCGAAGGGGAAGTGCCCGGACCCGCTGTTCGACCACCCCGTCGTGTTCGTCACCTGGCACGACGCCGCCGCGTACGCGCTCTGGGCGGGCAAGCTGCTGCCGACCAGCCACCAGTGGGAGAAGGCCGCCCGCGGGCCCCGGGGGGACGTGTACCCCTGGGGCGATCAGCCGACCCCGGCCAAGTGCAACAGCCGGGAGGGCGGTATCGGCCGGACGACCCCGGTCAGTCGCTTCCACAGCGGGGTCAGCGCGTACGGCGTCTACGACCTGTGCGGCAACACCTGGGAGTGGTGCGCGGACGAATCCGAACCGGGACGGCGCGAGCTGAAGGCCGGCGCGTTCACCAGCCCCTTCGCCCGGGCGACGCCGTCCGCCTTCAACGACGCCGACACGACCATGCTCGACGACGACACCGGCTTCCGATGTTGTTCCGCGGACGGCGCGCCGGGCTGAGCCAGGGCCCTTGCGGCGGCGACCGTGAGGGACGTTCGGCCCTCCGAACAGGGGGAGTACACCATCGACTTCGTCGGCGAGATCGACGACTCGGCACTCCTGCCCACCGGCGCGGCCCTTCTGTTCGTGGGACAGCCCGGTTACCGTCCCGGACTCGACCGGGACGGGGACGGGGTGGCCTGCGAGAAGTAACCGCCCGACCTGCGGGAAAGCCCGCCCCACTGCCGCACAGCGGCCGGGGGCGGGCTTTCCCGTGTTCCGGGCTCAACCTTCCGGAGGGCTCGCACATTGGGAACGGTTGACAGGGGTGGGTCGCCGGAGGGGCGGGGGAGCGGATGCGCGGGCAGGACGAGTTGAGCTTCGAGGAGTACGCGGCGACGCGCGGACGCCGGTTGTACCGGACGGCGTACCTGCTGTGCGGGGACGTCCACCGGGCCGAGGACCTGGCGCAGACGACGCTGGCCAAACTGTTCGCGCACTGGCGGCGGGCGTCGCGGATGGAACACCTCGACGCCTACGCCCGGACGGTGCTGACCCGGACGTTCCTGGCCGAACAGCGCAGACGGGCGGTGGCCCGGCGGCTCGGACTGCTGGCGTCGCGGCCCGAGAGCTCGCCCGGCGAGGACTCCGACCTGCGGGTGACGCTGATGAACGCCCTGGCCGAACTGCCGGTCCGGGCAAGGGCGATGGTGGTCCTGCGCTACTGGGAGGACCTGAGCGTGGAGACCGTCGCCGACCTGCTCGGGTGCAGCACCGGCACCGTCAAGAGCCAGTGCTCGCGCGCCCTGGCCAGGCTCCGCGAGCAGTTGGGCGAGTCCAGCCCGTACGCGACCGCCTGAGTGCCCGTCCGCACAACCCCCTTGCCGCACAAGGCACGTACGCACGAGCTCGGGTCCGCGGCGGATGCCGGATCAAAAAACAAAACACCGTGAAGGAGCTTCGACATGCAGGATCAGGAGCAGGCCCCCGGGGCCCTGTTCGTCAGAGGGGCGATGAGCCGGGCCACCGACGAGTTGGCCGAGCCGGTCGGGCTGACGGCCGGGGCGATGCGGCAGGGGCGTCGGCGGCGGCTGCGGGCGCGGCTGGCGATCGGCGGGGCGGCGGTGTGCACGGCGGCGCTGGCGGCGACGGGGCTGGCCCTCCTGCCCGAGCCCTCGGGCGGGGGGGCGGGGCCGGCGCCGTTGCAGGTCGCCGCGGCGCCGACCGCGAGCCCGCGGGCGTTCCCCACCGCGACGGTCGCCCCGACCGCGTCCCCCGACCCCTCGCAGTCCGTCCCGGTGCTCCCGGAGGCCGAGCGACTGCGGATCGAGGACTTCCGGCAGCGGAGCGCCGCCGCGCTGCAGGACCTGCTGCCACCGGAGATCGGCTCGGTCAGCCTGCTGGGCGACCGCGTCTCCGACTACCTGGGGAGGTCCGCGCGGGGCGACCTCCTGCTCCGCTTCTCGGTGCGCCCCCACAGCGACGCGGGCCCGCCGAGCACGCTCTGCGCCGATACCCCGATCGGGCAGGAGGTGCAGGTGAAGGGCTCGACCTGCAAGCGGGTCCAACTGGCCGGCGGCATCACGGGCACCGCCTGGACGGGTCTGGACAGCGACGGGCGGACCTCGACCAGCGTGGCCTTCCGGCTCGGCGGCAGCGACGTGGACCTGAGCGTCGGCCCGTACGCGTACGAGGGCGGCACCCCGCTCTCGTCCCCGCTGACGGTCGATCAGGTGGTCGCCTTCGCCCGGCAGCCCCGGGTCACGGCCCTGCTCGGCGAGGGCGACCTGCACCCGGTGGAGGCGGCCCAGGCGCACTCCACCGCGTACGAGGAGTGAGTCTCCGCACGCACCGCCCCGACCGCCCCGACGAAGGAGAGAAAGCGTTGAAGCACCGCACCGCACTGACCACCGCCCTGCTGCTGTCCGCCGCCCTGCTGGCCACCGCCGCCCCAGCGACGTCGAGAGCGTCGACGGTCGCCTGACCGTCGTCGGCACCGACTACGCCGACGTGGAGGGCAGGCGCGTGGAGCTGCCCTTCTCGGTGACCCGGTGACCTCCTGACGTCCCCTCCGGTGCAACCCTCCGGACGCGAACCCGCGTCCGGAGGGTTGCCGCGCGAACCGTCCGCGCGGCTGCGGAAGGACGGCACACGTGCACGACGACCACCCCGGCGACTACCTCGACGCCACCGTCCGGGCCTACGACCTGGACCCCGGCCGCTACGAGCGGGCCACCGCCGCCATGCTCCCCACCACCGAGATCGACGCCTTCGTCCGGCTGCTGCCCGACCCCGCCGGGCGGGTGCTGGACGTCGGCTGCGCCTTCGGCCGCGACACCGCCCTGCTCGCCGACTGCGGCCTGCGCGCCCAGGGCGTCGACCTGTCGCCCGCCTTCGTCGCCCGCGCCGCCGAACGCCGCCCCGACCTGAGCTTCCGGGTCATGGACGCCCGCCGACTCGACTTCCCGGACGGGCACTTCAGCGGCATCTGGTGCCAGGCCGTGCTGCTCCACCTCAAGGACCACGACGTCCGCACCGCCCTGGCCGGCTTCCGCCGCGTGCTGGCCCCCGGCGGCGCGCTGTTCGCCAGCTTCAAGGAGGGCGAGGGCGAGGAGCAGGTCGTCGAGCCCTTCAGCAGCGACGCGTCCCGCTTCTACCGCTACCAGTCCGCGGCCCGCGTCACCGACCTCCTCACCGGAGCGGGCTTCCGCCCCACCGCCGTCGAACGCTCCCACGAGGCCGAGCGCTACGGCCCCGGCCACCGCGACCTGACCTGGCTGCACGCCTTCGCCACCGCCCCGGCCTGAGCGGTCGGCCGCGCCCGAGCGGTCGGTCAGTCCCCGTGCTGCCGACGGGCGTTGAGCTGTTCGAGCTCGGCGAGGGCGGCGGCACCCACCTCGGCCTTGCTCCGCCCGGCGGCGGCCTCCGGATCGGCCTCCGGGTCGGGGTCGGCGTCGGCGTCGGTGCCGCGCAGGCGGCGGAGGGCCTCGGTGAGGCGGTCGGTGGCGCCGCGGAGCTGGGCGGCGCGTTCGGCGTGCAGGCCGGTCATCGGGTCGTCGACGACCGTGACCGGGATGCCGCGCTCCCGGGCGGCGGCGAGCAGCGCCTCGCCCGCCTCCGGGATCAGGGTGAGCGCGGAGGCCGCGAACAGGCCGCCCGCCAGGTTCTTCGGACGGCCGATCAGGTTCTTCGCGACGATCTCGCAGGGCAGCGAGCGCTCCTGGCGCTCGGCGGCGGCACTCGCCGCGAGGGCGACCGTGAGCAGCGCCTCGGCGGCCCTGGTGACCAGCCACTTGCGGCCGGGGAGGGGCGGCAGGAACTCGCGGATCCGGTCGACCTCGCGCTCGACCACCACGTCCGGCAGCAGGTCGACGGTGCTGTGGCAGCGGATCTCCAGGACCCTGCCCCAGGCGACCGACTCCCCGTCGAAGCCGACCTCCTCCGGCCCGACCGCGACCTGGCCGAGCCCGTCCAGCAGGTGCAGCAGCCGCACCGCCGGGCCCGGGACGTGCGGGAGGCGGCCGATCAGCCCGGCGAGCGAGACCTCCCACTCCTCCTCCGGCGGCACCCCCGGCTTCGGGTGCGTCTCCAGGGCCCGCCGCGCCCAGTCCGGCCCGACCTTGGCCCGGGCCGAGGCGACCGCCCCCGAGACCGCGCCCGTCACGGCCCCCGACACCGACCCCAGCGCCTCCCCGGCCCGCCGCCCGGCCCCCTCGCCGACCTGCCTGATCCCCACGCCGTCCTCCCCCTGCTCCGTTCCGGCCCCACCACGCTACCGGCCCGGGGTTCGTAGGCTGGGGCCGACGGGAACCATCGGAGCGAGAGGCCGGCCATGGCGACGATCCACCACACCACGATCGAACCGGGGAAACTGGAGCTGCTGGCGGCATGGCTGCCGGGACAGAGCTGGTTCCGGCCCGGGGGAGGCCAGTTGGTCCGGGCCGGCGGGTTCCGGCTGGATGACCCGGCGGGCGAGGTGGGCATCGAACTGCTGGTGGTGACGGACGACCGGGACGCCTACCTGGTGCCGATGGCGTACCGGGGCACGCCGCTGGCGGGGGCTCCGGAGGGAGCGCTGATCGGGACGGCCGAGCACGGGGTGCTGGGCACCCGCTGGTTCTACGACGGGGCCCAGGACCCCGTGGTGCGAGCGGAGTTGGCGCGGCTGCTGCGCGGGGAGGCGGTGCCGCAGCAGCAGTCCGAGAGCGACGCGGTCGACACGAGGGTGACGGTCACGCCGGTGGCGGGCGAGGTGGAGCCGGTGCTGCGCCGGGTGCTGGCACCGGTCGAGGAGTCCGCCGGGGCGCCCGCGCCGGGCGAGGCGGTCGGCCCGTACACCGCGCCGGACGGGTCGGCGCGGCGCGCGGTGTTCGTGGCGGCGGGCTGACTCCGGGTCAGAGGCGGGCGTAGAGCGCGGCGGCGTCGTCGTGGGCCTTGCCGCGGGGCCAGCGCAGGCAGGCGGCGTCGGAGCGTTCGGCGGCCCGGACCTGGGCGATCAGCTCGGCCGGGCCCGCCTCCGCGAGCAGCCGCACCGCGTCGGCCCAACTGCCCAGCTCCAGGCGGTCGGTGTAGCGGGCGGCGCCGTCGGAGAGGGCGGCCACGCCGTGCAGGTCGGCCCGGGCGACGGTGCCGGTCTCGGCGTGCTCGGCGGCGTGCGGGGTGGCGGCGGCGATCCACGGGCCGTGGCCGGTGTTGCGGGCGGCCCGGACGGCGACCGCGTACCGCAGGTAGAGCGCGGCGCGTTCGGCGGTGCCCGGGACGGTCGACCAGATCTGGCGGCGCAGCGCCTCGCCGCCGGGGAAGCGCTGGTTGTCGCCGATCACCCGCGGCGGGCCGTCCTTGAGGTGCAGCACCAGCAGGGAGTCGCCGAGCGCCAGGTACTCCAGGGT
Organism: Kitasatospora sp. NPDC001540; assembly: GCF_042894345.1. Lineage (NCBI taxonomy): Bacteria > Bacillati > Actinomycetota > Actinomycetes > Kitasatosporales > Streptomycetaceae > Kitasatospora > Kitasatospora sp. NPDC001540. Next base: position 17,941 of record NZ_JBIAVO010000003.1, read on the forward strand.
GTCCTCGTGCAGTCGGGCGGCGACCACCATGGCGGCGGGGGTGGCCGGGTTCGCCAGGTCGCAGCCGCCGCCGTGCAGGGCCGCGGTCTCGGCGATCGCGTCGGCCAGGCAGTCGGCGATCGGCCGGTCGGCCCGGTCGGTGAGCCTGGCCAGCAGGTGGACGCCGAGGCGGCGCACGTACCAGGCGATGCCGTGGGCGCAGCCGGACGGCAGGGCGTCCGGGGCGCTGGAGCCGTCCAGGAGGACGAGCGCCTCCGGGGTGGCGACCGCGAAGTCCTCGTTGGCCCGGTCGGGGCGGCGCGCGTCGACTGCCAGCTCTACCCGCATGCCCTCCAGTCTGCGGCCGCGACCCGGTCCCGAACAGGGGTCCGACCGCGTTCCGTCCCCGGGTGCCCCGGAGCCGATCGGACATAATGGGGCAAAGCCGGTCAATCGGCCTCGGCTCTCCCGACGTCCCGCGACAGGAGCGACCCCATGGTCTGGCAGTTCTTCGTACTGGTGATCGCCGCGATCGGCTTCCCGGTGCTCACCCTGCTGTTCATGATCGGCGGTCTGCAGTACCGCGAGGACGGGGAGCACGGGGAGCGCCGGGAGCACCCGCGGACCGGCGCCCACCGGGCGGCGTAGCGTCCGCGCGGCGCGCCGGGGGGCGCGGACGCCGATATCGGCTGACACCATCCCCGCTCGGCATGGCAGGGTGTGCTGCAGCACACCCGCTCCCCGTCCAGGAGGTCCCCATGAGCAGCGACACCGACCCGGCCACCGAGCCCGCGCCGGACGCCACCGCCGAGACCGGCACCGGTGCCGAGGCCGCCGCCCCGGACGACCAGAAGGCCAAGTTCCTGGCCGCCCTGCAGCGCAAGGGCGGCGCGAACCGGAGCACGAACGGCGGCCCCGGCGGCGACTCGAAGATCCACGGCACCCACGGCGCGGCCGGCGGCAAGCGCACCTTCCGTCGCAAGAGCGGCGGCTGAGCGCCGCCCGCCCACCCGGACGGCCGGTCCCGCACTGCGTGCGCGGGACCGGCCGTCCGGCGTTCCGACCCGCCGTCAGGCGGCGGGCAGCACGTCCACCGGCCCGTCCGGCACGACCGGGCCGACCGGGCTGACCGGGCCGACCGGGCTGACCGGGCCGACCGGGCCGACCGGCCCGACCGGCAGCGGTTCGGCCAGGAAGGCCAGCACGTTGTCGACCACCGTCGGCTCGACGAGCACCCGGCGGTGCCCCAGGCCCCGGGTGGTGATCAGCCGCAACTGCCCCTCGCCGTACGCCGCGCGCAGCAGTTGCGCCTGGCGGTACGGGACGACGTCGTCCTCCTCGTCGTGCACCGCCAGGATCGGCGCGGTGACCAGCTCCGGGCGGCGGGTGGCGTCGAAGCGCCGCCAGACGTCCCCGGCGCCGGGCAGCAGGACCTGCTCGATCCGGCGGGCCAGGTCCCGCTCCAGCCGCTCGTTCAGACCCATCAGTGCGGTGAACGCCTCGACCAGGTAGCCGAACTCGGCGAGCCCGGCGATCGAGACGAGCCGCCCGACCGGCACGCCCTCGGCCATCGCGAGGAAGGTGCAGCAGGCCCCGAAGGAGTGCGCCACGGCGGCCTCGAACGGCCCGTGCCGCTCGGCGAGCCGGACGATCAGCTCGCGGTACTCCAGGATCGTGACGGTCCGGCCGCCCGAGTCGCCGTGCGCGGGCGCGTCGAAGGCGACCGGGCTCATCCCGAGGTCCAGCAGCCCCCGCACGTACGGGGTGAACCGGGACGCCCGGGAGCGCCAGCCGTGCACCAGCAGCACCGGCCGCCGCCCGTCGCCCCAGCGGTAGACCCGCACCCGCTTGCCGTTCACCGACAGCTCCTCGGTGACCGCGCGGTCGTGCAGCTCGCGCTCGGCGGGGCGGACCCGGCTGCGGCGGACCGGGTGCCGGAAGAGCTCGAAGGCCACCCGGCCCGGCGGGGCGGTGGCGACCCGGGAGGTGGCGTTCAGCGCGGTGCGGACGAGAGCGGTAGCTGCCATGGGCGGGATATTAGCACGACCGTTCGTGCAGTTTTAGGGAGCGCCCGAAGGGCCCGGCGGTCGGGTGGGGCGGTCCTCCGGAGCGGGCGGTCAGGCCGGGGGGAGGCCCAGCAGGCGGCGGATCGCCCGCATCGTCCGGTCGTAGCGGGACGGGTCGTCGTGCAGCACCGCGAGGCTGTTGGCGCCGTCCATCAGGCCGGTCAGCAGCATCGCCAGCTCCTCCGGGTCGGAGCCCGGCGGCAGCTCGCCGGCCGCCTCGGCCGCCCGGGCCAGGTCGACCACCAGGCCCTCCCACTCCAGCGCCGACCGGGCCAGCGCGTCGCGCACCGGGCCGGGCTGGGCGTCGAACTCGGCCGTCACCGAGTAGAAGAAGCAGCCGCCGTCGAAGACCCGGCCCCGCGAGTACTCCAGCCAGTGCTCGCACAGCGCCAGCAGCCGGGACGCCCCTGCGGGCCGCTCCAGCGCCGGGGCCACCACCCGGTCGTGGAAGATCCGCCGCGCCGCCCGGACGGTCGCCAGCTGCAGCTCCTCCTTCGAGCCGAAGCCCGCGAACACGCCGCTCTTGCTCAGCCCCAGGTCCGTCGCCAGCCGCCCGATCGACAGCGCCCCCAGCCCCTCGACCGAGGCGATCTGCACCGCCCGGCCGAGCACCGCCCGGCGGGTCTCGTTGCCGCGCTGGACCCGGCCGTCGGTGGCGGAGTCGATGACCACGGGAGCACCTCCGGCGGAACGGGTCGGGACACCCGCCAGGGTACGCCGGAGCCGGGTGCCGGACCCCCGAGGGCCGACGGCCGCCGACCGTCAGCGCTCGTCGTGCTCGTCCGGGAGGTACGGGGTCTCGCGCAGGAACAGCGCCCCGCAGGTGTGGCAGTTGTGGTCGGGGTCGGCCGTCCAGCGCGTGGCGTCCTGGAGGGGCGCGGCGGCGGCCAGCTCCCGGCCGCACAGCGCGGTGAGGTCCGCGTTGCGGACGATGTGCCAGCTGACCACGGAGTCCGTGGCGCCGGTGGGGTCGGTCTCGGCGCGCATCTGGTGCATCATGATCACCATGGTCCGCCGCCCGGACCGTCCCGGCAATTCGCGCGGGGACGGCGCGACGGCACCGCCCCCGCACCGTCCGCCCCGCACCGTCAGCCCTGCACCGTCAGCCCTGCGCCGGGGGCTCCGACATCAGCTCGCGGACCTCGATCGGCATGTTCATCGGCTTCCCGTCGTGCCCGGGCGCGGCGGAGACCCGGGCCGCGATCTCGACCGCCCGGGCCTCGTCCGCGCAGTCGACCAGCCACCAGCCGAACAGGAACTCCTTGCCGCTCGGGAACGGCCCGCCGGTGACGAGGGGCGCCCCGTCGGTGGCCCGGACGATCCGGGCGGTGTCGGGCATGGCGAGGCCGCGGGCCTCGACCAGTTCGCCGCTGGCGGTCAGCTCGGCCACCGTCCGCCGCATGTGCGCGACGTGGACGGCCACGGCCTCGGGGCTCCAGGTGGGGATCGGCGGGACGGCGGTGTCGTCCTGGCTGAAGTGCATCTGCAGCATGTACGTCACGGCGGGGCTCCTCGCGGTGCGGTGCGGATCGGCGTCTTCCGTACCGGGGTCGGAGCCGGGACGCCGTTCTCGACGTCCCGGTGCCGGATGGTGCCCGCGGGTCGGCGCCGGGTCAGGTGTTCGGGCGCAGGGCCCGCCAGGCCGCCAGGGTGGCGAGCAGGAGGGCGGTGCCGGAGAGGGAGAAGCCGAGCCGGGCGTCGACGTGCTGGGAGACGGCGGTGACGGCGAGGCCGGTGAAGGGGAGGGTGCCGGTCATCGCGCTGCCCCACAGGGACATCACCCGGCCGCGCATCTCGGGGGCGGAGCGCAGCTGGGCCAGGGTGTTGGCGGTGGCGATGAACCAGATCGAGGTGAGGCCGACGGCGGCCATGCCGGGCACGGCGACGTAGGCGTTCGGCGACAGGGCGGTGAGCAGGATCGCTGCGGAGGTGGCCAGCGACAGGGTGCGCACCCGGCGCGGGGTGGGTTCGGGCGAGGCGGCGGCCAGCAGGGCGCCGGGCAGGCCGCCGATGCCGAACGCGGCCATCAGCAGGCCGTACCCGCCGCCGCCCCCGTGCAGGGAGTAGCTGACCAGCGGGGGCAGGGTGAGCCCCATCGCGAAGATCAGGCCGCTGGCGGCGGACATCGGCAGCAGGCCGCGGACGAGCGGGGAGCGCCAGGCGTAGGAGAGCCCCTCGCGGGCCTTCGCCCTGGGCGCCCGGACGCGGTCGCGGCGCGGACCGCCGCCCGCCGGGCGGAGCTTGACCAGGGCGAGCATCGGGGCGGTGTAGGCGAGCGTGTTGAAGGCGAAGCAGAGCGCCGGTCCGCTGGTGGCGAGCAGGGCGCCCGCGATGCTGGGGCCGATCACCCGGGAGGCGTTGAGCGCGACCTCCCAGAGCCCGACGGCGCTGGCCACCGCTCCGGAGCCGACCAGGTCGACCACGAAGACCTGGCGGGCCGGGGAGTCGACGGTGGTGATCAGTCCGGTGCAGGTGGAGAGCGCCAGCAGCACCCACAGGTTGAGGCTGCCGAAGGCGGCGATCAGGGCCAGGGTGAGGCTGACGGCCATCATCAGGCTCTGGGTGACCAGCAGCAGGCGGCGCCGGTCCGAGCGGTCGACCAGGGCCCCGGCCCACGGGCCGAGGACCAGGGTCGGGCCCCAGGCGCAGGCCGTCTGGACCGTCAACCAGACGGCGTTGTGCGTGAGTTCGAGGATCATCCAGGAGGTCGCGACACCCTGCGCGAGACCGCCGGACGCGGACGTCAGCTGGCCGTAGAACCAGAGACGGAAGTCACGCCCCTGCAGGGCCTGGCCCATCCGGGACAGCGCGCGACGGGAGGCGGAGGCGGGCTCCGCAGCAGTGGTGGTCATGGTCCCCTCCGGTGGCCGGTCTAGACCATAACCGGCGGTCGCGGAGAGCTCGCCAGTGAATTCCGGAGCGTGAGACGCGCGGGAGGGGGCGGAGCGCGGGAGGGGAGCGGCCGGTCAGGAGGCGGTGCGCAGCAGGGCGGCGGTGGGGCGCGGGGTGAGGAGCTTGTCGAAGCTGACGGTGGCGCCGCGCAGCGGGTGGGTGCGGAGCTGGACGCGGTCGGCCAGGGCGTGGATCAGGAACAGGCCGCGGCCGCACTCGGCGTCCAGGTCGGGCAGGCCGTCGGGGACGGAGAGCGCGGGGCGGGGCAGCGGGGGCAGCACGTGGGTGTCGTAGGGGGCGGGGCGGTCCGCGGCGGGGCGGCGGGCGGTGAGCACCCGGGCCGGGACGGAGGCGCGGCCCCGGCGGGTGCGGCAGCGCGGGGCGGGGCCGGGGCGCTCGGCGGCGGGGCGGCGCGACGCGGCCGGGCGCGGGGCGAGGCGCTCGGCGAGCGGGCGTTCGGCGAGCGGGACGCCGAGGAGGGCGGGGACGGGCGCGGCCGGGCCGGCGTTGGCGACCTCGATCCGCAGCAGGTCGCCGCTGCGCGAGACGGTGACCTGGAAGGTGTCCCCGGCGGGCGCGGGGGCGGCGTGCTCGACCGCGTTGGCGCAGGCCTCGGTGAGGGCGAGGCCGAGGTCGAAGGCGACCTGCGGGTCGACTCCGGCGGAGTCCATGGCGCCGAGCAGGACGCGACGGGCGAGCGGCACGCTGGCCGGTTCGCGCTTGAGGTGCAGAGTCCACCAGATTTCCACGGGAGATCCCTCCTGGCTGCGGCTCCACATACAACTAGCTATCTCCTCGGCGGTGCACGGCGAACCGTCCGCACGAGCCAAGCCCGCCCGTTCGGCGGATGGACTGGTCCCGTCGGGTGTGCCGATCAGCGCGCGAACGGGTGAGTGCGCCGGTCGGTTTCTCGCCATTCGGGGCCGGTTCACGCCCCTGCCCGGGGGTCGGGTGTAGGCGGTGAGATGATGTCCCGGCCATGACCGAACCCACCGCCGCCGCCCGCCGGGGCGCCGCCGTGCCCGCTGGACGGGTGCCGGTGGCGGCCTGGGACCTGCGGCTGCTGCGGGCGGTGCCGTTCGCGCTGGTGTGCACGCTGGTCGCGGCCCTCGGGCACGCGCGGGCGGGTGGCGCGGTGGCGCCGGACGTGCTGCTGCCGGGGTTCGCCGCGGTGTGCGCGGCGGCGGCGCTGCTCGGCGGGCGGGAGCGCTCGCTGCCGGCGATCGCGACGGCGCTGGGCGCCGGGCAGCTGGGACTGCACCTGCTGTTCCACCTCCTCGGCGGCGGCCTGGGCGGCGGTGCGCCGATGGCGCACGCGCAGATGGCCGGGATGGCCGGGACGGCCGGTTCCGGTGCGGCGGACCCGCTGGCGGTGGTCGCCGGTCGGCTGCTGTGCGACGACGCCCCCGGCAACGGGCTGACGGTCGTCCCGCTGGACACCACGCCGGAGCAGGTGGTGAGCGCCGCGGGCCTGGACCCGCAGGCGGTGGTCGCGGCCGCGGCGCCGCACGCGGCGTCCGGCTGGCTGGGGCTCACCCCCGGCATGCTGCTGGGCCACCTGGCGGCCGCGCTGGTCGCGGGCTGGTGGCTGCGGCGCGGCGAGGCCGCGCTGTGGCGGCTGCTGCGGACGGTCGCGCTGACCGCCCGGGAGTGGGCGGCCCCGCTGCGCACCGCGGTGGCGCTGCTGACGGCGCTGCTGCTGGGCGTGGAGCGCCCGGCCGCGCCGCGCCGGACCGGGCGGGCGGAGGACTGGCCGCTGCCGGTGGCGGCGGCGCTGCGGCACAGCCTGCTGCGCAGGGGACCGCCCGCGGTGGCGTTCGCGCGCTGATCGGGCCCGGGGCAGACGCCGGGGCTCGGGCGCGCACCGCTGCCGCCGTGCCCGCGCCGTGAGCGGGCGCGGACGAGTCCCCGCACCTCCCCCGTGCCGACGCGGCACCGCCGCGCGGCCCCTTTCCTCAGGAGTCCCCTGATGCGTTCGCTTTCCGCCCGTCGTTCCCTCGGCGCGCTCGCGCTGGCCGCGGGCGCCCTGCTGGCGTCCGCCGTCCCCGCCTTCGCCCACGTCACCGTCCAGCCGGGCAGCGCCCAGCAGGGCGGGTACACCGCCGTGGCGTTCCGGGTGCCGAACGAGAGCGACACCGCCTCCACCGTGAAGGTCGAGGTCAACCTGCCGCTGGACCACCCGATGGCCTCGGTGCGCACCCAGCCCGTCCCCGGCTGGACGGCCGTGACGGAGAAGTCGAAGCTCGACAAGCCGCTGGACTCGCACGGCCAGCAGATCACCGAGGCCGTCTCGAAGATCACCTGGACCGCGAACGACGGGACCAGGATCGGTCCCGGGCAGTACCAGGACTTCGCGGTCTCGCTCGGCGCGCTGCCGACCGACACCGAGCAGCTGACCTTCAAGGCGCTGCAGACGTACGACAACGGCGACGTGGTCCGCTGGATCGAGGAGGCCAAGGACGGGCAGCCCGAGCCGTCCAAGCCCGCCCCGACGCTGAAGCTGGTCAAGGCGGCGGGCGCGGCCTCCGCTGCCGCCGACCACCACTCGACCGACTCCTCCGGCACCCAGCAGGCCGCCGCGTCCGACGCGAAGGCCTCCGACTCGACGGCCCGCACCCTGGGCGTGGTCGGCATCGTGGTCGGCGTGGTCGGCGCGGCGCTCGGCGTGGCCGGGCTGCGCCGCCGCTCCGCGCGGTCCTGAACCACCGCCGGGACGGGGCCGCGCGCCCCGTCCCGGCTCCCCTCCCCCTCCGTGGACGTACGCTCCCCGCACCCCCGCACGAACAGGAAAGTCCCTTGGCTCCCCTCCACCGCCCCCGCCCCCGGCTGCTGACCGCCGCCGCCCTCGTCCTCGGCGCCTCGCTGGCGCTGTCCGCCTGCTCCTCCTCCGGTGGCGGCGGGGAGAGCACCGGGGCGGCGAAGGTCAGCCGGAAGGCGTCGACCAGCCAGTACCAGGGCACCGTGCTCAGCAAGAACTTCGAGAAGCCCGACCTGGTGCTGAACGACACCTCCGGGCAGCCGTACGACCTGCGGGCGAGGACCGCGGGCAAGAGCGTGCTGCTGTTCTTCGGGTACACCAGCTGCCCGGACGTGTGCCCGACCACGATGGGCGACATCGGCGTCGCGATGTCGAAGCTGACCCCCGAGCAGCGGGAGAAGCTGACGGTCGTCTTCGTCTCCACCGACCCTGAGCGGGACACCCCGCAGACGCTGCGGACCTGGCTGGACTCGATGGGCAAGGACTTCGTCGGGATGACCGGCGACCTGGCGAAGGTGAAGGCCGCCGCCAAGCCGCTGGGCATCGCGGTCGAGGACCCGGTGGTGGACGCCAAGGGCGCGGTCACCTCCACCCACGGCGCGCAGGTGCTGGCGTTCCTGCCCACCGACGACAAGGCGCACCTGCTGTACATGGCGGGCACCTCGATCGACGTCTACAAGCACGACCTGGAGCTGATGGCGAAGGGGGTGGCGGTGTGAGCAGCCGATCGTTCCGGCGCTCCGCGCTGCTCGGGGCGGGACTGGCCGCCGCGCTCGCGGTCGGCGCGGGCGCGGTGGCGTACCGGGCCGGGGACGACGGCGGCGGCGGCGCGCCGCGGCTGACCGTCGCGGACCCGTACATACCGCTGCCCGCCACGCCGGGCGGGATGGGCGCGGGCTACCTGACCGTCCGCAACAGCGGCGGCGCGGACACCCTGGTCAGCGTGAGCAGCCCGGCCGCCGGGTCGGTGACCATGCACCGCTCGACCGACACCTCGATGGAGCAGGTCGACCGGATGGACGTCCCGGCCCGCGGCACCCTCGACCTGTCCCGCGGCGGCGCGCACCTGATGATCATGGATTGGACCGAACAGCCCGCGCTGGGCGACGAGTTGGAGCTGGACCTGCAGTTCGCCAAGGCGGGACGCGTCGTGGTGAAGGTGCCGGTGAAGCCGCTGACGTACCGTCCGGGTAGCTGATCGGCGATGGCGACGAGGAGAGGCACGCACGTGGTGACAGGGGCGAGGCGGCGGCTGGGCGCGCTGCTGGCGGTGCTGGTGGCGGCGCTCGGGCTGGTGCTCGGCGGGGCGACGGCGGCGTCCGCGCACGCCACCCTGGAGGGCACCGACCCGGAGCGGGGCTCGGTGGTGGCGACCGCGCCCGCCGCCGTCACGCTCACCTTCAGCGAGGGCGTGTCGCTGTCCACGGACTCGGTCCGGGTGCTCGACCCGCAGGGCAACGCGGTCGACGACGGCAAGCCCGAGCACGTCGACGGCCGGGCCGCCACCGCCCGGGTCGCGCTGCGCTCCGGCCTCGCCAACGGCACCTACACCGTCGCCTGGCGGGCCGTCTCGGAGGACTCCCACCCCGTCGGCGGCGCCTTCACCTTCTCCGTCGGCGCCCCCTCCGACACCTCGGTGAACGCCGCCGCCGTCCAGGGCGCCGAGGCCGACGGCGCGGTCGCCCTCGCGTACGGCACCGCCCGCACCGTCGCCTACCTCGCGTTCGCGCTGCTGGCCGGGGCCGCCGCGTTCGTCCTGGCGGTCTGGCCCGGCGGCGCGGCCGTGCGCGGCGTGCAGCGGCTGCTGATGACCGGCTGGGTCGCGCTGCTGCTGTCCACCGTCGCCGTGCTGATGCTGCGCGGCCCGTACGAGCGCGGCACCGGCCTCGGGCAGTCCTTCGACCTCTCGCTGGTGCGCGCCACCCTGGACGAGCGGATCGGCACCGCGCTCGCCGCCCGGCTGCTGCTGCTCGCCGCCGCGGGCGTCTTCCTCTCGCTGCTGGTCGGCCAGCTGGGGACGTCGCAGCCGAAGCCCGCCCCCGCGGCGGAGGCGGAGGCGGCGGCCGAGGAGCCCGCGGACGAGGAGGAGGCGGAGCTGCGCCGCCTGGAGCGGGCCGCCGCCGAGCGCCCGCAGCGCGACACCCGGCTCGGCCTCGGTCTGGCCGGGCTCGCCCTCGCGCTCGCGCTGGCCGCGACCTGGGTCGGCGCCGACCACTCCTCGGTCGGCATCCAGGTGCCGCTGGCGCTCCCGCTGGCCGCCCTGCACCTGCTCGCGATGGCCGGCTGGCTCGGCGGCCTCGCCGCCCTCGCCGTCGGCCTGCGCCACGGCCTGCCCGCCGCCGCCGTCGACCGCTTCTCCCGGCTGGCGTTCTGGCTGGTCGCGGTCCTCGTGGTGACCGGCGTCTACCAGTCCTGGCGCGGCCTGGGCTCCTGGAGCGCCCTGGTCGACACCTCGTACGGGCGACTGCTGCTGGTCAAGGTCGGCTGCGTGGCGGCGATGCTCGGCGTCGCCTGGATCTCCCGCGCCTGGACCGCCCGGCTGCGCACCGCCGACGAGACGGCGGCGGTCGCGGCCGGGGCGGGCGGGGCGGCTGGCGCCGGGGGCGCGGAGACCGTCGCGACCGGGGCGGAGCGTGCCGCGAGTGCGGCCGGCGCCGCGGGCGGTGCCGGTGCGGGCGGTGCGGGCGCGGACGTCCCGGACCGATCGGAGGTCGCCGCGGGCGCTGCGGGCGCCGCGGGCGCCGACCCGGAGCGGGCCGCCCAGCTGGCCCGGCAGCGGGCGGTGCGCGACCGGGCCCGGGGCGAGCGGGCCGCCGGGGGCTCCCCCGCGCGGGCCGGGTTGCGGCGCAGCGTGGTGGTGGAGACCGCGGTGGCGGTGCTGGTGCTGGTGGTGACCACCATGCTGACCAACTCCCCGCCCGGACGCGTCGCGCAGGCCGTCGCGGACGCCCCCGCCGCGTCGACCCCGTCGGCCGGGGCCCCGTCGGCCGGGGCCTCGGCGGTGCCGGGGCGGACCGAGGAGCTGAAGCTCCCGTACGACACCGGTGGCCGCACCGCCAGTGCCAAGGGCACCGCGGTCGTCACCGTCAACCCGGTCGCCACCGGGCCCAACGCCGTCACCCTGACGCTGACCGACTCGACCGGGCAGCCCACCGAGGTGCCGGAGCTGGAGCTGGCCTTCACCCTCCCCGACCGCGACCTCGGGCCGCTGCCGGTGACCCTGCAGGCGCAGGGCACCGGCCGGTGGACCGGCACCGCGCAGTTGCCGCTGAACGGGGTGTGGGTGGTGTCGGTGACCGTCCGGTCCTCCGACATCGACCAGGTCACCGCCACCCGGCAGTTGAAGGTGGGCCAGTGAGCGGCGGCGCGGCCGGGCCGTCCCGGCGGGCGGTGCTCGGCGGGGCCGGGGCCGGGCTCGCGGTGGGGGCGGCCGGCGGGGCGTGGGGCGGGCGGGCGTCCGCGCACGCCCCGGCCGACGGGGGGACGCCGGGGGCGGCGCGGGTGCCGTTCCACGGGCCGCGGCAGGGCGGGATCGTCGAGCCCGCCCAGGCCCGGGTCGAGTGGGCGGCGTTCGACCTGCTGGCCAGCACCGGGCGGGACGGGCTGGCCGCGCTGCTGCGCGGCTGGTCGGCGGCGGCCGCCCGGATGGCCGCGGGCGAGCCGGCCGCGGAGGGCGAGAACCAGATCGCGCTGGACGCCGGACCGAGCTCGCTGACCGTCACCTTCGGCTTCGGCGCCTCCCTGTTCGACAAGGTCGGCCTGGCCGACCGCCGCCCGGCGGCGCTGGCCGCGCTGCCCGCCTTCCCCGGCGACGCGCTGGACCCGGCCCGCTCCGACGGCGACCTGTGGGTGCAGATCGGCGCGGACGACGCCCTGGTCGCGGTGCACGCGCTGCGGGTGCTGGTGCGGCTGGCCACCGGGCTGGCCGCGCCGCGCTGGCTGATGTCGGGCTTCGCCCGCACGCCCGGGGCGACGCCGCACCCGATGACCGGCCGCAACCTGATGGGCCAGGTCGACGGCACCAACAACCCGCGCCCGCAGGACCCGGACTTCGCCGCCACCGTGTTCGCCACCGGCCCGGACTGGATGGCCGGGGGCAGCTACGCGGTGCTGCGCCGGATCCGGATGCTGCTGGAGGGCTGGGACACCCTGCCGCTGGACAAGCAGGAGCGGATCATCGGCCGCCGCAAGAGCGACGGCGCCCCGCTCTCCGGCGGACCCGACGCGGTCGAGCGCACCCCCGTCGACCTGGCCGCCACCCACGCCGACGGTACCTTGAAGATCGCCCCCGACGCGCACGTCCGCCTCGCCGCGGCGGACTCCAACGGCGGGGCGGCGATGCTGCGGCGCGGCTTCTCCTTCCACGACGGCCTGCTCGCCGACGGCTCCCCCGACGCCGGGCTGCTGTTCGCCGCGTACCAGGCCGACCCGGCGCGCGGCTTCGTGCCGGTGCAGCAGCGGCTGTCCCGGGGCGACGGCCTGTCCCGGTACCTGCGGCACGAGGCCTCGGCGCTGTTCGCGGTGCCGCCGGGCGCGCCCGCGGGCGAGTACGTGGGGCAGCGACTGCTGGAGGGCTAGGGTCCGTCCGGTCCGCTGCCCGAGGGGCGGGACGGGGGCCGGGCGGGGCCGGGAAAGTGGCTATGGTGACGGGGTGGGCCAGGGGTGCCCACGCGTACGCGCAGTGAGTTCGGAGGCGGTCATGTCGGCGACCCGTTACACCTACCTCGGGCCCGCGGGCACCTTCACCGAGGCGGCGCTGCGCACCCTGCCGGAGGCGGCGACCCGGGAGCTGACGCCGGTGGCCTCGGTGTCGGCGGCGTTGGACGCGGTGCGGGCCGGTGAGGCCGCGGGCGCCATGGTGGCGATCGAGAACTCGGTGGACGGCGCGGTCACCACCACCAGCGACGAGCTGATCAACGGCAGCCCGCTGATGATCTACCGCGAGGTGCTGCTGCCGATCTCGTTCGCGGTGATGGTCCGGCCCGGCACCGCCGCGGGCGACATCAAGACGGTCAGCGGCCACCCGGTGGCGCAGCCGCAGGTGCGGCACTGGCTGGCCACCCACCTGCCCGACGCGCAGTGGGAGTCGGCGGCCTCCAACGCGGAGGCGGCCCGGCTGGTGCAGGAGGGCCGCTACGACGCGGCGGTGGCGGGGGCGTTCGCGGCCGAGCTGTACGGGCTGGAGGTGCTGTCGGACGAGATCCACGACGCGGCCGCGCCGACCACCCGGTTCGTGCTGGCGGGCCGCCCCGGGCGGGTGTCCTCGGCGACCGGCTGGGACAAGACCTCGATGGTGGTCTGGCTGCCGGACGACCACCCGGGCGCGCTGCTGGAACTGCTGCAGGAGTTCGCGGTGCGCGGGATCAACCTGATGCGGATCGAGTCCCGGCCGACCGGCGAGGGCATGGGCAACTACTGCTTCCTGATCGACTGCGAGGGCCACCTGAGCGAGCGGCGGGTCAGCGAGGCGCTGATGGGCCTGAAGCGGATCTGCCCGCAGGTGCGCTTCCTCGGCTCCTACCCGCGGGCCGACAAGGGCACCGCCTCCCCGCTCCGCAACGGCACCTCGGACCTGGACTTCGCGAACGCCGCGGACTGGCTCTCCCGCTGCCTGGACGGGCGCGGCGAGCTGTAGTCGGCCGCGCCTTCCGGTCGGGGCGCGGACCGGGTCGTGGGCGGGGCCGCGTTCATTTCCGACATGCCCGGACGTCACCCGCCCGGCACAGCCCCGTTCACCTGCGGCGCGGTCGGCCGGGCCGGTCGGGGCGGCGGTCGGGGCGGTTCATCCACAGGGCGGCGGGCGGCGTCCACAGGCCCGGTTGTCCCCAACTGACGGGCAGTTATCCACAGGTCCGGGTCGGAGTCGACAAAACGGCAAAGAAACCGCCAGGACCGGTCAGATCATCTACTAGCGGCGCGGAGTGGACTAATCGGACCAGAGTCGCCCTTGCGCCGACAAATCACCTGGGCGAGCGAGCGAATTCCCTCACTCGGGAAGCCGAATCGAGGTTTGAAACCTGCAATTCGCGGTTCGGACGTCTGCTGACCTTTGCTCCCCCACTGTCCACAGGCTGACGTGCGGTCCTGTGGATAACCGACGCCCGGGAGGGTTTTCCACCGGGGTTATCCACAGGCGGAACGCGGTTATCCCCAGCCCCGGGCCGGCGTCCCGGAGCGGCCCCCGGCCACCGGTAGGCTGGAGCGCGTGATCGACCTCCGCCTGCTCCGTGAAGACCCCGAGCGAGTGCGCACCTCGCAGCGCTCCCGTGGTGAGGACGTCGACCTGGTCGACGCCCTGCTCTCCGCCGACGAACGCCGCCGCGCGTCCGGCACCCGCTTCGACGAGCTGCGCGCCGAGCAGAAGCAGCTGGGCAAGCGGGTGGCCGCCGCCAAGGGCGAGGAGAAGGCCGCCCTGCTGGCCCGCACCAAGGAGCTGGCCGCCGAGGTGAAGGCCGCCGACGCCGCCCAGGGCGAGGCGAAGGAGGAGGCCGAGCGGCTGCAGCGCGCGCTGGCCAACCTGATCGACCCGGCCGCCCCGGTCGGCGGCGAGGAGGACTTCGTCACGCTGGAGGAGATCGGCACCCCGCGCGACTTCGCCGCCGAGGGCTTCGAGCCCCGCGACCACGTCGAACTGGGCCAGCTGCTCGGCGCGATCGACACCGAGCGCGGCGCCAAGGTCGCCGGTGCCCGCTCCTACTACCTGACCGGCCCCGGCGCGCTGCTGGAGCTGGCCCTGGTCAACATGGCGATGGCGCAGGCCTCCGCGGTCGGCTTCACCCCGATGATCACCCCGGCGCTGGTCCGCCCCGCCGCGATGGACGGCACCGGCTTCCTCGGCCAGGCCGCCGAGAACGTCTACTACCTCGCCGACGACGACCGCTACCTGGTCGGCACCAGCGAAGTCCCGCTCGCCGCCTACCACATGGACGAGATCCTGGACGCCGAGCGGCTCCCGCTGCGGTACGCCGGCTTCTCCTCCTGCTTCCGCCGCGAGGCCGGCACCTACGGCAAGGACACCCGCGGCATCATCCGCGTCCACCAGTTCGAGAAGGTGGAGATGTTCGTCTTCACCACCCCCGAGGACGCCGAGGCCGAGCACCGCCGCCTGCTCCAGTGGGAGAAGGACTTCCTGAACGCGCTGGAGCTGCCCTACCGGGTCATCGACGTCGCCTCCGGCGACCTCGGCGCCTCGGCCGCCCGCAAGTTCGACATCGAGGCGTGGGTCCCGACCCAGGGCAAGTACCGCGAGGTCACCTCCACCTCCAACACCACCGAGTACCAGGCCCGCCGGCTCTCCATCCGGATGCGCGACAGCGAGGGCGTCCGCCCGCTCGCCACCCTCAACGGCACCCTGGTCGCCGTCCCCCGGGTGATCGTCGCGCTGCTGGAGAACCACCAGCGGGCCGACGGCTCGGTGGTCCTGCCCGAGGCGCTGCGGCCCTTCCTCGGCGGGAGGGCCGTGCTCGAGCCCGTCGCCGCCCGGTGACCCCACCCTCGTCCAGGAGGCACTCCGCGCCATGAGCACCGCCCCCCTGCCCTACCGGCTGGTCGCCACCGACCTCGACGGGACGCTGCTCACCAGCGCCGAGAACGTCTCCGCCCGCACCCGCGAGGCCCTGGGCGCGGTCACCGCGCTCGGGGCGAAGCACATCATCGTCACCGGCCGCTCGGCCGGCTGGACCAGGCCGGTCCTCGACGAGATCGGGTACACCGGGATAGCGGTCTGCGGACAGGGCGCCCAGGTCTACGACGCGGGCGCGCACAAGCTGCTCACCTCCGTCACCCTGGACCGGCAGCTGGCCGCCGTCGCCCTCGCCAAGATCGAGGCCGAGACCGGCCCGCTGGCCGTCGCCGCCAACCGGGACGGCCTGGACGGCGAAGTGGTCGCCGGGCCCGGCTACCGGCTGCGGATCGGCACCGAGCTGCCGATCCGGGCGGTCGCGCCCGAGGAGCTGCTCGCCGCCCCCGTCAGCAAGCTGTACATCCAGCACCCGGACCTGACGGACGACCAACTCGCGGAAGCGGCCTGGTCGGTGGCCGGGCAGCTGGTCAACGTCACGATGGCCGGCGAGGGCATCGTCGAGCTCCTCCCGCTCGGCCTGACCAAGGCCACCGGCCTCTCGCTGGCCGTCCGCCGCCTGGGCGTCACCGCCGCCGAGACCATCGCCTTCGGCGACATGCCCAACGACGTCCCGATGTTCCGCTGGGCCGGGTACGGCGTGGCGATGGGCAACGCGCACGAGCGGCTGCGCGAGGTGGCCGACGAGGTGACGGTCAGCAACGACGAGGACGGCGTCGCCGTGGTGCTGGACCGGGTGTTCGGACTGCGCTGAGCCCGTGCGCGGTGCCCCGCGCACGGCGCCCCGCGCACGGCCGTCAGCCGAAGGTCAGGTCGGAGCAGGCGTCCTGGTCCGCGGAGCGGGCCTCCCCGGCGACCTGGGAGGAGACCGGGCCCGGGTCGGTGGCCCCGCCCGGGGCCGTCCCGCCACCGGCCGCGGCCGCGTAGTCCTTGCCCAGGACCACCGAGATGCCGGACGTCCCCCCGGCCTCGACCGTCGCGCCGGGGAACAGCGCGGCCACGGCCTGCGCGCGCTCCTTCAACGCGGCCGAGGCGTACTGGACCACCGTGGTGGCGTGGTTCTGGCTGGGCGCGTTGCCGGTCGTGGTGACGGTGTAGTTGGCGGCCTTGAGCGTCGCGGCGGCCTTGTTGCCGAGCCCGCCGGTGGTGGTGCCGTTGTAGACGGCGACCTTCACGCCGGTGCCGTCCGCGGGCGGGGCGGGCGTCGCGGTGGGCGTCGCCTCCCCGGCCGGGGACGGGGAGGCGCTGCCGGCGCTGGCGTCCTGGTTGTCGAGGGTCCGGTCGGCCTTCAGCGCGGCCCACAGCTGGTCGACCTCGGGGTGGTTGAGGCCGATCTTGGCGCCCTCGTAGTGCCAGGGGGTGGTGATGAACTTGATGTCGTGCAGGTCGATGCCCTTGAGCGTCATCGCCAGGTCGGTCAGCTTCTCGACGCTGTCCAGGTCCTCGTCCACGGTCAGCGACTTCGTGGCGGCGTCGGCCAGCGGGTACAGGCTGGTCGGGCTCATCCCGTTCGACTTGACCTGCTTGATCAGCGACGAGAGGAACGCCTGCTGGCGCTTCATCCGGCCGACGTCGGAGCCGTCGCCGATGCCGTGCCGCAGCCGGACGTAGTCCAGCGCGGCCTGGCCCTCCACCTTCTGGACGCCCTTGTGGTAGATCAGCTTGCCCTTGTGGGGCAGGTTGGGGTTGAGGTCGCCCTCGTAGATGTCGTTGGGCAGGCAGACCTGGACTCCGTCGACGGCCTTGGTCATCGAGGCGAAGCCCTCGAAGTTGACCACGATGGTGTGGTTGACCCGCAGGTCGGTGAGCTTCTCCACGGTGTTCTGGGTGCAGGCCGGGTTGCCCTGCTCGGTGTTGCCGACCGAGAAGGCGGTGTTGAACCGGATGCCGGTCTGCTCCTTGGTCCACGTCTTGTTCGGCAGCTTGCAGCTGGGGATGGTGACCAGCGCGTCGCGCGGGATCGAGACGCCGACGGCGTGCTTGTGGTCGGCGTAGACGTGCAACAGGATCGTGGTGTCGGAGCGGGCGCCGCCGTCCTCGCCGCCGCCGAGGTCCTTGTTCGCGCCGTCGCGCGAGTCGGAGCCGATCAGCAGGATGTTCATCGGCTTGTTGCCGTTGGCGTCGGCCGCCGCCTCCGGGGGGCGGCTCTGGCTGACGCCGGACTTGTCCCAGGAGGAGAGGTTGGAGTTCAGCCGCCAGTAGAGGAAACCGCCGGTGCCGACCACCGCGACACTGGTGCCGACCAGGCTCCAGACCACGATCCGCTTGGTCCGGCGGGGCTTGCGGCGCCCCTGCGCCGCCCGCCGGGCCCCGGCCCGGCCGCCCTCCGGCGGCCCGTCCGCGTCCGCGCCCTGGGCCCGCCGTCCGCCCCGCCCCTGCGCGGCCCGGCGCGCCTCGGCCCGGCCCCCGGTGGGGGCGGCGTCGTGGCTGCCGGAGCGGCTGCGCGGCACCCGCGGCCCGGGTATGTCGTCGCGCTGGGGCGCGTCCTGCCGGTACGGATCACCCTGCGGGGGGAGGTTCTCCCACCACCCGGCGTCCTCACCCGACGTCCCCGCCCTGCGGCCTGTCATACCTGCACCCTTCACCGGAGGCGGCCTGCGGGCGCCTCTGCCACCGCTCCCCGCCGCGCGCGTCATCGCCGACGGACGGAAGGAGCCGGAGAGCGGAGCATACAAAGGGATCATTTCCGAGTCACTGCCCGGGGCACGCTCCGTGCAGTGGAACGCCCGTGCGCGGACCGCCGGTTCCCGGCCCGGGGTGTGAGCCTTGCAACGCGGCGCCGCGGGGGGCGGGGCGCGGGGGGGTCAGCGGAGCCGCGCCCGCGCGGGGTCCGCGACCCGGCCGCGCCCGCGGGGTCCGGTGCGGCCCGGTCGTCGCCCGGCGGGGGGCCCGCGTCCCGGCGGTACGGGTACGGCGGCGGGACGCGGATCGCCATGACCGGGTGGAGCTCCCGCCACCGGCGGAGGATCAGGTGGCGCGGTCTCCGGCGGAGCGCCCCGGCGGTGGTGCCCGACGGTTCAGTCCCTGCCTCGAACGAGCAGGTTGCCCTCGGCGACCACGGCGCCGCCCTGCTCGACGGCCACGCCCACCGCGGTGGCGCCGTCGTGGGACAGCGGCCGCCCGCCGCGGCCGGGTTCCACCCGGGCCGTCAGCTCGGCGGGGGCGTCCAGTTCGACGAAGCGGAGGAAGTCGACGTCGAACCCGGTGACGACCGCGCCGGGGTCGGCGAGCACGAGCCGCGCGGCCTGGCGCATCGACTCCATGATCACCATGCCGGGCACGTGGTCGACCGGGTGGTCGAACAGCACCGGGTGGTCGAGGTTGCTGCGGATCAGCCAGCGGTCGCCCTCGGGGGTCGGGGCCAGGGCGGTGTCCGCCGGGTGGTCGCGGCCGACCAGCCCGGGAGCGACCGGCGTCGGCAGCGGGAGCGGCCGGACCTCGGCGCCCGCTGCCGGGCCGCGGAGCCTGCGGTACACCGCGGGGGAGACGCAGGTGAAGGCCGCGGAGGCCTCCCCGATCTCGGTCATCCCCCGGTGGATCCGCATCCGGTAGGTGAGGCCGGCGAGTTGGCCCCCCCGGCGCTGGACGTCGTGGCAGCCGGTCTCCAGGACGAGGTCGGTCGGGGTCGACCCGCAGGCGAGTCCGGCGGGGGTGATCCGGTAGGAGAGGCCGCTCATGATGTACGGGTTCTCGAACGGGACGCCGTAGCCCGCGTGGCCGACCATCAGGCCGACCTGGCGGACCGTCTCGGCCAGCAGCAGCGGGTCGTGCAGCCCGTGCTCGGTGCGGTAGAAGCCGTGCCCGCGCGGCCACTGGGCGGCGAGGACGAAGGCGTCCGGGCCGTCCTGGTGGAAGGCGGTGAGCATCACCTCGGAGACCGCGGCCCGGTGGACGTAGCGGCGCGGTACGGGCTGGTCGAAGAGCGAGTCCGACACCTCCTTCCCGTCACGACAGAAAGTACGTACACCGACTGCATCGGGCAGAACTGAGCACATGACAGACACCCTCCCCCTCGACACACCCTCACGGCGCGGTGGAAAAAACCTACGGGTAGGAATATTAATCTGCAAGGGAAGTCTCGCATGGTGAGACCGAAAACCCGCCGCACCCTCGCGACCTGCGCGGATCGACCGAGTGGAGGACCGTCCTCCCGCCTGCCGCCGCGAGACTGCGGATCGATTCGATCAAAGGCGGCCGAGGTCGCGTGCCAGAAACCTTCGCAAAGGTTTTTTTATGTTGCGCTGCGAGGGAGCCGATCGTGGACTTCGCCGTGCCGGGTCCGGTTGAGGTGCGCGACGAGAAGAACGACCTCACCCCTGCCGCCGCCATGACCCGGCGGGTGCTCGCCACCCTGCTCCTCCAGGCCGGGCGGACGGTCTCCAACGCGGCCTTGATCGAGGAGTTCTGGGACGAGGAACCGCCCAAGCCGGCCCGCAAGACCGTCCAGACCCACCGCTACCAACTGCGCAAGGCCCTCGGGGCGGTCCCGGGCGGCGAGGACCTGCTGGAGACCCGCCCGAACGGCTACCGGATCAAGCCGGAAGCCGTCGAACTCGACCTGCACGTCTTCGAGCAGCGCGTCGCGGTGGGCCGCTCGGCCCTGGCCGCGGGCGACCACGTGCGGGCGTCCGCCGTGCTGCGCGAGGCCGTCGGACCGTGGCGCGGCAGCGCGCTCGGCGACCTCCCGCACGGGCCGGTGCTGGCCGCCGAGGCGGTCGGCTGGAGGACGCCCGACTGAGCGCGCTGGAGCAGCGCGTCGAGGCGGACCTCAGGATCGGCCTCCACCGCGAACTGGTCGGCGAACTCAAGGCCCTGACCGTCCGTCACCCCACCCGGGAGGAGTTCGCGGCCCATCAGCGCGGCTTCCCCGCCCCCGCCGATCTGCTGTGCTGGCTGCGGCTCGGGCCCTGGTGTCCCGGTTCTCCGTCCGTTCGCTCACGACCCGAGGAAGCGAGCCGTGTTCGTACTCGTCGATCCGGTGTTCAGCGGTGCCGGTCTGGCCCGTGCCTTCAAGGAGCAGGGCACCGACTGCCTGGTGCTGTACAGCAGCCAGGCCGCCCGTACCGGGCGCGGGGAGGGCGCGGCGGCGTGGGCCGTCGTGACGGAGCCCGAGGAGGTCGGGGCCGCCCTCGGCTCCTGGACCGACTGGCCCGTCCTGGCCCGCCCGGCGACCGGCACCGGGGCCGGCCGGCTCTGCCGCACCCCCGCCCAGGTGCGGGAGGCGGTGACGGCGCTGCGCACCGGCCCCACCGGGGCGCAGCGGCCGGTGCTGCTGCACGGACGGCCGGACGGCAGCACGTACGAGGTGCTCACCGTCAGCTCGGCCGGCCGGCACCTCGTGGTCGAGGTCTACCGGCTGTACGAGAGCGAGGACGGCGCGGTGCTGACCCACCGGGACAGCGTGGCGCCCGCGCCTCGGGGTCGGGGCGCAGGAAGGAGCTGTCGGGGTTGACCAGCCGGCCACGGGCGCTCTGGACGTACACCTGCTCGACCAGCCGCTTCGCCTCGGCGTGCAGGTCAGGGAGGACCTCGCCGACCAGTGCGCCGGGTATCACGGTCAGGTCGGGTGCGGCGGTGTTCGCGGAATCCCCTCTCCTGTGATCCTCGGTCTTCCCGCTCACTTCCACAGGGAGAACTTCTTGGTGAGGGGGTCGAGTTCGTCGCGCCGGCCGAAGGCCGCCACCGCGTAGTACTCGATCTCCTCCTCGGGGGTGCCGGCCATCCGGACCAGCTGTTCGGCGAAGGTGTCCCCGGTCATCGCCGAGGTGAAGTCGTTCACCAGCAGCCCGGCGGCGAGCGCCTCGCCCCGGAAGCGGCGCAGTCCGGCCGCGCGGCCTTCGAGGACGACCAGCGACAGGCCCGAGACCGGGCCGTGCGCGTTGCCGTCGGCGTCCGGGAAGTTGAGGAAGGACATCTTCCCGGCGAGCTCCGGGTGGTCCACTGCGGCCTTGGCGGCCAGGCCGAGCGCGGCGTGCGCGGCCGCGTTCAGCGCCACGCCGGCGGGCAGCTTCGCCTTGAGGACCAGGGCGAACTTCCAGTCGGCATCGACGGCGGACGGCTCGGTGAACAGGTCGGACACGGGGTGCTCCTTCGACATGGTGGTTGCTCGGTGCCCTGTGCTCAGGGCACCAGGTAGAACTCGGCCTCGCCGAGGACGGCGGGGTTGAGCCGGTAGCCGGGGCGCCCCTGGAGCAGGCTGTCCGGTTCGACGCCCAGCGCGGTGGAGCGGGCGAACTGGTCCCGGCAGGCGATCCGGAAGCGCCGGACCACCTGGGCGATGGCGCTGCCGGAACGCCCGGTGCGGGCGGCCAGTTCGGCGGCGGAGACGTACGGGACGTCCCGCCCCTCGGCCCGGGCGGCGGCGAGGTCCCGGGCCAGTTCGCGGAGGATGGACACCAGGGCCGGCGGGGCGTTCTCGTAGATCGTCACCCCGTTGACCAGCAGGCTCTCGCCGTAGACGGCGAGGTCCAGGTCCAGCCGGTGCTCCCACCGGCTCGGGTGGTCCCGGCGGAGGCGACGGCGGCCGCCCCGGGTTCGTCGCGCTCCCCGGCCCCGGCGATCACGCCTTCCACGTACCGGCGTTGGGCGTCGGCGGTGCGGGCGGCGGCCTCCGGGTCACCGGCCATCAACCCGGCGATGACCAGGTCCGCGTACAGCCAGGCGGCGTCGGCGTAGTACGAGAACTCCCGGTACGTCCCGAGGCTGGCCCCGAAGGAACGCAGTGCGCTCTCCGGGGAGCCGGACGCACACTCCTCCAGGCCCCGCCGCCAGGTGATGAACGAGGTTTCCAGGAAGTCCCCCGGCCCGTCCATTCCGAGTTCGCCCGCCAGCCCGGAGAACGCGCGGGGGAAAACCGAGTCGGCGTACCCGGGCCAGCCCTGGCTGATGTGGTCGGCCACTTCCACGAGCTTGTCGAGGGACCTCTCCTCGGCGCCCTCGTAGAGCCGGCCGATCGCCTCCTTGATGCGCGGCAGCACCCGTCCGGTGTAGAGGATCGAGGTGTCCGCGTAACGGTCGGCGACCCCTTGCAGGGCCGCCGCCGACAATCCGTGCCCGGTGCGGACCGAGCAGATCCCGGCCAGGCAGAGCAGGACGGCGAGATCGTGCTCGTCGGTGCGGTGCAGGACGCTCTCGGGGAGATTCTCCAGCTCCTCCAGGGCCGCGCCCGGCGCGGGGACCGGTTCGCTGCTCGTCGCGCAGTCCTGGAGTTCGCGACTGATGTCTGGGATCCCCTGCATGACGGTCCTTCGATTTTCAGGCGACTCCGGAGAGGATAGCCGCCGGGGCCCGGGCCCCGGCGGCTTCCTCACCCGGTGGCTCCACCCCGATCGAGCGCAGCCACCCGTCGTTGTAGATCGTGCCGGCGTACTTGTCGCCGCCGTCCGCGCAGAGGCAGACCACGCGTTCGACCTCCGGATGCGCTTCCAGGTACCGGGCGCAGGCCGCCACCACGGCCCCGCCGAGGCCCCGAGGTGCAGTCCGGCGGATTTCAGGTCGAGTCGGCAGTAGCGCACCGCCCGGTGGATGTCCACGATCTCCAAGCGGTCCACCAGGGAGTCGTCGAGGAAGGTGGACGGCCGGCCGGCGCCGATTCCCGACAGGTGCCGCCTTCCCGGCGGGCCGTGGAAGGCGACCGAGCCCTCGATGTCCACCGCGACCATCCGGGTGGACGGTGACGCCTCGCGGAAGAACTGGCTCAGCCCCGCGAACGTCCCGCCGGTGGAGATCGCCGCGAACACCGCCCCGGGGGCCTGCGGGAACTGCTGGAAGATCTCGGGTCCGGTGAGTTGACGGTGAATCGCCGGATTCTCCGGATTGTCGTACTGATTCGTCCACACACACGGCGTCCACACCGAGGCGTCGATGAGCGGGAGTTCGGTGGCGTCGGCGCGCAGCAGGAAGGAGCGCTGCCGGATGATCCGCCGGGCGTTCTTCAGGCCGGTCGGGGCGATGTCCACGCCCAGGGCGGTGAAGCCCGCGTCCACCAGGGCGGCCAGGTTGCGCCCGTCGCCGCAGCCGAGGTCCACGACGGTGTTCACCTTGCGGGCGGACAGCGCCTTGATCGCCTCGGGGATGACCGGGATCGGGTCCTCCTGCCACAGCGGCGCGTCCTGCGTCTGCTGCTGGTAGGCCGCCTCCCAGCCGTACTGGAGCTCCTTGCAGGGGACGTCGGTGGTCACAGTTGCCTCCAGGTTCAGTGGTTCGGTGCGGCGGGCGGGCCCGGTCCCCGGTACCGCCGACACCCAGGGACTGCCGGGGACCTGCCAAGCGGCGGTCAGGCCGCGACCAAGCCGAGTCGGCCCGCGGCCCTCCCGGACGAGCCGGAGCGCCCGGCGGGAATCCCTGCCGGGTGCTCGGCCCGGCCGTTCCGGGCGGTCGACGCGGCCGTTCGGGAACCGGTCAGCCCAGGACGGCGGCCAGGAAGGTCCACGCCTGCCCGACCCGGTCGGGCGGACTGCCGACGGGCTGCGGACGGCCCACCAGGTGCATCCCCACCACGATGGCGAGCAGCACCAGGGCGACGGTCTCGGGCGGGAGCCCTGCGGTGGCCGCGCCCTCCCGCTGGACCCGCTCCACCGCCTCGGTCAGGTGGTGCTCGACCGTCTCGACCAGGTCCGGCCCGTCCGTCGCCCGGGGCCCGTCGGCCACCAGTCGGAACGCCGCCCTGAACCGGACGTTGCCGTAGTACTGCCCGGACAGCCCGAAGACCAGCCTGCGGAGCGCCTCCAGGGCCGGCGCCCCGGGCTCCCCGGAGGCGTCCCACTGCAGCGACCAGGCCTCGCGGGCCTGGCGGAGCAGTTCCTCCGCCAGGCCCTGCTTGGTGCCGAAGTGTCCGTAGAGGGCGCCCTTGGTCATCCCGGTCCGGGCCGCGACGCCCTGGACGGTGGCGTTGGCGTACCCGTGGAGGGTGAACTCCTCCGCCGCCGCGTCGAGGATCCGCTCGCGGGTCCGTCTCGCGCGCTCCTGCTTCATGGCCTCGCCCACCCTTTCCGACCTCCCCAAGCCAAAATACCTTCTCAAAGGTATTTTTTACCACGCGGACCGGCCGCCCCGGCCCGGCGGCCGGTCGGTCAGTCGTTCCGCGCTCCCGGCAGCACCGGCCAGCCCAGCGCGGCGGCCCGTTCCGCCAGCACCGGATCGTCGCCGACCACCACGGGGTGCCCGACCGCCCGGAGCATCGGCAGGTCGCTGGCGTGGTCGCCGTAGCCGTGGCACTGCGCCGGGTCCAGCCCCAGCCGCCGCATCAGCCCGAGGGCGGCCTCCGCCTTGGCGGCGCCGATCATCGGACGGACCACCTCACCGGTCAACCTCCCCTCCGCGTCCACCAGTTGCTCGGTGCACAGCACCGCGTGCGCGCCCAGCCCGGCCGCCAGCGGGTCGAGGCAGGCCCGCAGCGAGCCGGAGACCAGCACCACCAGGTGCCCCTGCGCCAGGTGCCCGCGCAGTGCGGCCAGGCTGTCGGGCAGGAAGGCCCCCGGAGTCCGCCGGTACGCCTCGCACCAGTCCGCGCCGACGCGTCGCAGCAGCGCCGCCGACTCCCCGGCGAACAACCGGTAGTACGCCCGGTTCAGCTCCTCGCGCGGCACCCCGGCGGCGGCCGTCGGCAGCTCGCGCCCGGGGAAGGCCGGGCCGGCCGCCGTCCAGCGGCGCCAGAGCGCCACCATGCTGTGGCCGCTGATGAGCGTCCGGTCGACGTCGAAGAACGCCGCCCGCCGCGGACGCGCCGGCGTCCGCGGGACGGCGACCGGCACGGCGGCGGTCACCGCGCACCTCCGGCGGCGGCCCCGAACACGGCGGCGGCGTACCCGGCGGCGGCGTTCTCGAACCGCAGGGCGCCGTGGCCCGCCGCGACGGTGACGTCGCGCCAGCGGCGCTGGAGCGGGTCGTCCACCGCCTGTCCGGCGGCCCCGGAGGACCGGAACAGGCGGTCCACCGCACCGGCCGCGAGTTCGGCGGCGAGCGCGAGGTCGCGCTGGTTGCGCGCGATCAGCAGGGGCGTCACCACCGGCCCGTCCTCGTCGGCCCGGGCGGCGGCGCCCTCCAGCAGCAGCGCGGCCGCCTCCACCTCGCCGGCCGAACGGGCCAGCGCCTGCTGCACGCCGGCCGCCCCGGCCGACCGCCCACCGGCGGGCACCCGCGCGGCGGCCCGCTCCGTCCAGGTCCGCAGCGCCCCCCGGGCGGCGCCCACGATCGGCGCGACGAACTGGAGCTGCGCCACCAGCGGGAACGGCACCCGGTGGCAGCGGGCCGCGCCCGGACGCGCCGTGCCCAGGTCCGCGAGCGTGAGGCTCAGCCGCTCCGGCACGAACGCCTCGCCCACCACCACCGTGTGGGAGCCGGTGCCGCGCATCCCCAGCGGGTGCCAGGTGTCGCGGACCTCGAAGCGGCCGCGCGGCACGGCGAAGATCCGCCCGATCGCGCCCGGCCCGCGCTCCGCCCCGCCCGGCCCGTCCGCGTCCCCGCCCCGGACGGCCAGCAGCACCCAGTCGGCGTGGTCGACACCGCTGGCGAAGCCCCACTCCCCCGAGATCCGCCACCCGTCGCCGCAGCGTCGCGCGGTACCGGACGGCGGTGCCACGGCGGCCGCGATCCGCACGTCCGGCGAGGCGCCCCACAGCTCCCGCTGCCCGTCCTCCGGCAGGTGGGCGGCGAGGCGGCCGTGGGCCGCGTAGAGCGCGCCGCACCAGGCGGTGGACGCGCACGTCTCGGCGAGGACCGAGACCGCCGTCACCAGTTCGCCGAACCCACCGGCCCGGCCGCCCCACCGGCGGGGGACGAAGTGCCGGGCGAAGCCCGCGTCCGCGAGCGCCCCGGCCAGCTCGGGGGTGAGCCGGCGGCCCTCCTCCAGGGCGCGGACCGAGCCGCGCGCCAGGTCGGACGGCGCGTCGGCGTCGGGGCCCGGGCGGGCGACGGCCGGTTCGGCGTCAGGCGGACGTACGGTCAGTTCCATGTGCGTGCCCTCCTCGCGGGCCCTCCCCGGCCCGGCAGGAGGTCTCAGCAGCGCGACCGTACCGGTACCCGACCCGTCGAGCTGGAAAATATACCGACGCGAAGGTATTCTGCAAGCGGCGCTCCGTCCTGTCGTCCCGAACCGACGGGCGCCCCCGCGCGAAAGGAACCACCGTGTCCGCCACACCCCCCGCCCTCGACTGGCTCCTCACCGCCCCCGAGGGTCGCAAGCCGGAGCTACGGCAGGACCGCGCGGTCAAGACCCGCGCCCTGATCCTGAAGGCCGCCGCCGAGCTGTTCAACGAACACGGCTTCAAGTCCACCTCGATCAAGGACGTCGCCGAGCGGGTCGGGATGACCAAGGGGGCCGTCTACTTCCACTTCCCGTCGAAGGAGACCCTCGCCATCGAGGTGGTGGAGGCCCACTACGGCCGCTGGCCGCAACTGCTGGAGAGCATCCTCGCCGAGGGGCTCCCCCCGCTGGACACCGTCCTGAAGCTGATGGACGCCGCGGCCCTCACCTTCCGCGACGACGTCATCGTCCAGGCGGGCGCCCGGCTCCAGTTGGAGCGTTCCCTGATCGACGCCTCGCTCCCGCAGCCCTACGTCGGCTGGACCGACCTGATCACCCGTCTCCTGGTCGACGCCCGCGAGGCCGGCCAGCTCCGCGAGGGCGTCGAGCCGGACGCCCTCGGCCGCGTCCTGGTCTCCGGCTTCTTCGGCGTCCAGCACGTCTCCGACGTCCTCAACGACCGCAGCGACCTCCTCCCGCGCTGGCAGGAGCTGCGCGACCTGGTGTTCGGCGCCGTCCGCGCCTGAGGCGACCCCCGAGGGCGGCGCGCCCCCTGCGGGGACGCGTCGCCCTCGGCGGCGCCAGTTGTAGGATGACCGGGCAAGCGGTTGTAGGATGACCGGGCAGGTCGGCGGCGAGCGTGGTGAGAGGAGCCCGGGCGTGGAGGGGTTGCAGGCGGCGGGGCGGCGGTCGTTGGTGGATGCCGCGATCGAGCAGCTGCGCGAGCAACTGGCGTCCGGGGTCTGGGCGGTGGGGTCGCGGATCCCGAGCGAGCACGAGCTCGCGGAGCGGTTGCAGGTCGGGCGCAACACGGTGCGCGAGGCGATCCGGGTGCTGGTGCACGCGGGGATGCTGGTGTCGCGGCAGGGCGAGGGGACGTTCGTCCGCTCGACCAGCGACCCGGCGGCGGTGCTGCGCGGGGTGCAGCGCTCGGGGGTGCGGGACGTGCTGGAGGTGCGGGCCGCGCTGGAGACCGAGGCGGCCCGGCTGGCCGCCGAGCGGCACACCCCGGAGGACCTGGCCCGGATGCGGGCCGCGCTGGCGCGCGAGGCCGCGGTGATGGCCGCGCACCCGGAGCGGGCCGGCCGGGAGGCCACCGTCGAGCACGACCTGGAGTTCCACACGGCCGTGGTGGAGGCGGCGCACAACCCCGCGCTGACCGAGGTGTACCGGTACTTCGGGGCCTCGGTGCGGGAGTCGATGCGCACCGCGTTCGGCGACCACGACATGCCGGAGGTGGCGATCGCCACCCACGCGGCGCTGGTCGACGCGATCGGGAGCCGCGACCCGGAGCGCGCCGAGGCGGCCTGCCGGGCGCTGCTGGCGGAGCCGACGGCGGCGGTGGAGCAGTTGCTCGCCGCGATCGCCGCGCGGAAGTGACCCGCGGCCCGCTCCCGCCGTCCGCGCCGTAGCCGTAGCCGTAGCACCACCGAGCACAGAGAGTCAGCCCAGCCATGTCGGTCACCCGTGCCGTTCAGCCCGCCCTCGACCCGAAGGTCGGTACCCGAACCACCGCCCGCTTCGCCCACCCCGCCCTGCTGCTGGCCGGGATCGTGCTGGTGGCCCTGAACATGCGGGCCTGCCTGGCCGCGGTCTCGCCGATGGTCGCGGAGATCCAGCGGACCTTCGGCCTGTCCGCGACCGCCAGCGGCCTGATCACCACCGTGCCGGTGCTGTTCCAGGGCGTGGGCGCGCCGCTGACCCCGCGGCTGACCCGGCGCTTCGGCACCGAGCGGGTGGTGCTGGGCGCGGTGCTGGCGCTGGGCGCGGGCGTGCTGCTGCGGGTGCTGCCCTCGGCGGCGGCGCTGTACGCGGGCTGCGTGGTGATCGGCGTGGCGATCGCGGTGCTGAACGTGTCGATGCCGGGCCTGGTGAAGCGGGAGTTCCCGCACAAGGCGGCCATGATGACCGGCGTCTACTCGACCACCATGCTGGTCGGCGCGACCATGGCGGCCGCGCTGTCGGTGCCGCTGGAGCACGCGCTGGGCGGCGGCTGGCAGGCCTCGCTGGGCGCCTGGTCGGTGCTGGCGCTGGTCGCCGCGGTGGCCTGGCTGCCGCAGGTGCTGCGGGCCCGGCAGCAGCGCACCGTGCCGGTGCAGGCGGCCCCCGCGGTGCCCGCGAAGGCGGTCCCCGGCAGCCCGTGGAAGTCCCCGCTGGCCTGGCAGATCAGCGTGTTCATGGGGATCTCCTCGCTGCTGGTGTACACCCTGGTGGCGTGGATGCCGACGATCCTGTCCGACCACGGGATGCCGCGCGGCGAGGCCGGCCTGGTCTTCGCGTTCAGCAACCTGGTGCAGGTCGCCGGGGCGTTCCTAGTGCCGCTGCTGGCGGGCCGGATGACCCGGCAGCGCGCTCTGGCGCTGGCGATGGCCGGGCTGAACGGGGCGGGCGTGCTGTGGCTGCTGCTGGCGCCGGTCTCCGGGGCGTGGTTCTCGGCGACGCTGCTGGGCCTGGCGCAGGGCGGCTCGCTGGGCCTGGGCCTGGCGTTCATCGTGCTGCGCACCGACAGCGTGCTGGGCGCGGCCCGGCTGGGCGGGATGAGCCAGGCGGTCGGCTACCTGGTCGCGGCGGCCGGTCCGGTCGGCGCGGGCGCGCTGCACCAGCTCACCGGCGGCTGGGACGCGACGCTGCTGGTGCTGCTGGTGCTGGCCGCGGTCGCGGCGGCGGCGGGCTGGGGCGCGGGCCGCAACCGGACGGTGTGAGACCCGGAGGGTGCGGGACCCGGGAACGGGCGGGGACGGTCACCACGACCGTCCCCGCCCGTTCTCCGTCTCCGGGGCCTACTCCTCGCCGCTGAGCGTCAGCCCGGAGAGCTTGACCGAGGCGTACGCGGTGGCGCCGATCCCGACGATCACCAGCAGCCACAGCGCGGTGCCCAGGCCGACCGGGGCGACGACCGTGCCGTCGGCGGCGATCGCCTCGGCCAGCGACAGGCCCCACTGCTGGACGGAGAGGGTCTGGGCGCCCTCGACGTAGCTGCCGATCAGGCTCTCCCAGATCAGCGCGTAGGCGAGGCCCGCGATCACCGCGTGCCGGGTCAGCACGCCCAGCAGCAGGAACAGCGCGCTGTACGCGGCGCCGGAGGCGAGCGCGCCCACGGTGTAGCCGAGCACGACCCGGTCGCCGGTGCCGTACAGGAGGAGTCCGGCGACGTAGAGCGGGACGGCGGAGAGCAGCCAGGTGCTGCCGACCGCGACGGCCAGCTTGGTGGTGACGATCTTCCAGCGGGGCAGCGGCTTGGCGAGCAGGTAGACGATCGAGCCGTCCTCGATCTCGGTGGCGATCACGCCGGTTCCGACGATCAGGCCGGTGATCGGGACGAGCGTGCCGAGGGCGAGGGTGCCCAGGATGCGGTGCGCGAGGTCCAGCTCGTCCAGGCCGCTGCTGCGGGCGAGCACGGAGACGACCAGCAGCAGGACCGGGACGGCCAGCAGGATCAGGACCCGGCGACGGCCGAACAGGCCGCGCGCGGTGAGCCTGGCGACGGTGGTGTTCATCGGGGGCCCTTCAGGACGAGACCAGGTACGAGAAGACGCTTTCCAGCGACTCGTCGGCCGGGGAGACGGTGTACAGGCGGATGCCGGCCGCCCGGGCGACCCTGGGCAGCAGGGTGGTGAAGCCCTGGAAGTCGACCGCCTGGACGCGCAGGGCCTTCTCCGAGGCGTCGAACTCGATGCCCGCGGTGGAGCCGTCCGCGATCAGCGCCGAGGCGAGCTGCCGGTCGTCGCTGGAGCGCACCAGGTAGCGGTGCGGGCGGTCGGTCATCAGACGGCGGATCTCGCGGAAGTCGCCGGAGGCGGCGTGCCGCCCGGCCACCACCACCTCGATGTGGCGGGCGAGCTGCTCGACCTCCTCCAGGATGTGCGAGGAGAACAGCACGGTGCGCCCGTCGGCGCCGAAGCGGCGCAGCAGTTCCATCAGGTGCAGGCGCTGGCGCGGGTCCATGCCGTTGAACGGCTCGTCCAGCAGCAGCACCGAGGGGTCGTGGACCAGCGCGGAGGCCATCTTGACGCGCTGCTTCATGCCCTTGGAGTAGGTGCCGGTGTGCCGGTCCTGGGCGTAGCCCATCTCGACCAGGGCGAGGGCCCGCTCGGCGGCGGCGCCCGGGTCGGCCAGACCGTGCAGTTCGGCGTTGGCGAGGACGAACTCCCAGCCCGTCAGGTAGTCGTACATCGACTCCTTCTCGGGGACGAGGCCGATCTCCCGGTACACCTCCTGGTTGCGCCAGATCCGGGCGCCGTCCAGGGTGACGGCGCCGGCGGAGGGGGCGAGGAACCCGCTCATCATGTGGATGAGGGTGGACTTCCCGGCGCCGTTGGGGCCGAGCAGGCCGGTGATGCCCGGCCCGATGGTCATCGTGACGTCGTTGACGGCGACCACGTTCCCGAACCAGCGGGAGACCTTGTCGATGGTGATGACGGCCATGGCTGCCTCTCAGACGTTCCGGTAGCGGCGCAGCGTCAGCGCGTAGCCGCCGGCCGTGAGGGCGAGGAGCACCGCCAGGAACACCGCCGAACCGGCCCCGGTGGGGGCGTGCAGGGCGGAGAAGTCGTCGGTGCTCAGGTCGAAGAGCCGGTTGACCAGGGCCTCCACCGAGGCGGACGGCGAGATCAGGAACGCCCAGGAGGAGGAGGTCCGCGCCGGGTCGAAGCCGCCGTTCAGGGCGTAGGTGAGGTTGGCCAGCGCGAAGCTGATCATCAGCACGCCCATGATCGCGGCCACGCCGAAGCCGCGGCGCGGGGTGGCGGCGGCGATCAGCAGGCCGAGCGCGGTGTACACCAGCGCGTACAGCACCGCCGCGACCAGGCCGTACAGCAGGTGCAGCAGGTTGTCGCCGACCGGGAACTTCGCCAGCATCGCGCCGGTGAACAGCAGCAGCAGCGGCAGCGCCAGCACGATCATCAGCGCGCTGAACATCGCCGCGAACTTCGCCGACACGTAGTCGCCCCGGGTCGCCGGGCGGGAGAAGTACAGCGGGACGACGTGGTGCCGCAGGTCGCGGGACATCAGCACCGGGGCCTGCGCGGCCAGGAAGATCTGCGGCAGCACCGAGAACGAGGCCAGGTAGTCGGCGTAGTCCTTCGGCATCCTGTCCAGGTGCGCGAACAGCGCGATCGCCAGCATCGCCAGCGCGGGCGCCGCCATGCCGCCCAGCAGCAGGAACGGCAGCACCTTGGACCGGCCGGAGCGGCCCAGGCCGAACGCGGCCCGCAGGCTCTGCACGTACAGCGAGCGGGTGGCGTACCGGCGGCCCAACCGCGGCCCGGTGTACGGGCGGTAGCCGATGTCGTGGATGACGCCGCCGTGGGCGTCGGGGCGGGTGGTCATGCCTGCTCGCCTCCTGCGGCCGCGGTCCGGTACGCGTCCGCGTGCCCGTGCTCGTGCCCGTACTCGTCCGCGTCCTCGTCGGACCGGGTGCTGAAGATCTCGGCGACCCGGTGGCGGCGCTGCTCCAGCCGGACCAGGCCCAGGCCCAGGTCGTCCACGGTGTCGCGGACGGTGTCGTACGTGTCGTCACCGGCCAGTTCCACCAGCAGGATCCGGCTGCCGTCGGCGCGGACGGTCAGGCCGGCCGCGGTCAGCCGCTCGGCCAGCACCGCGTCGGCGTCGAAGGCGCGGTCCACCGGGTGGTCGGTGACCTCGACGGCCAGCAGCTGGGTGGTGCCGGTGAACGAGGCGGTGGAGGAGGAGCGCAGCAGCTTGCCGCCGTCGATCACCACCAGGTGGTCGCACGTCCGCTCCAGCTCGCCCAGCAGGTGGGTGGTGACCAGCACCGAGATGCCGAAGTCGGCGTGGATGCGGCGGATCAGCCCGAGCATCTCGTCCCGGCCGACCGGGTCGAGGCCGTTGGTCGGCTCGTCCAGCAGCACCAACTGCGGGTCGTGGACCAGCGCCTGAGCCAGCTTCACCCGCTGCTTCATGCCGGTCGAGTAGCCGCCCATCGGGCGGTAGCGCTCCTCGTACAGGCCGACGTGGCGGAGCGTGTCGGCGGTGCGCTCGCGGGCCGCGGAGGCGGGCAGGCCGGACATCCGGGCCATGTGCACCACGAACTCGGTGGCGGACACGTCCGGTGGCAGGCAGTCGTGCTCCGGCATGTAGCCGACCCGTTCGCGGATCGCCGGGCCCTGGGTGGCGATGTCCAGGCCGAGCACCTGGCCGGTGCCCTCGGTGGCCGGGGACAACCCGAGGAGGATCTTGATGAGAGTGGACTTTCCCGCACCGTTCGCCCCGACCAGGCCGACCACACCGGGCTCCACCTCGACGGTGAGCCGGTCCAGCGCGGTGACCCCGGGAAACCTCTTGGTGAGGCCGTCCGTCTTGATGACTGTGGACACGGGATCAACGTAGCCGTCCGGCCCCGCCTCGCGGAATGCGCTGCGGAGCCCGGGTTGCCTCCCTCCACGGGATGACCGTCCCGGCCCGCCCCCTAGGGGACGGCGGCGGACCGGGCCGCGGCGCTTCAGGCCAGCAGGCTGCTCTGCAGGGCGACCACCTGCCGGAACGCCTGCGCGGGCACGCCCTTGGGGTTGGTCATCTGGATCAGCGCGACCACGTCGCCGCTCTGCAGCCAGCACAGGCTCCCGGTCGGCGCCCCGCCGGACTTCTGCTCCGACAGCCGCACGTCCAACTGCCCGGCCGCGACCGGGTACTTCCCGTCGCTGTCCAGGGTGGTCGTGGCGATGTCCTTCGTCCCGCTCATCATCCGGACGCCCCCGAAGTAGTCGGCGGCCTCGTCGGACGAACCGAAGTGGAACAGCCGCAGCTCGGTGCGGGTGCCGTCGGCGGTCGTCCAGCCCTGCGCGGCCGCGCCCCGGCAGGCGTCCGTGGTCAGCCGCAGGGTGTACGTGTCGTCCGCGGCCAGCATCGCGTCCCGGTCGCACGGGATCCAACGGCCCACCACCGGCGGCAGGCTCGGCGCCGCGGACGCCGAACCGGACGGGGAGGCCGGGGCGGAGGCCGAAGCCGACTCCGAAGCGGACGGGGACGGGGACGCCGGGGCGGACGGGGACGCCGACGGGCCGGTGGCGACCGCGCCCGCCGGGAGCGGCAGCAGCAGCGCCCGCAGGTCCGCCGCGTGCGCCTTCAGCTTGGAGTCGGCCGGTGCCGACGCGCCCACCGGCAGCGGCGGCAGCGTCAGCTCCGGGAAGGCGTACCGGCCGTCGTTCGGCGTGGCCAGGCCCGGGACGTCGGTGCGCTCCGGCAGGGTCACCAGCACGGCCGCGGCCGCCCCGGTCACCACCGCCAGCAGCAGCGCGCCGCCGACCTGCCAGCGGCGGCGGCGGTCGGCCTTCGACCGCCCCGCCCCGGCGTCCGGCTGCTGCGACGGGTCCTGCCAGGGAGCCTGCCACGGGTCGGACGGGTCGGACGGGTCCTGCGCAGGGCTCTGCGGCGGGATCGGCGGCGGGCTCTGCGGAGTCTCCTCGACGACCGGTCCGATGATCGGCTCCGACCCGGCGTCCGACCCGGTCTGGGGGGTGGTGTCACTGCTCATACGGAGGCTCCCGGTCGGGCCAGTCGGTCCAGTTGCTGACGGAACAGGTCCACGACCTTGTTCTGGTCGAGGGGCGCCACCCCCGAGACCCGCATCTCCACCAGCAGGTCGCCCTCGGCGGAGTAGCAGGACATGTAGTCGAGCTGGTCGCCCGCGACCAGCGGCGGCAGCGCGCAGCGCGCGTCCGGGTGCTCCGGCACGTTCGGCCCGCGCCGGAACAGGTCGGTGTCGTCGACCAGCGCGCCGAACAGCGCGCTCCGCTCCGACACCACCTGCTGGTTGAACTGGGTCAGCTTCAGCACCACCAGCAGCCGGTCGTCGGTCGGCACCAGGCTGCGCACCCCGACGCCGGTGAAGTGCAGGCTGGTGAGCGCCTCCCTGTACTGGTCCCGGTACTTCTTCGGGACCTCGGACAGCTCCTCCTCCTGGGCCTGCTCCAGGGTCCCGGCGAACTCGTCGTCGTTGCCGAGGCCCTTGTAGTCCGGCCCGAGCCGGTACCCGTCGGGCACCGGCAGCAGCAGGTCGCGCAGGCTGCCGAAGTGGTTGCCGTTCGACTTGGCGCCCCACGGGGCGGGCCCGCTCGCCGACGGCGCCGGAGCGGGCGCCGCGGCCACCGGGCGGTCCGACCCGTCCTCGTAGTGCACCTTGATGATCACTTCGCCGACGCCGACGCCGACCAGCGCCGCCGCGAGCACCGCCGCGAGCGCCCTCGGCGCCCGCCGCCGCGGCTTCGCCGGAACGGCCGTCCCGGCGGATTCGATGTCGGTCACGCGAGCTTCTCCCACTGGCGCTTGGCGATGTCTTCGAGTTGCGCCCGGTCCACCGGGTTCTTGGCGTAGACCGCGACGGTCATCACCACGTTGCCCTTACGGGCCAGCGCCTCGCCGTAGTAGTAGGTGTCGGTGCTGCGCGCGTAGTGCAGGGGCTGCTTGCCGATCACCAGGTAGCTCTCGGTGTTGCCAGGGATCAGCGAGACCTCCGATTCGTGGGTCGAGCTCGGGGCCGCGTCGGCGATCGCCCTCCGCGTCGACTCCGGCACGTACTGCGCCAGCGTGACCTGGTACAGGTCGTCGCCCGACTCCCAGGCCACCGAGGCGGCCCGGCGGAAGCCCCCCGACAGCAACGAGCTGAACTCGCGCGCGCTGTCGCCGTAGTTCTCCGCCATGTCGTCCGGGGACAACCAGCCGTCGCCGTCGCCGTCGGTGCGGTCCTCGGTGCCCGCCGGACGCTCGATCAGCAGCTTGCGCAGGTCGCCGTCGATGTCCAGCGGCTGTGGACCGGCCGCGGCCAGCGCCTTCGGGTCCACCCGCTCGGCCGGGTAGGACAGTTTCGGCGCGGCGATCTTCGGCAGCGGCGTCGGCGGCCGGGACGCCTGGATCGCGTACCCGACCCCGGCCCCGACCAGCGGACCGGCCAGCACCGCGGTCAGGAACAGCGTCCCCACCCCGAACCGCGGCTTCCTCCGGACGGGTTCGGCACCGGCCTCGATCACCTCGGCCTCACCGAAGGCCCCGGGGGCGTCAGGGGTGTCGGGAGCGTCGGGGGCCACGGGGGTCTCGGGGACGACGGGGGTCTCGGGGGTGACGGGGGTCTCGGGCAGGGCGGACGGCGGGGCGAACGGGTTCGCGGGCGTGGGCGCTGTCGCGGTGGGTGAGGCGGTGGGCGGCGGGGTGGACGGCTCGGCGGCAGCGGCCGTCCCGGGCTCCGCCGCGTCCGCGGATTCGGTGCTCAACTCTGGCTCCTGGGGAGGGGGTTCGGGTCTGCCGTCAGCCGTTGGCGAGGCGGTCGTGGGCGCGCTTCATCGCATCGGCGAGCAGCGCCTTGTCGGGGTCTCCCTGCACGTCGACGGTGACCTCGTAGACCACGTCGCCGACCACGCCGATGCCGATCAACTCACCGGTGTACGCCTGCTGTTCGGGCTTGAAGACGTAGCCCTTGGCGTTCGACACCCCGTCGATGTCGAACGACTCCCGGTCGTAGCTGCTGTGGTCGGCGAAGCCCTGGGCCCGGTCGGTGCGCTTGAAGCGCTTGAGCTCGATCCGCACCTCGGTCTTCCCGTCCCGGGTGCGGTAGGTGCGGGTGGCCGCGTCCTTGAAGTCCCAGGAGTCGAGGACCCCCTTGATGTCGACGTCCTTGCCGTACCCGGCCTGGATGTCCTCCATGGTCATCATCGTGCCGTCCGGGGAACCGTACGGGTCCGCGTCGTCGGGCACCGGCAGCAGGAAGTAGCGCAGGTCGCCGCTGTGCTTGCCGCCCGAGACGCTGCCCTGCAGGGTGCTGGCCGGGCGCGGGGCCACAGTCGGCGACGGCGTCGGGCTCGGGGAGGGCGTGGGCGTCGGGCTCGGAGAGGCCGACGGGGACGGGGCGGCGCTCGGCACCGCGCCCGACGGGGCCGCCGCGACGGCGTGCCCGGGGTGGTCCGGCCTGCCCACCGCGACGGTGACGGCCGCGCTGGCCGCGGTCACCGCGAGCAGCCCGGCCACCGACAGCACCACCCCGACCGCCCGGGGCAGTCGCCGCGGGGCGTCCGGCGCGGGCAGGGGCTCGATCTCGGTCGCGGGCCCGGCGGCGGGCACGGGCTCGGCTGCGGGCTCGGCGGCGGTCGCGGGTGCGACTGCGGGCTCGGCCGCGGCTGCGGGCACGGGTTCGGGACCGGCCGCCGGTTCAGGGGACGGTTCGGGAACGGACAAGGGTCTCCCCCCAAGGTTCACATGGCTGCCCGCGCAGCGGTTCGAGCCGTCCCCCCGGCCGGCTCGAACATGGTCGTCAACACGCGGTGCACGAATTATGTGAGACCTGCGCTCCCGTCAACAACAGGGTTCAGGGGTCCAATTGCCGTAATGGCGGCCAATCGGGCAGTCCGTGACTGAACCGCAACCAGCAGCGGTCAGTTGTCCTCCGGCCGTTCGTCCGCGGGCCGCTCGGCGCTCGGCGCGGGCGCGGGCTGCGCGGGCGCGGCCTGGGCGGGGACGGGAACCGGCTGCGGGTAGCCGTAGGACTCGCTCAGGTGGATGCCCGCGGCCTCGGCCAGCGCGATGTCCAGGCGCTCGTTGCGGATCCGGCGGTCGATGTAGAGCACGCCGTTGGCCAACGGGACCAGCGGGCCGGTCACCACCGTGGTGAGCAGCCAGATGCCCGTGCCGAACATCAGCATCAACGACATCGCGTCGTGGGTGATCTGCCCGTACAGGGCGGTCCCCGCGTAATCGGTGGTGGTGGTGGTGTCGAACGGCGCGACCAGCGCCACGGCGATCCGGAGCGGGAGGCTGAGGAGGCCGGCCGCGAACGCGCCCGCGATCGAGGTCACCGCGACCAGACCCAGGGAGCGCCACCAGTTGTCCTTGTTGAGCTGCCAGGCCCGGCGGATCGCGGTCTTCGGGCCGCTCTCCTCCAACACCACCACCGGCACCTGCGGGGCCAGCCGGACGGTCACGTACAGGGCACCGACCATGAGCGCCCCGAACAGCAGGACCATCGCCAGAGCCGCCAGGCCCCCGTTCACCAGATCGAGCAGGAGCACGACGACCAGCACCAGCAGGTACCCCAGCAGCACCCCGCCGAACAGCAGCGCCGTCACGGCGGTGGTCGTCCGGAGCCGGGGACGGGCCTCCCGCCAGGCCTGTCCGGCCGTCAGCTTGCGTCCGAGGGTGGCGGCCCGCAGCACCACCGTGGCCAGCGGACCGGCGACCACGTACTGCACCATGAGCGCCAGCAGGTACAGGCCGCCGAGGATCAGGACCGGGCGGACCACGTCCCACAGCTGTCCGGAGGTGACGTCCTCGGGGTCGGTGCGGAACACTTCGAGCGCGTCCGCGAGGGGTCCGGACAGCACGGCGCACGCCACCAGCAGCGGCACCGCGAGGATCCCGGCGAACACCGCCAGCGGCAGGTAGAGCGCTCTGGCGTAGCGGCGCACGGTGTCGACGACGGCGCTGAACATCTCGCCGAACCCGAGCGGGCGCAGCGGCAGCACGCCGGGCTGCGGCGCGACCGGGGGGAGGCCCCACGGGCCCTGGCCCCAACCGCCGCCGGTGTTCCACCCCGGCTGCCCGTAGGCCGGTCCGTACCCCGGCCAGTGGCCCGGCCCGCCGGCCGGCGCACCGCCCGGACCCTGGGCCCCCGGCCCGTACGGCTGCCCGCCGTGCTGCTGCTGACCCGGACTGCCGCCGTCCCCGCTCATCCGTACCCCTCCATGACACCGTCGGGCCCGACCTCCGGGCTCCGGGTCCGAGCCTAGGGCCCTGTTCGGACCCTCGCCGAGGCACCCCTGGCCCGGTCCCGGCCGCCGGGACCGGGCCGCATGACCTGACGGGTAATCGACAGCGCGGGCCGGTGCCGGTGATCGTGGCAGGGCACCGGGGCAACCCGTCGTGCCCCTCCCCCGCACCCCGTACCCCTGCGCGCCCGCGCGCCTCCCGCCCCCCTGCGCGCACCGCGTCGGGAGCGCGCGGTCGAACGCCGTCGCCGTCGGACCCCGAGGAGCCCGCCCGTGAGCACCACCGAGCCCCAGCCGCCCCGCCCGGCCGTCGTCCCCCTCGGCCGCCCGCCGTGGGCGGCCCTGCCCGTCCTGCTGGCGGGCGTCTTCATGCCCACGCTGGACTTCTTCATCGTCAACGTCGCCGCCCCGTCCGTCCGGGAGGGCCTGCACGCCGGGCCCGCCGCCGTGCAGGCGGTGATCGCGGGCTACGGGGTCGCGTACGCGGCCGGGCTGATCACCGGCGGGCGGCTCGGCGACCTGTACGGGCGGCGACGGGTGTTCACGATCGGGCTGGCCGCGTTCACGCTGGCCTCGCTGGGGGCCGGACTGGCCGGGGGCAGCGGGGAGTTGATCGCGCTGCGGATCCTGCAGGGCGCCGCCGCGGCGGTCGTCACGCCGCAGGTGCTGGCCGTCATCGGGGCCGAGTTCACCGGCTCGGCCCGCACCGCCGCGTTCAACGCCTACGGCCTGTCGGTCGGCCTGGCCGGGGTGTTCGGGCAGCTGCTCGGCGGGGCGCTGATCGACTGGAACCCGGACGGGCTGGGCTGGCGCGGCGTCTTCCTGGTGAACGTCCCGGTCGGGCTGCTGGCGCTGGCCGGGGTGTCGCGGCTGGTGCCGGAGTCCCGGGACGTCGTGCCGGAGTCCCGGGACGTCCGACCGCAGGACGGGCGGGGCGACGGGCGGCACGGCGGTAAGGCCGACGGGCGGCGCGATCGGCTCGACCCGGTGGGCGCGCTGCTGGTCGGGGCCGGGCTCACCGCGGTGGTGCTGCCGCTGGTGGTGGGCCGCCAGCAGCACTGGCCGGAGTGGACCTGGCTGCTGCTCGCCGCCGCGCCGCCGCTGCTGGCCGCGTTCGCCGGGCAGCAGCGGCGGCTGGCCCGGCGCGGCGGCGCGCCGCTGATCGACCCGGCCCTGTTCCGGGAGCGGGCGTTCTCGGTGGGGCTGGCCACCACCCTGGTGTACTTCCTGGCGATGGGCTCGTTCTTCCTGCTGCTGGCGCTGTACCTGCAGGACGGGCGCGGGCTGACGCCGCTGCGCTCCGGGCTGGTCTTCACCACCGTCGGCGCGGGCTTCTTCCTCAGCTCGGCGCTGGCCCCGGCCGTCGCCGTCCGGCTGGGCCGCCAGGTCCTGGCGCTCGGCGCGCTCACGGTGGGCGCCGGGTACGCGGCCCTCGCCCTGACCGCCCGGCAACTCGGCGCCGGGGGAACGACCTGGGAGCTGCTGCCCGGCCTGCTGGTGGCCGGGCTGGGCATGGGCCTGGTGACCGCCCCGCTGTCGGACACCGTGCTGGCCCGGGTCGCCCCGCGGCACGCGGCGGCCGCCTCGGGCGCGCTGTCCACCGCGCAGGAGGCGGGCGGCGCGGTGGGCGTGGCCCTGGTCGGCCTGGTCGGGACGGGCCGCGGCACGTCCGCGCACGGCTTCGTGCTCGGCCTGGAGCTGCTGGTCGGCTGCTGCCTGCCGGCCGCGGTCCTGGTCCTGTTCCTGCCCGACCGGGCCCGTCCGGCGGGGCGACCGTGACCACCGCCCCGGCCGTCCCGCCCGTTCCGCTGCGCACCCGCGCCCGGGCCCGGTCCCGTTGCTACGATCCGCAGGTGCCCCCGTCGAGCGCTCACCGCCCATCGCCCGCAGGCGAGTTGGACGCCGGCAGCGGGAGCGGGGGTGGCGGGGACGGCGGGAGCGGAACGGGCTCCGAGGTCGGTGCGCTGCTGCGCGAGTGGCGGCGGCGGCGCGGGCTGACCCAGCTCGACCTCGCGCTGCTCGCCGACACCTCGGCCCGGCACCTCAGCTTCGTCGAGACCGGCCGCTCCCGCCCGAGCCCGGCCCTGCTGGCCCGGATCGCCGACCGGCTCGACATCCCCGACCGGCACCGCGACGCCCTCTACCTCGCCGCCGGGCACGCCCCCACTCGTACCGGGCCCGGCTCCCCGCACCCGCAGTCGGTCGTCCGCGCCGTCGAACGACTCCTCACCGCCCACGAGCCCTTCCCCGCACTGGCCTTCGACGCCGCGGAGGACGTCGTCGCGCTGAACCGGCCCGCCGCGCTGCTCGCCCACGCCCTGCCCGCCCACCTGCGCCGCCCGCCGGTCAACCTGATGCGCGCCTCGCTGCACCCCGACGGCCTGGCCCGGCACGTCGTCAACCTCGCCGAGTGGCGCGAGCACCTGCTCGGCCGCCTGCACCGCCAGATGGTGCACTCCGGCCTGCCCGGCCTGCGCGCCCTGTACCGCGAGGTCTCCGCCTACCCCGGCCCGGCCGCACCCGCCCCGGGCGACGGCGTGCTGGCCCTCCTGCACCTGCGCGCCCTCGGCACCGAGGTCCGCCTGTTCAGCACCGTCACCTCCTTCGGCGCGGGCACCGACACCACCGTCTCCGCGCTCTCCCTGGAGACCTTCCACCCCGCCGACCCCCACACCGCCGAGGTGTTCCGCACCGCCCTCGCGAACGGCACCGCCCCGACGTGACGGCCGACCGGCCGGCCGACCGCCGGCCGGGCGTCCCCCGGAGCAGTCCCTCCCCCACCTGGAACCCGGCCGGGAGCCGGACCGGCAGCACCGTCGAGGTGATCAGCGAGCGTCCTACGGGAAGCGGCTGTTCTCGGTGCGGCGCCTCGGCGA
The DNA here is from genome assembly GCF_042894345.1 of Kitasatospora sp. NPDC001540. Lineage (NCBI taxonomy): Bacteria > Bacillati > Actinomycetota > Actinomycetes > Kitasatosporales > Streptomycetaceae > Kitasatospora > Kitasatospora sp. NPDC001540. Next base: position 59,041 of record NZ_JBIAVO010000003.1, read on the forward strand.
CACCCGGCGGCTCCCGATCTACGACCTGCCCGGCCCCTGCTGACCGCCCCGGGCCGCAGGACGACTCGGCCCGGACCCGGGCCGAAGAGGATTCCGCCGTCCAGGTCCTGCGCCCGGGCGGCTCCACCGGCGGGGTCCTGCTGTCCACCGAGCCGGATCCCATGGGTGCCGAGCACGTCGTTCACACCCGGTTCGAAGATCACGACCGCTGCACGTCCGGAGACCGTGCGGCCGGCCCGGTACCGCGGGACGACGCGGCCGTGCGAAGGGGACCGGTCTCGTAGGGTCGGGCCATGCGACTGAGCACGGTGATCCTCCCCATCCACCGGTGGAGCGAGGGGCAGCAGCTCTGGCGGCGGGCCGAGGAACTCGGCTTCCACGCCGCGTACACGTACGACCACCTGAGCTGGCGGTCCTTCCGGGACGAGCCCTGGTTCGGGTCGGTGCCGACCCTGACGGCGGCGGCGACGGCGACCGAGCGGATCCGGCTGGGGACGCCGGTTCAGGCGGCCATCGCGGGCAGCGCGCGCAGGCGCTCACGGAAGGCGGCAACGGCAGGCTCGGCCGCGTACGGCTTGAGGTAGCCCTCGAACTTGGTGAGGCGGTTGACGGCGCGGACCGAGTGGACCTGGGTTTCGAGGAGACCGAGGCCGCGATGGGCGGCGTCGAGGGCACCGTCGAGGTCCTTGCCCGCAAGGCGGGCGGTGGCGAGGCGTCCGGCGCGGACGGCCTGGTCGCGGGGGACGGCGTGGTCGATGGAGGAGGCCAGCGCGCTTGTGGCGCGGTCGACCTGGCCTGCGCGGAGCATGATCTTGCCTTCGGTGGAGCTGAGTTGGGCATCGCCGTACCAGGCCAGCCAGCTCGGGAGCTGGTCGCCGCCGTTCCTGGACCACAGGTCGTGGGCGCGGTTGAGGGCGGATCCGGCCTTCTGGTGCTGGCCGTCGCGGGACAGGCTCTCGGCGTGGTGGAGTTCGAGGTAGCTGCGGACGCCGGGCTGCATCGTCGCGGGGGTGTTGGCGAGCGCGGTCTCGACCTGGGCGACGCGCTCGGCGGGGTTGCCGGCGTCGGAGAGGTGGACGCCCATCTCGGCGAGCAGGAAGCCGCCGAGGGCGTCGTCGCCGATGGTCTTGGCGGCGCGCAGGGCACCGAGGTAGTACTGCTGGCCGGCGGAGCGGAGGCCGCTGTCGTAGGCCATCCACCCGGTGATGTAGTTGACCTGGGCGGCCAGCCCGAGCAGGCGGGCCTCGACGGCCTCGGTGTGGCGGCCGTGCTTGAGCAGAGTCGTGATGATCGACAGGTCACCTCGGGCCTGCTCTATGAGGCGGGCGCCGCCCATCTGCGCGTCCAGGGTCTGGAGCGTGCCGACGCGGGCTTCGAGGGTGTCGACCATGGAGTCCGTCACCTGGTCGCCCTGAAGGGCGGAGGCGAAGGCCGGCAAGGCGGAGGCCCAGCTCGCGGCGACGGTGGCCATGACGGACCCGGTGATGGTGAGAAAGCCCCGCCGATCCATATGCCCACTCCTGACCAGTTCCACCAGTACGTCCACGGTACCGGCCTTCGTCCACGGCGCCGTGATGCCGGTCACCTCCCAGACCGGGAGCCACCTCGGCCACGGACTGGCAACCAGCGTACGGGGATTGACGCCCAGTAGGTCAGCCAGAACGAACTGCGCTTCCGGCCCGGGCTCCTGCCCCTGCTCCCACTTCCACACCAGCGTCCGGTTGGTCGCCAGATGAATCTTCAGCTCGGCGCCGCGTTCGCACATCATGCGCGCGAACCGGATCTTTCCCCACCCGCGTAACCGCATCAGATGGGTGAGCGGGTGAACTGCCAGAACGTCTGAGCTCATCTCAACCCCCAGCAATACATGGCCTGTTGGTGAGCGTACTGCTACCCACTGCGACGCGGGCCGCATCGAGGAGAAACCCCCCAGAAACGTTCCGGAGCGCACTGCTGCGCGGCGACGCTGTACCGCACCGCCAGATCCGGAGCCGTAGAGGGGAAGAACCTTGAACGCAGTCGTACGGGGGCTCTCGGGCATGAACAGTCTCCCGATTCCGGGCGAGTTTCACGTCCAGGCCGGTGGTGATGCCGTGGTCCGGGCACGCAAGCCGATCGCTGCTGTCACGCGGAGCCGGGCCGTCCCGCTGTCCGAGAGCGCGCTCTCCGACGTGATGCTGTGCGCAAGCGAGTTGATACGAATGCGCTGCTGCACGCGGGCGGCGATTGCTGGGTACGGACTGGAATGGACGGGGCGCCTTCTGCGGATCGAGGGGAGGGACCGGTCGCTTCGGCTTCCCGTGGTGTGCGGATCCGACTACGAGAAGGGATCGGGTCAGGGGCTCACTTTGGTCAACGCGCTCGCGTACTCGTGGGGCTGGGAGCCACTGGAGCTCGGGAAGATCGTCTTCTTCCTGGTCGCCACCGATGCGGCCTTGACCGGCGACCGCCGCCTCGGTGCCCTGGTGCATCCGGCCCGCACCGTGGCCGAGGCGGACGACAGCGAGACCACCGAGCCCGAGAGCGGTGTGGTGGCGGCAGCCTGACCGCGCTCTCGACCCGTATCGGCAAGGCGGCCGATCAGGGCTGGTCCGCCCTTCCAACCTTGGTCGCGCTGACAACGAGGCACTGATCCCGCCAGCTCCACCCGCCGACCTCCACGCCTGTCGGACCGGCCGGTGACGGAGTCACTCGAACTCAATCAACCCCAGGAGGGTGCCATGTACAACCGCGTGCAACACGCGTACGACAGCGCTGTCCCGCTGGTGATCGACCGCTTCACCGGCCGTTGGGCGTTCCTCTCGAACTTCCACCCGGCCATCGTGCGCCTCGACACGGTCGACTACCCGACGGTCGAGCACGCCTACCAGGCGGCCAAGACACACGACACGGAGCTGCGCGCGCTGATCGCTGCGGCCACCGACCCCGACGAGGCCAAGCGACTCGGGCGGCTCCACCTCGACCGCGGGGACTGGGAAGAGGTCAAGGTCGCGGTGATGCGGGACCTGGTCGAGCAGAAGTTCCGCGACGAGGGGCTGCGTGACCTGCTGCTGTCCACGGGCACGGCCGAACTCGTCGAAGGCAACGACTGGGGCGACGAGTTCTGGGGAACGTGCGCCGGCCACGGCGAGAACTACATGGGCCTGATCCTCATGGCCGTGCGGGAGCAGGCGCGCCGCCGCGCCGGTGGTGACGCCGGTGCCCAGCGGGGCATCGCGACTTCCGGCACCGCCATCGGCATCGGCCGCGCTGCCCAGGCCCGGATCCCGACCCCGCACGGCGTGTTCAGCGCGTGGGGCTATCGCGGCGTGCTGGAGGGCGCCGAGCACCTGGCTCTGACGGTCGGCCAACTCCACGGTGCCAAGGACGTGCTGGTCCGCGTGCACTCCGAGTGCCTCACCGGGGAGTCCCTCGGGTCGCTGCGGTGCGACTGCGGTCCCCAACTGGACGCCGCGCTCGCCGCGATCGCCGACGAGGGCGTTGGAGTGGTCCTGTATCTGCGCGGGCACGAGGGGCGCGGCATCGGCCTGCTGGCGAAGCTTCGCGCCTACGCGCTCCAGGACGCGGGTTTCGACACGGTCGACGCCAACTCCGCACTCGGGCTGCCGGACGACGCACGCGACTACCGGGTCGCCGCGCAGATCCTCGCCGACCTCGACGTGCGTTCGATCAGGCTGCTCTCGAACAACCCCGCCAAGGCGGCGGCGCTCACCGCACTCGGTATCGCGGTCGCCGAACAGGTCCCGCTCGTCGTCCCCGCCAACCAGCACAGCCTGGAGTACCTGAGGACCAAACGGGATCGCATGGGCCACCTGCTGCCCGGCCTTCCCGGCGCTGCACTGCTGGCGGAGCGTGCCCGGTGAACGCATCCCGTCCCACGAACCTGCGCGAGGTGGCGGCCCTGGGGAGCGCTCACGAGCGCTGGGCCGAATCCGGATACGCGCCACTGGAGTTGCTCGTCCAGGTGACGGTCTCCGGCCGCCAGGTGCGCATCCCGGCACCGGGCGGGGCGGGCTGGACCTGCGAGAGCGGCGACACGTGGCGGCGCCGCCATGCCCTGGCTCTGCGGGCCCTGCTGGCCGACCACACAGCCGGTCCGGCGTCCGCCCGGCTGCTGCTGGTGCGACGGGGTACGCCCCAAGTCCTCGCCGTTCTTGCGGAGACCGAGGTCGAACAGCCCTGGAACGCGGCCGGGTGGCTCGGCTGGCCGGCCGCCGGCGCCGACGCCGCTATCCAGACTGCCCTCGGCGCGCGGAGCAACGACTACTGGGCGTTGGACCTCGCGGGCACCGCACTGGGCCACGGGCCGCTGGACACGGCCACGTCACCGGCTCTGCCCTGGCTTGGGGGAGTCAGCGTGGTCCTGCCGGCCAGAGGAGTGCACGACGTCCTCCCCGAGGTCGTCGAGGCCCTCGTCGCCGCGGCGGCGCAGCTGACGCCCGACACGCCGTGGGAGGCGCTGGTCGTCGACGATGCCAGCGATCCGCCCCTTGAGCTGCCGGCCTCGCTTCCCCCTCAGATCCGGCTCGTGCGCTCCGAGCGGCAACTCCACTGCGGAGGAGCACGAAATCACGGCGCCGAGCGCGCCCGGTACAGCCTGATCGTGTTCTGCGACGCCGACACCCTCCTGGCCCCGAACTATCTGACCGAGCACCTCGCCCGGCATGTCCTTTCCCCGAACCTGATCACGGTGTCGCTGCGCGACCACGTCCCCGCCGAACGTCCGGTGCCCGACCGGGCTCCGGACGGCAGCCGGGACTCGCGCGTCAGGGCCCACTACGCACCCGGGCGGCTGGGGCTGGTGCCCGTACACGAAGCCGTCACGGTGAGCCCGCTCGTCCAGACGCGCAACTTGCGGGACTTCGGCCACGGTCGCCTGCTCGGCCCCGTCGACCTGCCGTTCATGGTCAAGGGCAACAATCTCGCCGTCCCCGCGCGAACCGCACGATCCGTGCGCTTCCCACCCGACTTCACCGGCTGGGGACCGGAGGATGTCTGCTTCGCCGCGAAGGCCATCGCCCAGGGCTCGTACGTCGTGCCCGTCCTGTCGACCGGGGTCTTCCACCGTGAGCACCCGCCCAGGTCCGGCAGCGCGGAGCGCCGGGACGCCGAGCTCACCGCCAACCTCCAGCGGTACGCGCGTCGTCTGAGCGAGCCGGCCCAAGGCCCCTGGCAGGAAACCGGCGCCGTGGAGGCAGACCGATGACGTTCGACCACACCGACGCCTGGCACCCGACCGTCAACCCGTCCGCGAGGATGCCCATCCACTACCTGCGGCACATCGCCGTGCTCGGGCACCAACAGGGCATCCTGAACGAGTACCCCCGCCACCGGGGCGGCACGACCATCCGCCTCCCACGCTTCCACGACGACCGCCTGGACGTGCTCGCCCTGCCCGGCCGGCTCACCTTCGCCCCCTGGTGGCTGCCCGCCAACGACAGCGAGGCTGTCGCCCGGATCAAGGGCATCTACGACACCGCCCTCGCACGGCCCGAACCCACTGACGCCGAGCGCGCCGTCCTCGCCCGACTGCGCGACACCTTCACCACGAACTGCACCCGCCCGGGAACCGCTCCCGATCTCACGGTCGGCGAGGCTCTGTGGCGGACAGCGGATCAATTGCACCGCGAACTCACGCCCGGCCTGCCCGAACTCGACCTCGTCAGCCTCACCCGCTCCCCGTCCCGTCGTGTCCTGGCCGCCGCGCTCGCCCAGGTCCCCGGCGGGCTCCTGCCCATCCTGGCCCGCTGGGCACGGGCAGAACGAGCCGCCCTCTGGCCGCTCCTGGCCGTCGCCACCAGTGATCAAGGGCTGCCATTGCGCGTGCGGCTGCACCCGGTCAGCGGCCGACTCGACACCGAACCGCTCCCCGTCGCCGGGCCGCCGACCGGCAGCCGCCCGGCCCCACTGACGGAGGACGACCTGATCGCCCTCCTGGCAGAGGGCCGACTCATCCCAGGCTCCCGGCTGACCGCGCTCGCCGAAACCGTCATGCTCGGCCAGGGCGAACAGGTCCGGCACTTCGGCAACACCTACGGCCACCTCAGCGCGGCCGGCCACCTCACCGGCATCCTCGGCGCCGAGCGGATCCCGTCCTGCCCGGACGATGGGGATTCCTGGCACTACGCCGATCTCCCGCTGCCCGACGGCGGCAGCTACCCGCTGCACCTGATCGAGCTCGCCGCCTGCTCGCCCCAGGCCCACACAGCCGCCACCGGCCTCATCACCGCGTCCCTCGCGCTCGGCGGCCCCGTCCACCTGGGAAGGAGGGGGGACCTCGATGCACGCCTACGCAGTGGAGGGGCTCGACTGCTCCGGTAAGAAGACCATCACCAGGCTCGCCCAACAGCAGCTCCGCCAGCAGGGAATCGACACCGACATCGTCATCGGCCCGCTCGTCGGCGGCCGGGCCGCGCGACTGGACGCCCGGCTCGCGAACATCACCACCGCCGTCCCGCGTGGCAGCAGCACCGACCTCCTGCGTCGCACCCTCTACGTGGCCGAGCCGGTCCTCGACCGGCTCGGCCACCGGTCCCGAACCCAGCCGGTCCTGAAGGTCAGCACCCACTTCCGGGCGTGGGCGCGGGCCGCGCTGGAGCACGACCGGTGGATGGCCCGCGCCTACACCGTCACCGCGCCCCTACAGGTCCGCTTCGCAGGAGCGACGTTGCTGTCCACCGACTTCACCGTCCGGCTGCGACGCCACGACGCAGACGTGGCAGCCGGCCGGACCGGCAAGGTTGCCTCCCGCCGCTTCTTCGGACCGAACCCGGCAGCCTTCGCCTCCTGGCACCAGACCCTCGACGGCCTCATGGCCGAGCACGTCCCACGCCTTCTGCGCCTCGACAGTTCCGCCGCCGCTCCGGAGCAGCTCGCCGAGCAGATCGCGCGTCATGCCATCGCCTGTTGGAGCGCAGGGCGGTGAGGTCAACTCGGCAGGCGGCCCAGCAGGTAGTCGGCATCCGGCCCGTCGCAGGCGTGCACCAGGTTCCGCAGCAGGTGCACGCCCGGTTCACGGTCCAGCAGCATCTGCCGGACGTAGGTTTTCCACCACTGCAGGGCGCACTCGGCCTGCCCGTCGGACAGCCGCCATATCTCGACCGGATGGCCGGCCAGGTACTCCAGAAGGCTCGCTCGTACCGCGGCGAACTCCACTGTCGTGGCGGAGTCCTGGTACACCGCGTCCACGCCGACCTCACCCAGCACCAGCCGGGCACGCTCCTTGACGGCGAAGCCGAGACCCTCCACCGCGAGCAGCAGCACCTCCAGCACCGGTCGCTCCCCGATGGGCAAGCCTGCCGCGGTGGCCTCCAGCCGCTCGGCAACGGCCACCGCGTCGACCAGGGCTCCCCGGAAGGACGGCTCGGTGACCGCACGCTCGGCCACCTGCCGGGCCGCCCGGTCGGCGGCGGTCCTCCACTCCTCGGGAACCCTCTCCCAGCCGCCGCCACGGCAGTGAGCCGCGAGCGCGCGCAGGAAAGCCCCGGCGCGCTGGGAGGCCACCCGGCTGTGCGGTCCATAGAGTGCATCTGGCTTGCAGAACACCACGGGCATACCGAGCACTTCACACCTCGAAGCGCCCGACTGGCAAGCCGCACTGACCATATCGAGACTCGCCAGGAGACATCATGGCCACCTTCCGCTGGGTCACCGACCCGCTGCCCGAGGGCATCACCGTCCGGCAGGTCTACGGCTTCTGCTTCGACGACAGCGGCCGGGTGCTGCTGCGCGAGGACAGCGGACGCTACGGCCTGCCCGGTGGCAAGCCCGAGGCCGGCGAAGACGCAAGCGCAGTACTCGAACGCGAGTGCCTGGAAGAGAGCCAGATCACCCTGGGAGACCTCCTCTACCTCGGCTACCAGGAAGTCACCGACGACGGCCAGGAACCCTTCGCCCAACTCCGGTACGTGGCAAGGATCGCCGACTTCCTGCCACGGCACGCGGACCCCGATACCGGCCGCACCTACGGTCGGCTGATCACCCCGATCAACAAAGCCCCCGCCCTGCTCGACTGGGGCATCGACGGCCTTCTCCAGGCCGCCGCCGCCGTCCACGCCGCCTACCGGCTCGGCCTCGACCCCGCTGCCGTACGCGAAGACACCTGGCGCAACTGACGTGCGCCACAACGACCTTCGGGAGACCAACAGTGCGCTGGCACTTTCATTACCCCAAGCGAAATAGCTTCTACCCGCCCGACTACGAGAACCCCGGCCTCGGCGGCAGCGAAGCCTCACTCGTCCTGCTCGCCCGCGCCCTGGCCGCACGCGGCCACCAGGTCGAGGTCTTCAACTGCTGCTACCGGCCCGGGGTCTACGACGGTGTGACCTGGCGCCACACCTGGGAGCTCCCGAGCACACCGTCCCCCGACGTTGCCGTTGCGGTCCGCTTCGACGAATCGCTCTGGCCGACCGACTCCAAGGCCGGCCGGCACCTGTTCTGGATGCTCGACGACCGCACCCGCGGCCCCGCAACCTTCACCGACACCTTCCGCCACCGAGGCGGCAAGGTCGTCCTCGCATCCCACGCCATGCAACAGAGACTCGACACCGCCGGGATCGACATCCCCACCGCCCTCATCCCCTTGCCGGTGGAGACCGACCGCTACACCCGCCCCATCGAGGACCGGCCGAACGTCTGCCTCTTCGCCAGCATGCCGAACCGGGGCCTGGACATCGCACTCGCCATCTGGCCCCGCATCCGCGCCGCAGTCCCTGACGCCGAACTCTGGGTCACCAGCGGCTGGCAGCTCTGGGGCTTCACCAACTCCGAAGCCGACGACCGCTGGCACCAACTCCTCGGTGGCAGCCCTCTCCCGGACGGCGTCCGCCTGCTTGGCGCCCGCCCACGCGACGAACTCATCGACATCCAGCAGCAGGCCGCCCTCACCCTCTACCCCTGCCGCTTCCCCGAGATGTTCTGCCTGGCCGCCGCCGAATCCGCAGCCGCCGGCACCCCCGTCATCACCAGCGCCATCGACGCCCTGACCGAGCGCGTCCAGCACAACCGCACCGGCCTGCTGATACCAGGCGACATCACCACTCCGGAGGTGCAGGACGCCTTCGTCCAGTCCACCATCGCAGTGCTCTCCGACCGAGATCTGAGGATCCCCCTCGCGCACGCTGCCAAGAGGAGCGTCCGGCACCTCGCCCCGGAGCGCATCGCCTCGGCCTGGGAGGAACTCGTGTTGTCCGGCTGAGAGGCACTCGCCTCGGTGCCTCCGGAGCAGGAGCCCGACCACCGAGGAGGGCGGGAGGACCACCACCAGCACCCCGAGAACACCTCGGCCGTCCCGGACGAACAGACCCGCGAGGCGGTCGCCACCCTGTTCCGGGTGCTCCGCCCCGAACCCCGCCTTCGCCTCGGTCAGACCGAGGCCGAGCAGCTCGCACCCCTGGTCGTCCAGTGGCTGGAGCGCGGCAGCACCCCCGCCGACCTCACCAACGCCCTGCTTCCCGGCCTGCCCGACACGGTGCACTCGGCCGTGGCGGTGCTTCGCTCCCGCCTGGAGCGCAAAATGCCGCCCGTACAGGCCGCCGTGCGGCCTGCGGCGGCCCGGCTCGCCGAGTGCGCCAAGTGCCCCACGGCCCGGTGCCCGCAGCCGGGCATCTGCCGCCCATGTGCGGGCCTGCCCGCCCGGACCGTCGCGGTCGGCGGAGGAGCAGACGTAGCAGCTGCTGGTGCTGCAGGAGTGAGAACCGCCATACGCTCTACGCTTGCCTGCGGGCAGCCTGCGCGCGCCACCGCTTGAGGCACACGTGCGTAACGCGTCACCGCTTGTCCGGTTAGGGTCGGGGCCATGCGACTGAGCACGGTGATCCTCCCCATCCACCGGTGGAGCGAGGGGCAGCAGCTCTGGCGGCGGGCCGAGGAACTCGGTTTCCACGCCGCGTACACGTACGACCACCTGAGCTGGCGGTCCTTCCGGGACGAGCCGTGGTCCGGGTCGGTGCCGACCCTGACGGCGGCGGCGACGGCGACCGAGCGGATCCGGCTGGGGACGCTGGTGACCTCGGTCAAGCCTCGTTCACCCATCACGGTCTGACCTGCGGGAGTACCCGGTTCGGTCGGCCGGTGTCCGTCTCGGCGTGCGGGATCTCCACGGTGGCGTCGCAGCCGGGTCGGCGCGGCGGGTCCGGATGCGCTCGGTTCCGGTTGCCCTCGCCCCGCGCAGGCCCGGGCACCGGGTCGGGACCGCCCGCCGATCGTGTCCGCCCGGAAGCGGACGCTGCCCGTCCATGGTCAAGACTGGGAAAAGTCCGCCTGTTGACCGGCGTTCCTGACTACGGTCGGGCGAACGTGCAGGCGTCTTCGGGGGAGGACTTGGCGTGGCGATCGAACTGCCCGGCGAAGTGGTGGAGTTGCTGTCGTTCTTCGGCATCAACTGGCCGACCGTGAACGAGGACAAGGTGCGCGAGTTCGCCGCGCACGTCCGGGAGTTCGCGCAGAACGTGGAGAGTTCGCACCAGCAGTCGACGCAGACCGTCCAGCGGTTGGGCGAGGCGTACGAGGGGGCGTCGTACGAGGCGCTGTTGGCGAAGTGGGCGTCGGTGTCGGACAGCCATCTGAACGAGCTGGTGCAGGCCTGCCACGTGGTGGCGGAGGCGCTGGACGTCGCGGCGGGGGTGATCGTGGCGATGAAGGTCGAGACGATCGCCGAACTGGTCGCGCTGGCGGCGGCGTTCGTGGCGGACCAGGCCGCGGCGGTGGCCACCTTCGGGATCGCGGAGGCCGCGGTGCTGGCGATCGAGGAGGCCGCGAAGCGCCTGATCAACTACCTGGAACAGCAGTTGGAGCAGTACATCATCGCCCAGGTGGTGGAGGCGGCGATCGGCCCGCTGGTGGACACGGTCGCGGGCGCCGTGTCCGGGCTGGTGTTCCAGGCGGCGGAGTCCGCGCTCGGGGTCTCGGGCGGCGGTGGCGGCGGCAGCGGGTTCCGGATCGACCCGGACGCGTTGGAGGAGCACGCGCGGATGATGCACGACCACGCGGAGACCGTCGCCGGCCACGCCGAGGTGTTCCAGTCCAAGGTCGCGGGGGTGAGCTTCGAATGAGCAACCAGATCGTCAAGGCGCTGGAGCACGCGGCGCAGAAGCTCGGCAAGACCCTCGCCGAGGACGCGGGGAAGGCGCTGAAGGGCTTCTACCGCAAGGCCGGCGACAACATGAAGCACGTCGCCAAGAACGTCCGCGAGGTCGAGGAGAAGCACGCCAAGGACCTCGCGAAGATCATGCGCGGCGAGGGCAAGGACGGAATCCCGCACCCGCGCTCCGGCGGCGGGCGGCGCGGCAAGGGCGGCGGCTCGCACCCCAAGGGCCGCGGCCGCGACCAGGTGAAGAGCCCCCGCACCGAGGGCCGCCCGCAGGACACCCGCTGCGGCGGCGGAGAGCCCGTCGACATGGCCACCGGCCGGATGTACATCGACCAGGTCGACGCCTCGCTGCCCGGCTCGCTCCCGCTGGAGTTCACCCGCAGCTTCGACTCCGGACTGCTGACCGGGCGCTGGATGGGCACGCGGTGGATCTGCACCTTCGACGAGCGCCTGGAGATCGACGAGCACGGCGTCGTCCACGTCCGCCCGGACCGGATCACCCAGGCCTACCCCCACCCCGAACCAGGCGATCCGGTGTACGCCTCGGCCGGTTCCCGGAACGAACTCGACGTCCGCGAGGATGGCTGCTACACCGTCACCGACCCCTCCACCGGCCTGGTCAAGACCTTCGCCCCCACCCCCGACGGCGACGAGGCCCTGCTCACCGAGGTCCGCGACCGCCACGGCCGCCACTACGCCCTCGCCTACGACGAGGACGGCGTCCCGCTCTCCATCACCCACTCCGGCGGCTACCAGCTCCTGGTCACCGTCGACAACGACCGCATCACCGCACTGCGCCTGGCGAACGCCACCGAGACCGGCGGCGACGCGCTGCTGATGCGCTACGGCTACACGGACGGCCACCTCACCGCCGTCTACAACTCCAGCGGCAAGCCGATGCGCTTCACCAACGACGCCACCGGCCGCCTCACCTCCTGGACCGACCGCAACGACTCCCGGTACCGCTACACCTACGACCACCTCGACCGCGTCACCGACGAGGGCGGCACCACCGGCGCCCTCGCCTTCCGCTTCACCTACTCCGACCCCGACCCCGAAACCGGCCTGCGCACCCACACCGAGACCAACGCGCTCGGCCACACCACCACCTACCTGGTCAACGACCACGCCCAGATCACCGCCGTCACCGACCCCCTCGGCCACACCACCACCTACGAACGCGACGAGTACGACCGCCTCCTCACCGAGACCGACCCCCTCGGCCGCACCACCCGCTACGCGTACGACGGCGCCGGTGACCTGATCGCCGTCACCCGCCCCGACGGCGAGCGCACCACCGCCACCTACGCGTACCTCCCCGGGCTGGTCGAAACCCTGATCGAGCCCGGCGGCGCAACCTGGCGGTACACCTATGACGACAACGGCAACCGAACGGCGGTCACCGACCCGCTGGGCGCCACCACCACGTACGCCTACGACGAGCACGGCCACCCCATGACAGTGACCGACGCCCTCGGCAACCGGACGACGGTGCGCTGCGATCAGGCCGGTCTGCCGGTGGAGATCACCGATGCCGCCGGCGCGGTGGTCCGGCACCGCTGGGATGCGTTCGGCCGCCTGGTGACCCTGACCGATCCGCTGGGGAACAGCACATCCCTGAGCTGGACGGCCGAGGGGCACCTGGCCTCCCGTACCGGCCCGGACGGCGCCACGGAGAGGTGGGCGTACGACGGCGAGGGCAACTGTCTCGCTTACACCGACCCGCACGGGCAGACCACGGCCTTCGCGTACACCCACTTCGAGAAGATCGCCGCCCGCACCACCCCCGACGGCGCCCGCGTCGCCTTCGCCTACGACGCGAACATGCGACTGGTCTCTGTCACCGACGCCCTCGGTCGGCAATGGACCTACACGTACGACCCGGCCGACCGGCTGGTCGGCGAGGACGACTTCGACCGACGCGCCGTTCACTACGAGCTCGACGCCGCCGGGCAGGTGGTCACCCGGACCGATCCGCTCGGCCAGTGCACCCGGTACACCTACGACGTGCTGGGCCGCACGACGACCCGGAACGCCGACGGGCTGCTCACCGCCTACGAGTACGACCTCGCCGGGAACCTCGTCCGGGCGGTCAATCCCGACGCCGAACTCGTCCGCACCTTCGACGGCCTCGGCAACGTACTGACCGAGACCGTGAACGGACGAACCCTCGCCCACCACCGGGACCTGCTCGGCCGACGGGTCCGCCGCTCCACGCCGTCCGGCCACTTGGCCGAGTGGGCCTACAACCAGGTGGGTCGGCCGCTCTCCCTCACCACCACGGGCGGACGCCTCGACTTCGCCTACGACCTCTCGGGGCGGGAGACCCTGCGCGTCCTCGGTGACGGCGTCACCCTGACGAACCGTTGGGATGCCGCTGACCGGCTGGTCGCCCAGACCGTGCGTGCCCGAACCTCGACGCTCCAGCAGCGCGACTTCGCCTACCGCCGCGGTGGGCAGCTGACCGGGATCGAGGACGCCCTGGACGGCCCGCGCACCTTCGGCCTCGACCCCGTCGGCCGGGTCACCTCCGTGCAGTCCCCCGAGCGGAACGAGAGCTACGCCTACGACGGCGCCGGCAACCTCGTCCACGCGGACTGGCCGCCGACCGACGCGACCCGCCCGGCCCTCGGCGAGCGGACCTTCACCGGAGCCCGGCTCGCCTCCGCCGGCCGGATCGCCTACGCGTACGACGGGGCCGGCCGCCTGATCAGGCGGCGGGTGGGTCGGCTGTCCCGTAAACCGGACGTCTGGCAGTACACCTGGAACGCCGAGAACCGCCTGACCCAGGTCATCACACCGGACGGCACCCGGTGGCGCTACCTCTACGACCCGCTGGGACGTCGGATCGCCAAGCAGCGCATGTCCGAGACCGGTTCGGCCGTGGTGGAGCAGACCGACTTCACCTGGGACGGCCCGACCCTGGCCGAACAGACCACCCGGGCCCCCTACCTGCCGGGCGTGCACACCCTCAGTTGGGACCACGACGGGCCGCGCCCGCTCGCCCAGACGGAGAGCATCTACGCGTCGGGATCCGAGACGCCACAGTCCGAGGTCGACCGGCACTTCTTCGCCGTCGTAACCGACCTGGTGGGCACTCCGACGGAACTGGTCGACCCGGCCGCCGGCACCATCGCCTGGCGCGCGACCTCCACCGTGTGGGGCACCACCGCGTGGCCGCGGACCAGCACCACCTACACCCCGTTGCGCTTCCCCGGCCAGTACTTCGATCCCGAGACCCGCCTCCACTACAACGTCCACCGCTACTACGACCCGGAGAACGCGCGCTACGTCTCTCCGGACCCGCTCGGCCTCTCCGCCGCCCCCAACCCGGAGACGTACGTCGGCAACCCCCATGCCTCCTTCGACCCGCTGGGCCTGTCGCCGCACACCAACGTCCCTCGGGGATACCGCTCACAGCCCGCGTTCGGCGGCAGGGAAGGCGGTCCGTGGGACGACCCGTACCACCCCGACAACGTGGACAAGAACATCAAGGACTGGCGGGCCTACTACCGCGACTACCAGGCTCGGGCCGCCCAAAAGGCCGTCAAGGCGGGACGCGGACCGTCGGAGATCCATCGGATCGACGGGCCCGAGGAGAGCGTTCCCGGCAGCAAGTGGCACGCACAGCGCAAGGGCCGGGGCTCACCGGCACTGAATCAGGACGGCACCTTCCACGACGGGGACCCCAAGTACAGTCAGAAGACCTTGGACTGGCTGCGCGAGTACGGATGGGACGTGTAGACAGTGGAGTTCGAAGACGAGTTCGCCAACCTGCTCGCCGACGAGGAGCTCGACAGCTTCGACGACTTCCTCCACCCTCTGACGACCTTCGACGAAGTTCCGTTGTACTCCCGGTACTCCCAGCTCGACTTCCTGGCTCCGCTCACCCGCCCGGAAGCCAACGCCTGGCTCGTCCGCGCTGCGGTGACGTACGTGGAGCGGTTGGCGACCGACGTCGCCGACCGCGCCGACGACTTCTTCTGCATGGTCTCGATCACCGGGTGGGAGGAGTACCGCGACGACGGCTTCCTCACCCCGTCGATCTGGTACACCCGCCCCGGGAACGGAGTGCTGGACCACCTGGACCTCACCGCCGCCACCGGCCCCGAGGCCCGGTTCACCGCCGAAGCCATCGCCGGGACCGACGGGGCCCGGGTTCTCACCAGCACTGCCTCCGCTGCCCGTCCGTTCTCGATCGAACGCCTCTACGTGACGGTTCCGGCGATGCCCCTCCCCGGCTGACCGGCGGCCTCCGGGTCCTTGACGGTGACCTTGACGGTGCCGAGCGCGGGATCGGAGCCGACCTCCGCAGTGACCGCGTCGATGTTGATGTGGAAGGAACGCGTGGAACAGACACGCCCGTCATGGGTACGGCCGGCGCAGGCGTCCCGGTGGGAGTTGGGGAGCACCACGGAGATCGGACCACGGGCACTCACCGTCCGCGGGTCGCTGTTCACCCCGGCGGCCGGCCCACCACTGCCCCCCTGCCCGACGCTCGCGATCCCCTCCTCGCTGACGGTCCAGAAACCGGGGCCGTGGGTCACGCCGTCCGCCACCGCGCACCGATTCACCGCGATGACTTCGAGCACAGGAGCGCCGGACCACGGACCGGAGACGAAGACGTACGACCTCACCCCGGGATTGGCCGCGCCGGTCACGGGCCGGGAGCCGTTGAGGTAGCGCCAGTTGAAGTCGTTGCCCGAGCTGTCATAGGTCGTGGTATTGGTGATCAGCGTATTGAGCAGGGCCCGAGCGGTCACCGGCTTGACCGCGGAGGACGAGCCCCGCTTCGCCCATAGGGGTGACGGCATACGACTGAGTACGGTGATCCTTCCCGTCCACCGGTGGAGCGAGGGACGGAAGGTGTGGCAGCGCGCCGAGGACCTCGAGTTCCGTGCGGCCTGTACCTACCACTGCTTGCGTCGGCGAAGTTTCCGGGAAGAGCCGTGTTCCGGGTCGGTGCCGACCCCGACGGCGGCGGCGTGCACGACCGTCGGCTCAGATGGTGATGAGCCGGACCCGGTCACCGCAGAGCCGGGCCATGCCGTCGACGTCCGAGGTCAGCATGGCCACCGGACCTGGCTGGCGGAGTGCCATCTCGGCGACGGTGGCGTCGATGGCGTGCTTGTGACCGTGCAGCCCGGCCTGCTTGAGAAGTGCCGCAGAGGCTCTGGCCGCGTGCTCGGTCACGGGCTCGATCCTGGCCTGCGAGAGCATGCGGCTCAGCCGGGCGGTGTTCGCCCTGGCGTGCGAGATCCCCACGATGGTGTTGGCGCCGATGACCAGGTCGACCCCCGTCGAGTGGAAAGCCTTGATCATCGCGAGCACCTCCCGGTCCTGCGAGATCCAGGCGGACATCCCCTGGGAATCCAGCACGACGGTCTCGATCCGCACACTCACGCGACTGCCGCTCCACCGCCCGGCCCGGACGAACCGAAGATCCTTGCGTGCGCGGCGGCAAGTTCCTCTTCCGTGAACGCGCCGTGTTGTTCCTCGTACTGGCGGAGTTCTTCCGCGACCAGTTGATGTCTGATCTGCCGGGCCACCGCTTCCGCGACGTAGCCGGAGATGTTGTCCGTGAGTTTCTTCAGCTCGGTCACCTGCTCCGTGGACAGGGTGACCGTGATGCGTGTGGTAGCCGCCATGAAGCAAGCATGCTGCCGGTATGCATGCTTCGCCGGTCTTCGGCGGCATGGTGTCGGGCCATGCGACTGAGTACGGTGATCCTCCCCATCCACCGGTGGAGCGAGGGGCAGCAGGTCTGGCGGCGGGCCGAGGAACTCGGCTTCCACGCCGCGTACACGTACGACCACCTGAGCTGGCGGAGCTTCCGGGACGAGCCCTGGTTCGGGTCGGTGCCGACGCTGACGGCGGCGGCGTGCGCGACGGAGCGGATCAGGCTGGGGACGCTGGTGACCTCGGTCAAGCCTCGTTCACCCATCACAGGCTGAGCTGGGAAAGTCCGAAGTCGCGCCCGTTTGGCGTGGAGTTTGTTCGAGCGGCCCGCTCCTCACATACCTCCGGTCGTTGGCCAGTGCTTCGGAGGAGCCGTGGCGGGGTTCACGATTCGCAGTCGGCTCTGATGCGACGGGTCGATCGAAGTCAGGGACAGCAGAAGTTGGCCCGTTGCGTGCTCGAGCTCGGTCAATGCATGGGGCAGGCCTGCGCAGACAGTGGCGACAGCAGCACCCAAGCCGACCAGGCCCCCGTGCTTGTGATTGTGGCGGTACTCGATCCTGTGCAGCCCCGACTCGGCGATCGCCACGACCTCCAGCGGACGAGCCATCTGCTTGGTGTCGTTGGTGATCACGACCTGGAAGCCTGCTGAGGCCGCGCGTGCGTAGAGCTCGATGTCCTTGGTGCCTGCCCAGCCGGCGATCTCTGCCACGTGCTGAATTTCGTGTTGCTTCAGCAGCAACTGGGCCATGCGCGCCAAAGGCAGGGGGACGTTCTCATCGAGCAGGATTTTCAAGAGGCAGCCTGCCGAAATCCTTCATCCGAGTAGCTGTCCACATAGGCGGTGAAGTCGGCAGCGTCGCGGGCAGCTGCCGCGGTGACACCAGGGTAGAAGTCCTCGACCGACTCCGGGGGGACACCGTCCTTCAGTAGAGCAGCGACTTCCGAAGCAGGGACACGCGTTCCCTCGATCACGGGTTCGCCGCCACGGACCAGCGGATCCACCGACAGGTGCTCTCTGGGTTGCAGGAGGCTCGGGATCTGGCGGCCATTGCGGTAGAACGGGGCGAGCACGTCGACCATCTCGTGGATGACCAGGTTGCCGCGCTTCTGCACCAGATCCACAGCGTGATCCGGCGCGGCCAGGTAGATGGTGTCGGCACTGGCCACCAGCCGGTAGCGCGACAGGTGTTCGTGCTCGTTGAGTCCGTCACGCAGGGTGTCCAGCGCACGCCGGATCTTCTGGAGCGAGGTGTCCTGACGCAAATGGACGCACGCGCGGAGGGCCACGACGTCCCGAAAGGAGTAGAGGATCGGCCGAGAGGCTGAAAGTTCCGGTACCAGCACGGCTCCGCGCCCCGCTGTGGCCCTACGCCAATGCGACAACTGGCGCAGAGTGGCGCCGGACAGCGCAGCAGCGAGCTTTGGCTCATACGACAACTGCGGCACCTCCCTGGCCTCGTTCGGCAGTCGACCGAACCGTACTTCATGGTCCCGTAGTGCTGGCCCGACTGCCACGATTTCACCTGACTCAGCGACTTACCGCAGATCGAATCGCCGATGCAGCGAACGCGTAGGGTCGGGCCATGCGACTGAGTACGGTGATCCTCCCCATCCACCGGTGGAGCGAGGGGCAGAAGGTGTGGCGGCGGGCCGAGGAACTCGGCTTCCACGCCGCGTACACGTACGACCACCTGAGCTGGCGGTCCTTCCGGGACGAGCCCTGGTTCGGGTCGGTGCCGACCCTGACGGCGGCGGCGACGGCGACCGAGCGGATCAGGCTGGGCACGCTGGTTACCTCGCCGAACTTCCGCCATCCGGTGACGCTGGCGAAGGAGCTGATCACGCTGGACGACGTCTCGGGCGGGCGGTTGACGCTGGGGATCGGGGCGGGCGGGGTCGGGTTCGACGCGACGGCGCTGGGGCAGGAGGCGTGGTCGGCGAAGGAGCGGGCGGCGCGGTTCGGGGAGTTCGTGGGGCTGCTGGACGCGTTGCTGCGCAACGACGCGGTGACCCGGGAGGGGCAGTACTACTCGGCGGTGGAGGCGCGGAACGTCCCGGGGTGCGTGCAGACGCCGCGGGTGCCGTTCTACGTGGCGGCGACCGGACCGCGCGGGCTGCGGCTGGCGGCGGAGCACGGGCAGGGGTGGGTGACGTACGGGGACCCGCGCGGGCCGGCGGACGTGCCGGTGGAGCAGGCGCCGGAGGTGATCGCCCGGCAGGTCGAGAAGCTGGCGGCGGCGTGCGAGGCCGTCGGGCGGGACGTCGGCGAGTTGGAGAAGGTGCTGCTGCAGGGGTCGACGGCGGAGAAGCCGTTGCAGTCGGTGGACGCCTTCGTGGACTGGGCCGGGCGGTACCGGGAGTTGGGGATCACCGAGCTGGTGATCCACTGGCCGGTGCCCGGCTCGATCTTCGAGAACGACCTCGGCGTCTTCGAGCGGATCGCCACCGAGGGCCTGGCGCAACTGGGTTGAGCCGGGGCGGGCCGGTCAGCGGCGGCGCCGGACCCGCTGGAGGAGCGAGGCGATCGGCTCGGCGCAGGAGTAGTACAGCCGCTGCCCCAGGCCCTGCGCCTCGGCCACGCATCGGCGCCACCGGAACCACGGGGGCAGCTCGGCCCACGGGATGAAGGTGAGGACGTCGAGGACGGCGTCCTGCGCCTCGCGGTGCGGGCCGAGTTCGCGCAGCCGGGCGTAGATGCCGGGGGAGAGTCGGCCGAAGACCCGGGTCATGTCCCCGGCGGCGACGCAGCCGAGTTGGCGGGTGTAGTGGTCGGGCGCGTGCAGGGCGCGCTCGACCCGGGGGGCGACCAGCGCGAAGTCGGGGCAGCTGAAGACCATCCGGATCACGGCGGTGCCGGCCAGGCGGTCGCCCCGGTCGAGGGCGGCGTCGATCTCGGCGGGGGTGCGGATGGCGTCCGGTTGCCGGTCCGGTTCGACCCTGGTCGCGTCGTGGTCGGTCACGGGTGCTTCCTCTCGGGGCGGGAGAACAGGGGAACGGTAGAACGCGAGGAGGGGCGCGGGCGGATCGTTCACCCGCGTTCCCCGGGCGTCCACGGCGGTGACTCCGGGCGTTGGCCGGTCGCTGGCACGCTCGCGGTCCACCTCCAGCCGTCCCGCAGGGAGCACCATGCGATTCCGAGTCCCGACCGCCGTACCGCTGCTGGCGGTCGGCGCGGCCCTGGTCAGCGTCGCCGCCACCGCCCCGGCCGCGTCCGCCGCGCCCGGCGCGCCGGGTGAGCGGCCGTCGTTCTGCGGCCACGACAACCGCAGCACGCCGTTCGCCCCGTACCTGTGCGCCCGGCCGGGCCAGTTGCTGGACGTGCGGATCGGCGACGTGCACCCGACCCAGCCGTCGCTGGGCTACGACGAGGTGTACTACAAGCTCGGCCGGTACACGCTGGGCAAGGACGCGATCAACAAGAAGTTCAGCGACTGGTGCGAGGCCGACGGCCGGGTCGAGGCGGTCGCGGCGCAGCCGGACGCGCGCCTGGACGACCCGTCCTCGTTCACCTGCGCGCTGCCGGTGGGCGGCGAGACCGCGGACAGCACCGCCGCGATGAAGACCGTGGTGATCGGCCCCGGCGGCGAGCCGTTCCTGACGGACGGCCACCACACCCTGACCTCGTTCTACGAGACCCCGGACGGCGGCGCGGACCTGCACGTGCGGCTGCGGGTGCTGGCCAACCTGAGCACGCTGACCCGGCAGGACTTCTGGGCGCGGATGCAGGCCGAGAAGTGGGTGTACCTGAGCGACCCCGAGGGCAACCCCGTCAAGGTCAACCAGCTGCCGACCTCGGTCGGGCTGGCGAACTTCCAGGACGACGAGTACCGCAGCCTGCTCTACTTCGGCCGCGACATCGGCTACACCCAGAACGCGGTGCCGTTCCAGGAGTTCTACTGGGGCAGCTGGATCCGCGACCGCTCCGGCGTCGACCTGTCGGGCTGGGACCGGAACGACCTGACCAGCTACCTGGCCGCGGTCGAGGCCACCACCCGGGCGATGACCGCGCTGCCGAAGAGCGCCCCGGTCGACAGCGGCTTCACCGCGGGCGACCTGGACGCGCTGGACCGGTGGAACGCCGGGAAGGCCGCCGACAAGGGCGAGTTCGGCAAGCTGAGCAAGCCGTACCCGGACGCCAAGCCGGGCAAGCTGGCGTACGCGCTGGAGTACAAGCGGGTCAACGGCCTGGGCTGACCGGCCGCTCGACGCCCCACCGGTGCGGGGTTCCGGCACCGGCGGGGCGTCCACCGCGCCCGGGGCGGCGCGCCCTCACCAGGGGATCGGCCCGTCCTCGGCCAGCAGGGCGCCCGTCGGCCCGTCCTCGCCCACCGTCGCCAGGGCGACCGCGACGGCCGCGCCCTCCCCCGCCGTGCGCACCCCGCCGTGCCGGTTGAGGTCGGTCGCGCAGTAGCCGGGGCTGACCGCGTTGACCAGGATCCCTTCGGCGCGCAGCTCGTTGGCGTAGAGCACGGTGACCGCGTTCAGCGCGCTCTTCGAGGTGCAGTACGGGAGCAGGACCGCGGTGTGGGCGGCCCACGGACCGTCCGGGTCGGACAGGTGGGAGAGGGAGCCGAGTTCGCTGGACATGTTGACGACGCGTCCGGCGGCGGAGCGGCGCAGCAGCGGGAGCACCGCGTTGGTCACCGCGATGACGCCGAACACGTTGGTCTCGTAGACCTCCCGGACGGTGGCGGCGGAGGTCTCGCTCGGCTTGCGGTGCCCGACGGCGATCCCGGCGTTGTTGACCAGGACGTCGAGGCGGCCGAAGGTGGCGTCGATCCACTCGGCGGCCGCCCGGACCGAGTTCCCGTCGGTGACGTCGAGCGGGAGGAAGCGGGCGTCGGCGCCGTCGGCGCGGAGCTCCTCGGCCGCCGCCTCGCCGCGCTCGGCGTCGCGGGCGCCGATCAGCACGGTGGTGCCGAGGGCCGCGAGTCCGCGCGCCGTCTCCTTGCCGATGCCCTTGTTCGCGCCGGTGACCAGGGCGATCTTCCGTGGTGTCGTCATGGCCCCAAGCCTCCCTGCGGCGAGGGGTGTTGGGGAAAGACCGGGAGGCTCTGGACCTATAGTCCACGGATATGAACGAGCTGGAGGTACGGGAGCTGAGGTACTTCGTCGCGGTCGCCGAGGAGCTGAACTTCAGCCGGGCCGCGCAGCGCCTGCAGATGGCGCAGCCCCCGCTGTCGAAGGCGATCGCGCAGTTGGAGTCCCGGCTCGGCGTGCGCCTGCTGGAGCGCACCACCCGGCAGGTGCGGCTGACCGCCGCCGGGCAGGTGCTGCTCGACGAGGCCCGGCTCGTGGTCGACGCGGTGCACGCCGCGGCCCGGCGCACCCGCCGGGCCGGTCGGCCGACGCCCCGGCTCGTCGTGGCGGTCAAGCCGGGCGGCGACGCCGGGCTGCTGGGGGAGGTCCTGGCCGCCTACCGGGAGGCGGGCCCGCAGCTGCCGCCGCCCGAGGTCGTGGTCGGCGGCAGCGGCGAGCCGATCGCCATGCTGCGGGACGGCCGGGCCGACGTGGCGCTGCTGCGCAGCCCGTTCGACGGGCGGGGGCTGGACTCCCAGCCGCTCGTGGTCGAGCCGCGGCTGGCCGTCCTGCCCGCCGCGCACCGCCTGGCCGGGCGTCGGCGGCTGCGGTCGGCCGACCTCGCGGGCGAGCCGGTGCCGCGCTGGCAGGGGGCCGACCCCGCCGACGCCGCCTACTACGCGGGGCGCGACGGGGCGGGCGGCGGCCCGGCGCCGGGCGACGCTCCCGAGGGGCCGCTGGTGGCCAGTGTCGAGCAGCTCCTGGAGGTGGTCGCGCTGGGTCAGGCGGTGGGCTTCCTGGCGCTCTCCACCACCGAGCGGCACCGGCGCCCGGACCTCGCGTACCGGCCGGTCGTCGGCCTCAGCCCCAGCACGGTCGTGGTCGCCTGGCCGGAGACCTCGCGCTCCGCGGCCGTCGCCGCCTTCGTCCGGGCCGCCCACGAGGTCGCCGCCCGGCACCCCGACCGGCTGACCGGCCTGGCCTCCTGACCGGGCCCCTGACCGGGCCCCTCACCGAGCCCGACCGCACGGTCGTTCGATACCGGGAGGGGGTATGGTGAGCGGGATGACGGAGTGGACGGCGCGGGCCACGGGAACGGAACCGGCACCGGTACCGGCCGGGCGGACGGCCGCCCGGTGGGCGGTGCTGTGCGCCCTGCTGCTCGGGCTGTTCCTGATGCACGGCAGCCCGGCGAGTGCCACCGGCTGCCACCCCGCGCAGACCGCGCACCCCGCACAGGCCGCGCAGACCGCCCACCCCGCGCAGACCGCGCAGGCTGCGCACCCCGCCCGACATGGGCCCGCCGCGGACCGCCCCGCCGTCAGCACGCCGCTGTCGCACGGGAGTTCGGCCTCCGCCTGCGTCTCCACCCCGGCCCGCGACCGGCTGCCGCTGCCCGCCCCGGGCCCGGCCCTGCCGCCCGCCCCGCCGCACCCGCCGCTCGCGGGGCCGTCGTGCACCGGCGCGGAGCGGGGCGGCCGGGCCCCGCCGGACGGCGGGCGGGACCTGCTGCTCCTGGTCTGCGTCGCCCGCAGGTGAGGGCGCCACCCGGCCCGGTCCGCACCCGCGCGACCGACCGGGCGCCGCGTCCTGTCCGCGACCGCGCACCCGCGCGCGCACCCTGGAGCGACCTCCCGATGACCCGTACCACCACCCCCCGCCGCCGCGCCCTGCTCGCCGCCGCCGCGGCCGCCGCGCTCTCCCTCGCCCTGACCGCCTGCGGCAGCGGCACGGACGACATGGGCGGCATGGGCGGCATGGACCACGCCGCCTCCCCCGCCGCCACCGGCTCCCCCACCGGCCACGACATGGCCGGGATGAGCCACGGCCCGGACGGCATGAACGGCACGAACGGCACGAACGGCGGCGCCGCCGACGGCCCGGCCGCCGAGCGGGGCGGCTACCGGCTGGACGGCGCGCTGTCCGGCGCCGAGTACCGGTTCACCGTGACCGGTCCGGACGGCAGGGCGCTGACCTCGTACCGACCCGAGCAGACCAAGGAGATGCACTTCTACGCGATCCGCTCCGACCTGTCCGGCTTCCGGCACCTGCACCCCGCGATGGCGCCGGACGGCACCTGGACGGCCCCGCTGGAGGGCCTGGAGCCCGGCGACTGGCGGGTGTACGCCTCGTTCGTCCCGGGCTCCGGCAGCGGAGCGGGCACCGGCCTGGTGCTCAGCCGCACCGCGACGGTGCCCGGCGCGGCCACCCCGGTGCCGCTGCCGCCCGCGGCCACCAGCACCACCGCGGACGGCTACACGGTGAGCGTGGCGGGCACCCCGAGGGCCGGGGCGGCCGGGGAGCTGACCGTCACCGTCAGCAAGGACGGGCGGCCGGTCACCGACCTGCAGCCCTACCTGGGGACGTACGCCCACCTGACCGCCTTCCACGCGGGCGACCTGGCGTTCGCGCACCTGCACCCGGAGACGGAGGCCGCCGAGGGGGCGGGCGGCGGCCCGACCCTGGCCCTGCACGCCGAGCTGCCGCAGCCGGGGAACTGGCGGCTGTTCCTGCAGTTCCAGACCGGCGGCACGCTGCACACCGCGGCGCTCACCCTGGACGTCGCGGCCTGACCGCCCGCCGAACCGCACCCGGGCCCGGACCCGCCCGCACCGGGCGGGTCCGGTTCCCCGGCGAGTGCGCGAAGATGGACGGATGACCGCCTCCCCGCGCCCGCGTCTGATCGCCACCGACCTCGACGGCACCCTGCTCTGCTCCGGCGGCACGGTGACCGCCCGGACGGCCGCCGCGCTGGCCGCCGCCGAGGCCGCCGGGGTGCAGGTGGTGTTCGTGACCGGGCGGCCGCCGCGCTGGATGCGGCACCTGGGCGCGCACATCGGCGGCCACGGCGTGGCGATCTGCTCCAACGGCGGCGCGGTGGTCGACGTCCGGCGCGGCGAGCTGCTGGAGACCTACCCGCTCGACCCGGCCGGGACGCTCACCGTGGTGGACCGGGTGCGGGCCGAACTGCCCGGCACCGCCTTCGCGTTCGAGTTCCCCGGTGGTTTCGCCCGGGAGCCGGGGTACGACGTGCTGATGTGGGAGTCCGACCGGGAGCACCCGGTCGGCACCGCCGCGGAGCTGCTCGCCGCCGGGCAGGTCGAGGGCCTGTTCAAGCTCCTGGGCAAGCACCCCGACCTCTCCCCCGACGCGTTCCTGGACCTGGCCCGGGCCGCCGTCGGCCCGCTCGCCGAGGTGACCCGTTCCAGCCCGATCCCGCTGGTGGAGATCAGCGCCCCCGGCGTCACCAAGGCCAGCAGCCTGGCCCGCTGGTGCGCCCAGCAGGGCATCGAGGCCGCCGAGGTGGTGGCCTTCGGCGACATGCCCAACGACCTGGAGATGCTCGCCTGGGCCGGGCAGTCCTACGCCGTCGCCAACGCCCACCCGCTGGTGCTGGCCGCGGTCGGGCAGCACACCGTCAGCAACGAGCAGGACGGCGTCGCCGCGGTCATCGAGACGCTGCTCTGACCTCCCTCCCGCCCACCCTCACAGGCCCAGGTCCAGCTCCAGCTCCCGGGGCGGCTCCGGCCCCCGGGGCGGGTCCAGGCCGAGCAGGCCGGTCATCGTCCCGGCGGCCCGGACGGCGGCGTCGGCGCAGCAGTTGTTGAACAGCACGTGCACCTCCCGGGCCCGGTCGGCCATCGCCCTGACCCGCTCCACCCAGGGGGCGAGTTCCGCGGGCGTGTAGTCGTGGCGGAAGCGGTCCTCCTTCGAGCCGGTGCCCCAGGCCGGGCTGCGGCCGTGGAGGCGGACCACCGCGAGGCGCG
This sequence comes from Kitasatospora sp. NPDC001540, assembly GCF_042894345.1. NCBI lineage: Bacteria > Bacillati > Actinomycetota > Actinomycetes > Kitasatosporales > Streptomycetaceae > Kitasatospora > Kitasatospora sp. NPDC001540. Next base: position 84,598 of record NZ_JBIAVO010000003.1, read on the forward strand.
GGGAGGTGACCGGGGCGACCGGCGGCACGGAGGTGGGCAGGCCCTGGGCGGTGTCCACGGCCACCGCGGCCGCGTCCAGTTCGGCCAGCAGCGCGCGGGTGTCCTCGGCGAGGTCGGGCCGCCACCAGTCGGGGTGGCGGAACTCCACCGCCAGCGGCCAGCCCGCGGCGCGCTCCCGGCAGGCCCGCAGCACCGCCCGGGCGGGGGCGCCCGGGGTCAGCCGCGGCGGGAACTGGAAGAGCAGGGTGCCGAGGCGGTCGGCCGCGCGCAGGGGTTCGAGGGCGCCGCTGAACCGGGCCCACACCTCGTCCAGCAGCCCGGGGTCGTCCCGGGGGGCCGAGCGGAGGTCGGCGGGGAGCGCGGCGGCCCGGGTGGGGTGGCCGGTGAGCAGCGAGAACGCCTTCACGTCGAAGCGGAAGTCCGCGGGGGTGCGCTCGACCCACAGGGTGCTGTTGCGGGTGCTGGGCAGCCCGTAGTACGTGGCGTCGACCTCGACGACCGGGAACCTGGACGCGTAGTGGCGCAGCCTGCCCTCGGCGTCCCGGTGGCCCGCCGGGTACCAGCCGCTGGCCACCAGCTCCTTGTCCGTCCAGGAGCACGCGCCGACCCTGATCTCTCCCATGCGAGCGCGCCTTCCCCGTCCCGGCCCGCCGTAACGGCCCGGGCGCCGTCGTCAGAGCCGGGCGGTCCAGCGGACCCGGGTGCCCCTGCCGTGCGGGCCGGTCTCGTGCCAGGCGTCGCCGCCGAGCGCCTCGGCGCGGCGGGTGAGGTTGCGCAGGCCGGAGCGGCGGCCGCCCTCGGGGATGCCGACGCCGTCGTCGGTGACGGTGAGCAGGACGCCGGGCGGGCCGGTGCGGGTCGGGGCGGGCGAGAGCGGGCGGCCGTCCTCGCCGAGGTGGACGGTGGCGTCGAGCTCGACGGCGACCCGGGAGGCGCGGGCGTGCCGGGCCGTGTTGGAGAGCATCTCGCGCAGCGCGGCCAGCAGTTGGCGGGAGGTCTTCTCGCCGACCAGGCTCTCCACCGGGCCGGTGAAGGTGACGGTGGGCCGGAAGCCGAGCGCCGCCGCGGCCTGGCTGCCCTCGCGCAGCACCCGGGTGCGCAGGGTGTCCGGCTCGTCGTCGGTGTCGCCGTGCTGGAGCGCGTAGATGGTGGTGCGGACCTCCTGGATGGTGGCGTCCAGCTCGTCCACGGCCTGCCCGATCCGCTCCTGCACCTCGGGGACGACGGCCCGGCGGGCCGCCGACTCCAGCATCATGCCGGTGGCGAACAGCCGCTGGATGACCAGGTCGTGCAGGTCGCGGGCGATCCGGTCGCGATCCTGGAACACCGCCAGGCGCTGCTGGTTGCGCTGGTACTCGGCCAACCGCAGGGCCAGCGCCGCCTGCGAGGCGAAGGTCTGGGAGAGCTGCCGCTCGGCGTCGGTGAACGGCACCATGCCGGCCTCGCGCCACACGCACAGCGCGCCCAGCACCCGGCCCGCGGAGACCATCGGCACCGCCATCGCCGGACCGAACTCCCTTGCCAGCCGGTCGAACTGGGCGTCGGATCCGGTCTCCGACGCGGTCGCCAGGTCGTCCAGGTAGACCGCCTCCCCGGCCAGCAGCCGGGGGGCGAAGCCCTCCTCCGGCAGCAGTTCGCCGGTCAGGTGGTCGGCGCGCTCGCCGGAGGCGTGCGCCACCCGCATCCGGTCCTCCCCCGCCGGGAGCAGGATCATCCCCAGGGCGCCGTCGGCGAGTTCGCGGACCTGCTCGGCGGCGACGGTGAGCGCGACCTGCGCCTCGTCGGTGGACAGCAGCGAGGTGGTCACCGCGGCCGCGCCGGTGATCCAGCGCTCGCGGCGGCGGCCCTGCTCGTACAGCCGGGAGTTCTCGATCGCCACGCCCGCGGCCGCGCCCAGCGCCAGCACCACCTGCTCGTCCTCGGGCGTGAACGCGCCGCCGCCCTTCTTCTCGGTCAGGTACAGGTTGCCGAACACCTCGCCGCGGACCCGGATCGGCACCCCCAGGAAGGACACCATCGGCGGGTGGTGCGCCGGGAAGCCGACCGAGCGCGGGTCGGTGGACAGGTCGGTCAGCCGCAGCGGCCGCGGGTCGTCGATCAGCGCGCCCAGGATGCCGCGGCCGGTCGGCAGGTGGCCGATCTCGGCGGCCGTCCGGTTGTCGATGCCGATGTGGATGAAGTCCGACAGGCCGCTGCCGTTCGGGTTCACCACGCCCATCGCCGCGTACTCGGCGTCCACCAGCTCGGCCGCGCCCGCCGCGATCCGCTGCAGCGTGGCGTGCGGGTCCAGGCCCGCGCCGACCGACACCACCGCCTCCAGCAGCCGCTGCATCCGGTCGGTCACCGCGGCGGCGGACTGCAGCCGCTCGGAGACCTCGGTGACCAGGGTGTCCAGTCCGAGCGAGGAGATCTCGGGGATGCGCGGCCGGCCGCCCGTGGCGACCGGCTCCTCCGGCGTCTGCATGCCACCAGTGTGCACGTACGTCCCGGTTTGCCCGGTTTTACGGACGGTCGGGCCCGGTCAGACCGCCACCTGCTCGCCCGCCCGCTCGCCCGCCCGCTCCCGCTCCGCCATCGCGGCCAGTCGGCCGCCGGGCCGCGCCACCAGCTCCGACCAGCGGCCGCGCTCGACCACCCGGCCGCCGTCCAGCACCAGCACCTCGTCCACGCTGCCGTCGTCCAGACCGGCCAGCCGGTGCGTGATCAGCAGCGTGGTGCGGCCCGCGGTGGCGGCCAGCAGGTCGGCGGTCAGCGCGTCCGCGGTGGCGACGTCCAGGTGCTCGGCGGGCTCGTCCAGCACCAGCACCGGGAAGTCGGCCAGCAGCGCCCGGGCCAGCGCCAGGCGCTGGCGCTGGCCGCCCGAGAGCCGGGCCCCGTGCTCGCCGACCATGGTGTCCAGCCCCTCCGGCAGGCCGTCCGCCCAGTCCAGCAGCCGGGCCGCGGCCAGCGCCGCCCGCAGCGCCGCCTCGTCGGCGTCCGGCCGGGCCAGCCGCAGGTTCTCCCGCACCGAGCTGTCGAAGACGTGCGCGTCCTGCGCGCACAGCCCCACCACCCGGCGGACGTCCTCGCCCGCCAGCTCCCGGGTGTCGGTGCGGCCCCCCAGCAGCACGGCCCCCGCCGACGGCTCGACGAAGCGCAGCAGCGCCTGCGCCAGCGTGGTCTTGCCCGAACCGGACGCCCCCACCACCGCGATCCGCCGCCCGGCCGCCAGCTCCAGGTCGACCCCGCACAGCGCGTCCCGCTCGGCTCCGGGCCACCGCACCGCCAGGTCCCGTACGGAGATCGGCAGTTGCACGGCAGGAAGCGGCTCCGGCGCGTCCGGCTCGCGGACCGGGAGCGGCGCGGCCAGCACCTGCTCCAGCCGCTCCCGGGCGGCCCGGGACCGCTCCCGGTGGCGCACCGCCGTCGGCATCCCCGCCACCGCCTCGAACGCCGCCAGCGGCGTCAGCACCACCACCGCCAGGCACACCCCCGGCAGCGCCCCCGCCGCCACCGCGTGCACCCCCGCCGCCGAGGCCGCGACCACCGTCAGGCCCGACACCAGCGCCACCAGGCCCGCCGAGAGGCCGCCCGCGGCGGCCGACCGGGCCGCCAGCCGGGTCAGCGCGCCGTCCGCGTCCGCCGCGACGGCCAGCCGCCGCGGCAGCGCCCCCGCGACGGTCAGCTCCGCCGTGCCGGTCAGGGTGTCGACCACCGCGGTCGCCAGCTCGCCGCGCGCGGGCGCGTGCCGCCGCTCCGTCCGGCCCGAGACCCACCGTTCCAGCAGCGGGACGGCCGCGCCCGCCAGCAGCAGGCCCAGCGCCAGCACCAGGCCCGCCAGCGGCAGGAACGCGGCCAGGGCGGCCGAGGCGCCCAGCGAGACCAGCACGGCGACGGCGGCGGGCAGCCGCCAGCGCAGGTGGAAGTCCTGCACCGCGTCCACGTCCGCGACCAGCCGCGACAGCAGGTCGCCCCGGCGGAACTGCGGCAGCCCGGCCGGGGCCAGCCGCTCCAGCCGCCGGTAGACGGCCGTCCGGACGCCGCCCAGCGCCTTCAGCACCGCGTCGTGCGCGACCAGCCGCTCCGCGTACCGGAACACGCTCCGCCCGATCCCGAACGCCCGCACCGAGGTCACCGCGACCATGAGGTACAGCACCGGCGGCATCTGCGAGGCCCGCGAGATCAGCCAGCCGGAGGTGCCCATCAGCGCGACGGCGCAGCCGAGGGCGAGGGCGCCCAGCAGGACGGCGAGCCAGAAGCGGGGGACGCGCTGCCGGACGGCCCCCTCGGGGAGCGGCTCCTCGTCGTACCGGGTCTGTGGGACGGTGCCTTCCGCTTCGCGCAGTTCCTCGCGCCCCTGGTTGCGCGTCTGGTTGCGCAGCTGGTTGCGCGCCTGCGGGGCGGCCACCGGCCCCGGCAGGTGGACGTGGTGGTCGGCGAGGGCCGTGAGGGCGGGGCGGTGGGTGATGAGCAGGACGGTGCGGTCCAGGGCGCGGAGGGTGCCGAGGAGGGCGGCCTCGGTGACGGGGTCGAGGTGGGCGGTGGGTTCGTCGAGGATCAGGACGGGGCGGTCGGCGAGCAGGGCGCGGGCCAGCGCGAGGCGTTGGCGCTGCCCGGCGGAGAGGCCGTGGCCGTCCTCGGCGAGGAGGGCGTCGGGGGTGGTGAAGTCGACGTGCGCGGCGGCCAGGGCGGCGGCGAGTTGGGCGTCGCTCGCGTCGGGGCGGGCGAGGCGGACGTTCTCGGCGACCGTCCCGGCGAACAGGTGGGGGTGCTGCGGGACCCAGGCGACCTGGGCGTGCCAGCTGGCCCGGTCGGTCTCGGCGAGGTCCTGCCCGCCGAGCAGGACGCGTCCGCCGTCGGGGCGGGTGAAGCCGAGCAGGACGCTGACCAGGGTGGTCTTGCCCGCGCCGCTGGGGCCGGTGAGGACGGTGGTGCGCCCGGCCGGGACGGTCATCGAGAACCCCGACAGCGTCTCGCCGCCGCGGCCGGGGTGGCGGACGGTCAGCCGCTCGACCCGCAGGTCGGTGCCGGTGGGGGCGGGGCGGGTGCCGTCGGCGGGGAGCGGGGTCTCCAGGACCTCGAAGATCTTCCCGGCGGCGGCCAGGCCCTCCGCGCTGGAGTGGTAGAGGGCGCCGACCTGGCGGATCGGCAGGTAGACCTCGGGGGCGAGGACGAGGACCAGCAGCCCGGTCTCCAGGTCGAGGGTGCCGCGCACCAGCCGGAAGCCGATCGAGACGGCGACCAGGGCGACCGAGAGGGTGGAGAGCAGTTCCAGGGCGAAGGAGGAGACGAAGGCCAGGCGCAGGGTGCGCAGGGTGGCGCGCCGGTAGTCCTCGGTGATCCGGCCGATCGCCCGGGCCTGGGCGCGGGCCCGGCCGAAGACCTTGAGGGTGGGCAGTCCGGCGACCACGTCGAGGAAGTGGTGGGAGAGCCGGGCGAGTCCGGCGAACTGGCGGTCGGTGCGGGCCTGGGTGGCGTACCCGATCAGGACCATGAACAGCGGGATCAGCGGCAGGGTGGCGCAGACGATCGCGGCGGACTCCCAGTCGGCGCCGAGGATCCGGGCCAGCACGACCAGCGGGACGACCACGGCCAGGGCCAGCTGCGGGAGGTAGCGGGCGAAGTAGTCGTCGAGGGCGTCGACGCCGCGGGTGGCGAGGGTGGCGAGGTCGCCGGTGCGGCCGCCGGTGAGGTGGGCGGGGCCGAGGGCGGTGGCGTGGTCGAGCAGGCGGCGGCGCAGGGTCGACTTGACGGTGGCGACCGAGCGGTGGGCGGTGAGTTCGGTGAGCCAGGCGACCAGGGCCCGGCCGAGGGTGACGGCGGCCAGGCCGAGCAGGTGCCCGCCCAGCCCGGCCCGGCCGTCCTGGAAGGCGCCGACGACGAGGGAGGCGATCAGCGCGGCCTGGACCACCAGCAGGACCGCGCCCGCCCCGCCGAGCAGGACGGTGCCGGCGAGGAAGGCGCGGGTGGTGCGGGCGTGCGCCAGCAGCCGGGGGTCGATCGGACGCATCCGCTGCTGGCGGTCCATGGGTTCGGCTCCTGCGTCAGTGGTGGGCGGCGGCGGGGATGTGCTGGACGCCGATCCGGCGGCGGAAGACCCAGTACGTCCAGCCCTGGTAGAGCAGCACGAGCGGGGTGAAGACCACGGCGACGACCGTCATCACCTTGAGCGTGTAGGGCGAGGACGAGGCGTTGGTGACGGTCAGCGACCAGTCGGGGTTCAGCGTCGAGGGCATCACGTCGGGGAACAGCGACAGGAAGAGCATCCCGACGGCGGCCGCGACGGTCAGGCCGCTGAGCGCGAACGCCCAGCCCTCGCGGGCCAGCCGGTTGGCGCCGAGCGCGCCGAGCAGGGCGAGGACGGCGACCACCAGCGCGGCCAGGCTCCAGCCGTTGCCGGAGTGCGCCTGCGTCCAGACCAGGAAGACCAGGGCGAGCACGGCGGTGGCCAGGCCGAGCCCGGTGGCCTGGGCGCGGGCCCGGAGCCGGATCTCGCCGCTGGTCTTGAGCGAGGTGAACACCGCGCCGTGGAAGGTGAACAGCACCAGGGTGGTGAGCCCGCCGAGCAGCGCGTACGGGTTGAGCAGGTCCCAGAGGGTGCCGACGTAGTTCTTGTCGGCGTCGATGTCGACGCCGTGCACGATGTTGCCGAAGGCGACGCCCCACAGGAAGGCGGGCAGCAGCGAGGTCCAGAAGATCGCCAGCTCCCAGTTGCGCTGCCAGCGTTCGCCGCTGCGCTGGTGCCGGTACTCGAAGGAGACGCCGCGGACGATCAGGCAGACCAGGATCAGCAGCAGCGGGACGAAGAAGCCGCTGAACAGGGTGGCGTACCAGTCGGGGAAGGCGGCGAAGGTGGCGCCGCCCGCGGTGAGCAGCCACACCTCGTTGCCGTCCCAGACCGGGCCGATGGTGTTGATCAGGACGCGGCGTTCGGCGGTGTTCCGGGCCAGCGTGCGGGTGAGGATGCCGACGCCGAAGTCGAAGCCCTCCAGGAAGAAGTAGCCGGTCCACAGGACGGCGATCAGGATGAACCAGAGGTCGTGCAGGTGCATGGGGTCCGTCCTCAGTACGCGAAGGCGAGGGGCCGGTCGGCGTCCTCGTCGTCGGAGGGTCCGCGCAGGGTCGGGTCCTCGGCGGGCGGCTGCTCGCTGGTGTCGGGCCCGGCGGCGGCGTACTTGGCGAGCAGCTTGACCTCGATGACGGCGAGGACCGCGTACAGCACGGTCAGCGTGGTCAGGCCGACCAGCTGGGTGCCGACGGTGACGTTGGGGGAGACCGCGTCGCGGGTGCGCATCAGGCCGAACACCACCCAGGGCTGGCGGCCCATCTCGGTGAAGATCCAGCCGAAGCTGTTGGCGATCAGCGGGAAGCCCATGGTGAGGATGCCGATCCGCCAGCTCCAACGGGTGAAGAAGACGCTCATCTCGCGCTTCTTCGTGAGCATCAGCTTCGGCGGCTCGTCCTCGGCGGTGCGGTGCTCGGGGGCCAGCCAGAACTTCCGGCGGGTGGTCCACAGGCCGATCAGCGCGGCGGCGAAGGAGGTCATGCCGAAGCCGATCATCAGCCGGAATCCCCAGTAGGTGACGAAGATGTCGGGGATGTAGTCGGTGGGCTGTCCGCCGTACTGCGCGGCCTCGGCGGCGGCGGTGTCGTTGATGCCGGGCACCGCGGACGAGAAGTCGTTGTGGGCGAGGAAGGACAGTATCCCGGGGATCTCCAGCTCGACCGAGTTGTGGCCCTTGGAGACGTCGCCGATCGCGAACACCGAGAACGGGGCGGGCGCCTGGGTGTCCCACAGCGCCTCGGCGGCGGCCATCTTCATCGGCTGCTGCTCGAACATCACCTTGCCGAGGGTGTCGCCGCTGATCGCCACGCCGAGGCCGGCCACCACCGCGATGGCCAGGCCGACCCGCAGCGAGGTGCGCATCGCGGCGGTCTTCTTCCGGTCGGTCTCCTTGCCGCGCTTGGCCCGCCACAGGTGGTAGCTGGCGATGCCGACCACGAAGGCGGCGCCGGTGAGGAAGGCGGCGGTGAGGGTGTGGAAGACCTGGACGACGGCGGTGTTCTGGGTCAGCACCCGGACGATGTCGGTGAGCTGGGCCTTCCCGGTGGCCGGGTCGATCCGGTAGCCGACGGGGTGCTGCATCCAGGAGTTGGCGGCCAGGATGAAGTACGCGGAGAGGGCGGTGCCGATCGCGACCAGCCAGATGCAGGCCAGGTGGATCCGCTTCGGGAGCCGGTCCCAGCCGAAGATCCACAGGCCGATGAAGGTCGACTCGAAGAAGAAGGCGATCAGCGCCTCCATCGCCAGCGGGGCGCCGAACACGTCGCCGACGAAACGGGAGTAGTCGGACCAGTTCATGCCGAACTGGAACTCCTGGACGATGCCGGTGACCACGCCCATGGCGATGTTGATCAGGAAGAGCTTTCCCCAGAACTTGGTGGCGTGGAAGTACTTCTCCTTGCCCGTGCGGACCCAGGCGGTCTGCAGACCGGCCACGATCGAGGCCAGGCTGATCGTGAGGGGCACGAAGAGGAAGTGGTAGACGGTGGTGATGCCGAACTGCCATCGCGAGATGGTCTCGTGAGCGACTGCTAGGTCCACTGCGCCCTCTCTCACAGGGGTTGTGCCACATGCCGGACAAAAGGGCAGATCTAGCACGCAAGCGCGCCGAACCGTCCCAAGCTTGTCCGCTTGTGAACGTGAACACGTTCACAAGGGAAGTATCCACGACGCTTATCGGTGCGGTGGCAGGGGGGTGGGGTGTTGTGCGACACACCGATGATCCGGCGTCCCGCCGACCGCTCACAAGCGGCAGCCGGGCAGGCCGGGTGTACCGAACGGCGCTTGACGCGGACGCCGCTGACGGGTCGTCAGCGGAGGCGGGGCACCGGCGGGGGCGGGGCGTCAGTACTGGCGGGGCAGCGTGAGCCGGAAGGCCGCGCCGTCGCCCGGGGCGGTGCGCAGGGTCAGCTCGCCGCCGTGCGCCGAGACCAGGGCGTTGGCGATCGCCAGGCCCAGCCCCGATCCCCCGCTCTCGCCCGCCCGGCGGCTGCGCGAGGCGTCCGCCCGGTAGAAGCGCTCGAAGACCTGGGCCGCCTGCTCCTCGGTCAGACCGGGGCCGTGGTCGGCGACCTCCAGCAGGCAGCCGCCGCTCGCCCGGCCCACGCCGATCCGGACCGCGGTGCCGGCCGGGGTGTGCTTGACCGCGTTGCCGACCAGGTTGGTCACCACCTGGCGCAGCCGGGCCTCGTCGCCCAGCACCGGGGCGGGCTGCGGGGCGCCCTCGCCGTCCGGGCCGGTCAGGGCGACCGGGCGGCCCGGGTCCAGGGCGGTCAGGTCGTGCAGGGCGTCGGCGGCCAGCGTGCGCAGGTCCATCGGGGCCAGGTTGAGCGGGCGCTCCTCGTCCAGGCGGGCCAGCAGCAGCAGGTCCTCGACCAGGGCGCCCAGGCGCACCGCCTCCGACTCGATCCGGTCCATCGCCCGGTCCACGTCCTGCAGCGCGCCCATCCGGTGCAGTTCGGCGAAGCCGCGGATCCCGGCCAGCGGGGTGCGCAGCTCGTGCGAGGCGTCCGCGACGAAGCGGCGCATCCGCTGCTCGGAGGCGGCCCGGGCGGCGAACGCGGTCTCGATGTGGGTGAGCATCCCGTTCAGCGCCGCGGACAGCCGCCCCGCCTCGGTGCGGACCGGCAGCTCCGGCATCCGGTACGACAGGTCGCCGTCGGCGATCCGCTGGGCGCCCGCCTCCAGCTGGCGCAGCGGCCGCAGCCCGGCCCGCACCGCGAGCGCGCCCAGGCCCACGAGGCCGACCAGCACCGCGCCGCCGATGGTCAGGAAGGTGGTGCGCAGGTGCGAGATGGTCGACTGGACGTCCGCCAGCGGCACCGCGACCTGCACGTACCGGGGCGCGGTGGGGTCGTTGGCCGTGGCGCGCTGCAGCGGCTTCACCATCGAGCGCCACTCGCTGGAGCGCGGCCCCGAGGCGGTGAACGGCTCGTCCAGCCGGTCGGTCAGCCCCTTGCGGTCCAGGGCGGGCAGTTGCGGGGCCGGGTCGGACTCGCTCAGCGGCTGCCGGATCACCGACAGCACCGTGCCGTCCTCGGCCAGGTAGCGCACCACGTACTCGCTGGGCAGGCCCTGGCCGGTGCGGCGGCCGGGGGTCTGGGTGCTGCTGAACACCGAGGCGGTGCTCTGCTTGGTCGGCGCGCGGCGCGACAGCGGCTCGGCGAACCGGTCGAGCTGCTCGTCGGCCCGGTCCACCAACTGCCCGCGGACGGTGCCCAGCACCAGGGTGTCGCTCACCACCAGCCCGGTGGTGACCAGCAGCAGCGCGAGCACCAGCAGGCGCACCCGCAGCGAGAAGCGGGCCACCTCAGCTGTTCGGCGGCCGGCGCAGCGCGTAGCCGATGCCGCGCACCGTGTGGATCAGCTTGGGGCCGTGCGCCGGGCCGGAGTCGAGCTTGCGGCGCAGGTAGGAGATGTACGACTCGACGATCGACAGGTCGCCGCCGAAGTCGTACGCCCACACGTGGTCGAGGATCTGCGCCTTGGAGACCACCCGGCCGACGTTGGCCATCAGGTAGTGCAGCAGCTTGAACTCGGTGGGGGAGAGCGAGACCGGGACGCCGCCGCGGGTGACCTCGTGCGCGGTCGGGTCCAGGGTGAGGTCGGCGACCACCAGGCGGCCGTCGTCGGCCGGGCCGCCCGCCCGGCGCAGGATCGCCCGGATCCGGGCGATCAGCTCCTCCAGGCTGAACGGCTTGGTGACGTAGTCGTCGGCGCCGACCGCCAGGCCCTGCACCTTGTCGCCGGTGCCGTCCTTCGCGGTCAGGAACAGCACCGGGACGTGCTCGGGGCTCTGCGGCCACTGGGTCTGGTCGCGCAGCCGCTGCACCACGGTGAAGCCGTCCAGGTCGGGCAGCATCACGTCCAGGACGACCAGGTCGGGGCGCTCGGCGGCGACCGCGTCCAGGGCCTCCTGGCCGGTGGCGGCGGAGGCCACCCGGAAGCCGGAGAAGCGCAGGCTGGCCGAGAGCAGCTCGCGGATGTTGGGTTCGTCGTCCACGACCAGGAGGAAGGGCTCGCCCCCGGCCTGGACCGCCGCGACCGGGCTCGACTGCACTGCGCCTGACACGATTGCTCCGCCTCCCGGCCGGACGAATGGGCCACCCCGAACTCCGCGGGGGTCTGTCCGACGGCGCCCGCCGGGTTGCGCCCGACCGGAAACCGTCATACAGACCCTAGCCCGGGCAGGCTACGCGAAGGGAATGAAGATTGTATGAGTCATCCGGTCGTGCCCGAACCGGTACCCGCGCCGCCCCCGTTCCCGCCGGTGCCGCCGCCCGCGCCGCGGCCGCCGAAGCCGCCCGCCGCGTTGCCCTCGGTGAGCTGGGTGGCGCTGTAGGAGCCGTCCGCGCCCTTGCTGCCCAGCACGGTCACCGTCTGGCCGGGCTGCAGGTCGCCGACCTTGCCCTCCTTGGTGGTGGTGACCTTGGTGGAGTCCTGGGTGGTGACCTTGACGGTGTTCCCGTTGGCGTCGGTCAGGTAGACGGTGTTGCCCTCCACCGACTTCACGGTGCCGCGGGTGAAGCCGCCCGCCGCGCCGCCGCCCGGGAACTGGCCGCTGCCGCCGGTGGCCTGGCCAGCGCCGCCGCCGTAGCCGCCGCGGCCGCTGCCGCCCCCGTAACCGCCGCGGCCGGCGGCGCCCGGGAGGCGGTCGTTGGAGGCGCCCGCCCGGGTGCCGGTGCCGCTGCCGTCGTCCTTCTGGTACCAGACGCCGCCCGCGAAGGAGAGCACGGCGATGACGCAGCCGGCCAGCGCCAGGGTGGGCCAGGGGAGCTTGCGGCGCGGCGGCGCGGCCAGCTCGGCGGTGATGTCGCGGGCGTCCGGCGCGGTGGCCAGCAGCTCCTGGTCGTCTGACACGGGGGTCTCCTTCTACTCGTGCCGGAGGGCGTCGATCGGGCGCAGCGCGGCGGCCCGGTTGGCGGGGTAGCTGCCGAAGAACAGGCCGATGGCGACGGCGATGCCGAACGCGCCGAGCACCGACTCGGGGATCACCACCGGCTTGATGCCGACCACCGAGAAGTGCGAGCCGACGACGCCGGCCAGCACGCCCAGCCCGGCGCCGATCACCGACAGCAGGGTGGACTCGGCCAGGAACTGGCCGAGGATGACCGCGCGGGGCGCGCCGAGCGCCTTGCGGATGCCGATCTCCTTCGTCCGCTCGGTGACGGTCACCAGCATGATGTTGGTGATGCCGATGCCGCCGACCAGCAGCGAGATCGCGGCGACCGCGCCGAGCAGGACGGTGAAGGTCCTGGTGGTGGACTCGCGGGCGCTCAGCAGCGAGGTCTGGTTGCTGATCCGGAAGTCGACCTTGGTGGCGTCCTTGAGGGCGTGGGTGCCCATCAGGATCCGGGTGATGTCGGCCTGCGCCTCGGTGGTGGCCTCGGCGGAGGACGCCTGCACCAGGATCTGGTTGACCGAGCCGAAGCCGGTGAACGCGTTCTGCACGGTCGGCAGCGGGGCGACGACGACGTCGTCGGGGTCGCTGAAGCCGGTGGAGCCCTTGGCCTTCAGCACGCCGACCACGGTGAACGGGGTGCCCCCGATGGTGATCCGCTTCCCGACCGGGTCCTCGGTGGCGAACAGCTCGGTGGCGGTGGTCGAGCCGAGCACCGCGACCTTGCGGGAGTTCAGCACGTCGTCGACGGAGAAGTAGTCGCCCTTGTCGACCTTCAGGTTGGCGGTCTCGAAGTAGGCGGGGTAGGTGCCGACGACCTGCCCGGGCTGGTACGAGATGTTCCCGTACAGCGCGGTGCCGCTGGTGGTGACCACCGGGGCGACCGACTTGATGGACGGGGCGTCGGTGGCGGTGGCGAGCGCCTTGGCGTCCTCCACGGTGAGCTTCTTCGCGGCGGTCGCCGATCCGCGCGAGGCGGCGGAGGAGACGGTCAGCGAGTTGGTGCCGAGCGAGGTGATCGAGTCCTTGACCGCGACCGAGGAGCCGTTGCCGACCGCGAGCAGCAGGATCACCGAGGCCACGCCGATCAGCACGCCGAGCATGGTCAGCGCGGAACGGACCTTGTTGGCGGCCAGGCCCGCCACCGCGAAGCGGAGCATCTGCCAGGCGATCACGCGACCACCCCCGCGGCGGCCAGCGCGGGCGGCGGCCCGTCGACCGGGGCCTGCCGGACGTCCGAGACGATCGCGCCGTCGACCAGCCGGAGCACCCGCTTGGCGTGCAGCGCGACCTCGTCCTCGTGGGTGATCACCACCACGGTGCGGCCGCGGGCGTTGAGTCCGTCGATGATGCCCAGCACCTCCTCGGTGGAGCGGCTGTCGAGGTTGCCGGTGGGCTCGTCGGCCAGCAGCATCGCGGGCGAGGTGACCAGCGCCCGGGCCACCGCGACGCGCTGCTGCTGGCCGCCGGAGAGCTGGTTGGGCTTGTGCCCGGCCCGGTCGGCCAGGCCGACCAGGCCCAGCGCGGCCATCGCCCGGCGGCGCCGCTCGGCGGCCCGCACGCCCGCGTAGGCCAGCGGCAGCTCGACCTGGGCCAGCGCGGTGGTGCGGGGCACCAGGTTGAAGGACTGGAACACGAAGCCGATCTTGCGGTTGCGGACCAGCGCGAGCTGGCCCTCGTCAAGGTGGCCGACGTCGGTGCCGTCCAGCAGGTAGCGGCCGGAGGTCGGCACGTCCAGGCAGCCCAGGATGTTCATCAGGGTCGACTTGCCGGAGCCGGAGGAGCCCATCACCGCGACGTAGTCGCCCTCCGCGACGTCCAGGTCGACGCCGAGCGGCTCGCCGCCGCCGGTCACCGGCCCGCGCAGCGCGTGCACGACGGCGTCGCCGTGGCCGTACGACTTGGTGACCCGGCGGATCTGGATCACCGGGGGCTTGGCGGTGCGCATCAGCGGGTGCCTCCGGCGCCGCCGCCGTTGCGGGAGCCGCCGCCCGCGCCGCCGAAGCCGCCCGTGCCGCCGCCGAAGCCGCCCGCCGCGCCGCCCGCGCCCGGGAACTGGCCGGACGGGAAGCCGTTGCCGGTGCCCGCGGTGGTGGAGGTCAACTCGACCTTCTCGCCCTCGGTCAGGCCCTCGGTGACCTGCACGGTGCTGTCGCCCTCGATGCCGACGGCGACCTGCACCCGCTCGGTGGAGCCGTCGTCGTGCACCACGGTCGCGGTGCGGGTGCTGCCGGTGCCCTGCAGGGCCGCGGTGGGCACCGACAGGGCGTTCTCGGCGGAGCCGGTGGTCACCGAGATGGTGGCGCTCAGGCCGGTGCGCAGGGTCGAGGTGTCACCGGTGATCTGCAGCGTCGCGCCGTACTGCACGGCCCCGTTGGTGGAGCTGGAGGGCAGCGAGCTGACCGACAGGACGGTCGCGTCCAGCTTGGTGTCGGACTGCGCGTTCAGGGTGACGGTGGCCGCCTGGCCCTTCTTCAGCTTGAGCGAGTCCAGTTCGGAGAAGTTCGCGGTGACCTCCATCCCGGACGGGTTGGTCAGCACGATGAAACCGGACGGGGTGGTGCTCGAACTTCCGCTGCCGGTAGCGCTCTTGGCGCCCGAGGAGCCGCCCGAGGAGGACGAGCCGGCGGAGGACGATCCGGCGGAGCCGGTGCCGGAGACGGTGTCGCCGACCTTGCCGGAGACCGAGGCGACGGTGCCGTCGGTGCTCGCGGTGAGCGTCGTCCCGGCCAGCGCCGCCTTGGCGTTGGCCAGCGTCGTCTCCGCGTTGTCGACCTGCTGCTGGGCCGCGGCGACCTGCGCCTGGTCCACCTTGACGGTGGTCGTGGTGGTCGGCTGCGGGGTGCTCTGGGCGCCCGCGCCGCCGGAGGCCGCGCCGGTGCCGCCGCCGCGGCCGGAGCCGGACGTGCCCGCCACCGTGGTGGTGACGCTCTCGCCCGCCTCGGCCTTGGTCAGGTTCGCCTCCGCCGTGTTCAGCGCGGACTGCGCCTGGTCGACCTGCTGCTGGGCCGCGGTGGTGTCGACGGTCGCCAGCACCTGGCCCTTCTTCACCGCGTCGCCGACCGCGACCCTCACCGAGGTGAGCCTGCCCCCGGTGACGAAGTCCTGCCCGGCGTCGGAGGGCGAGAACAGCGTGCCCGACCCGGACACGGTGGCCTGGACCGTCCCCTTGGCGACCGTGACGGTCCTGACCTTGGACGTGGTCGCGGCCTTGCTGCTGCCGCTGTCCAGGGTGGTGTACGCCAGCGCGACCCCGCCCAGCAGGGCCACGCCGAGCGCGGAGTTGACGAGGACGGCCCCACGCCGTCGCGGAAGCACCTTCATGGCGCAGAAGCATCGCCCCGCGCTCTTGCGCCGTCCTGTGCGAATCCTGAACGCCCGCTGTGACCAGCGATCCGGACAGATCGGCACATACCGACCACCCGTGGGCCGGTGGCCTACCGGACGACCACCGGCCCTTGACCCGATTCCCGGAAACCTCCCAGCAAAGTCCCGTCACCGCTTCACGCGGGCCCCGCGGTCAGTCCGTGAGCCGCCCCGCGAAGTGGTCGAGGTACGCCTGCATGTCGAAGTGCCCGTGGCCGGACAGCGCGAACACGATCGCCTTCGACTCGCCGGACTCCCGGCAGGCCAGCGCCTCGTCCACGGCCGCCCGCACCGCGTGGGTGGACTCCGGCGCGGGCACGATGCCCTCGGCCCGGGCGAAGGCCACGCCCGCCTCGAAGCAGGCGGTCTGCGGCACGGCGACGGCCTCGACCAGCCCGAGCTCCTTGAGGTGGCTGACGATCGGCGACATGCCGTGGTAGCGCAGCCCGCCGGCGTGGATCGCGGGCGGGGTGAAGCCGTGCCCCAGGGTGTGCATCTTCATCAGCGGGGTGGTGCCCGCGCTGTCGCCGAAGTCGTAGTCGTAGCGGCCCCGGGTCAGCGAGGGGCAGGACGCGGGCTCCACCGCCACCGCCCGCACCGCCCGGCGGCCTGCCAACTGCTCGCCCAGGAACGGGAAGGCCAGCCCGCCGAAGTTGGAGCCGCCGCCCGCCGCGCCGATCACCACGTCCGGGTAGTCGTCGATCCGGGCGAACTGGGCCAGCGCCTCCTGCCCGATCACCGTCTGGTGCAGCAGCACGTGGTTCAGCACCGAGCCGAGCGCGTACTTGGCCGCGCCGCCCGCCGCAGCCACCGACTCGACCGCCTCGGAGATCGCCAGCCCCAGGCTGCCGGTGGCCGCCGGGTCGGCCGCCAGCGCGGCCCGTCCGGCGGCGGTCAGCTGGGAGGGCGAGGCGTGCACCGCGGCGCCGTAGGTCTCCATCAGGGCCCGCCGGTACGGCTTCTGGTCGTAGGAGACCCGAACCATGAAGACCTCGCAGTCCAGCTCCAGGAAGGAGCAGGCCAGCCCGAGCGCGCTGCCCCACTGCCCGGCGCCGGTCTCGGTGACCAGCCGGGTCACCCCGGCCCGCTTGTTGTAGTACGCCTGCGCCAGCGCGGTGTTGAGCTTGTGCGAGCCGGTCGGGTTGCCCCCTTCGTATTTGTAGTAGATGCGGGCGGGGGTGCGCAGCGCGCGCTCCAGGCGCTCGGCGCGCACCAGGGGCGCGGGGCGGAAGCGGCGGTACAGGTCGAGCACCGCGCCGGGGACGTCCACCTCGCGGGGGCCGCCGAGTTCCTGGGCGACGAGTTCGGCGGGGAACAGCGGGGCGAGGTCGTCGGCGGTGACCGGCTCCTTGGTACCGGGGTGGAGCATCGGCGGGAGGGGCTCCGGGAGGTCCGGCAGGAGGTTGTACCAGGCGGTGGGGACGAGGTCGGCGTCGTGCTGGGTGGTCATCCGGGCTTCTCCCTGTGGTGCGCGGGCCTGCCCCCGGAGTCCTTCCACCGCGGCGGGGCGGGCAACCGCGCCGCCCGCCCCGCTTTCTGACGGAGGCTCAGATCTCCTTGCGGAACGCCTCCGCGGCCCCCAGGAACAGGTCGTTGCCCTTGACCTCGCCGATCGAGACCCGCACGCCCTCGCCCGCGAACGGGCGGACCACCACGCCGGCCTCGGCGCAGGCGGCGGCGAAGTCGAGGGTGCGCTCGCCGAGGCGGAGCCAGACGAAGTTGGCCTGGGAGTCGACGACCGTCCAGCCCTGGGCGCGCAGCGCGGCGGTGACCCGGGCCCGTTCGGCGACCAGGGCCTCGACCCGCTCCAGCAGGGCGTCCTCGGCGCGCAGCGAGGCGACCGCGGCGTCCTGGGCGAGCTGGCTGACGCCGAACGGGACGGCGGTCTTGCGCAGCGCGTCGGCGACCGGCTCGTGGGCGATCGCGAAGCCGACCCGCAGGCCGGCCAGGCCGTACGCCTTGGAGAAGGTGCGCAGCACGCAGACGTTGGGGCGGTCGCGGTAGAGCTCGATGCCGTCGGGGACGTCGGCGTCGCGGATGAACTCGCGGTAGGCCTCGTCCAGCACGACCAGCACGTCGGCCGGGACGGCGTCCAGGAAGCGGACCAGTTCCTCGCGGTGGATGGCCGCGCCGGTCGGGTTGTTGGGGTTGCAGACGAAGACCAGCCGGGTGCGGTCGGTGATCGCGGCGAGCATCGCGTCGAGGTCGTGGGCCTCGCCGTCGGTCAGCGGGACGGGCACGGGGGTGGCGCCCGCGACCTGGGTGATGATCGGGTACGCCTCGAAGGAGCGCCAGGCGAAGACCACCTCGTCGCCGGGGCCGGCCGCGGAGAGCACCAGGGACTGGGCGACGCCGACCGAGCCGGTGCCGGTGGCGACGTGCTCGGCGGGGACGCCGAAGCGCTCGGCGAGTTCGGTGACCAGGCCGCTGACCGCCATGTCGGGGTAGCGGTTGAAGTCGCCCGCGGCGGCGACCGCCGCCTCCAGCACGCCGGGCAGCGGCGGGTAGGGGTTCTCGTTGGAGGAGAGCTTGAAGGCGTCGGCCCCGGCGGGCTTGCCCGGCTTGTAGCTGGGGATGCCGCCCAGGCTGGGCCGCAGGCGGGGGCCGTGTTCGCGCTGAACCACGGGGTTCTCCGTTTCTCGTTACTCGGCGGTGGCGCCGTTCCGCCCCGGTCGGGTGCCGCGAACGATACCGACCGCCCTCACCCGTGCGGGTGAGATGCTCGTCCGGGTTACGGGTGCAGTTCGGCCATTCTGCCGGGTTCCTTTGGCACATGTCAGAGGTATCGCGGCCGGAAAACCGTGCCGATCGAAGGGCACCCGCCCAAGGCGTTCATGGAGAAACGTATCTCCGACCTTCGGTAGCGAACCGGTCACGCAGCGCCGTCACGAGCCATACGATCGGTCCGCCATGACAGCAGCAGCCAACCAGAACGGTCGACGGGCCACCGCGTCCCGGCGCCTGGAGCGGGCCGGCATCCGGGACGTCGCGGCGGCCGCCGGCGTGTCCATCACCACCGTCTCGGACGCCCTGAACGGCAAGGGGCGCCTCCCCGACGAGACCCGCAGCCGGGTCCGCGAGGTCGCCGAGCGACTCGGGTACCGGCCGTCCGCGGCCGCCCGCACCCTGCGCACCGGCAGGTCCGGCCTGATCGGCCTGACGGTCACCACGTACGGCGAAGAGCCGTTCACCTTCACCGAGTTCGCCTACTTCGCCGAGATGGCCCGGGCCGCCACCAGCGCCGCGCTCGGCCGCGGCTACGCCCTGGTGGTGCTGCCCGCCTCCTCCCGGCACGACGTCTGGAGCAACATCGCGCTCGACGGCACGGTGGTGATCGACCCGCCCGACCAGGACCCGCTGGTCACCGAGCTGTACCGGTCCGGCGTCCCGGTGGTCTCCGACGGCAAGCCCGGCAACTGCCCGGTCACCGCCTGGGTCGACAACGACCACGAGGCCGCCGTCCTGAACATCCTGGACCACCTCAGCACGGCCGGGGCCCGCCGGATCGGCCTGCTCACCGGCACCTCCACCGACACCTACACCCGGCTCTCCACCGAGGCGTACCTCGCCTGGTGCGACCGGGTCGGCCAGGAGCCCGTGTACGAGGCCTACCCGGCCCACGACCCGGCCGCCGGGGCGGTGGCCGCCGACCGGCTGCTGGCCCGCCCCGACCGGCCCGACGCGGTGTACGGCCTGTTCGACCCGAACGGCACCGACCTGCTGGCGGCCGCCCGCCGCTACGGGCTGCGGGTGCCCGACGACCTGCTGCTGGTGTGCTGCAGCGAGTCCGACGTGTACGCCAACACCGAACCCCCCATCACCACGCTGTCGCTGAAACCCCGTCGGATCGGCACCACCGTGGTCAACCTGCTGATCGACGCGATCGAAGGAGTCGACGCGGGCACCGGCACCGCCACCGGACGGCTCTTCCCGCCGCGCTACCGCACCGCCGGGACGGGCCCGCCGCCCGGCACCCTGATGCCCACCGAGCTGATCGTCCGGGCCTCCTCGCAGCGCCGCACCCCGCGCACCACCGTCAGCCCGCCCCGGGCCCCCGGCGAGGGGTAGCCGCGGGCGCGACGGCACTGGTCCGGACCACCCCAGACCGGTACGGACCGGACGGCCGGGGGGCCCGCGCGGGGCCGGGCGGGCGGGCCGACAGGAATCGGATACCGACCAGGTGAGGACGACGGGAGAGTGCGCTTCCTATGATGGGCGAATGACACCCGAGGACCTCTTCCGCGAACCCGAGCACCCGCACTCGGGCCCCCGCCCCCGCCAGGACCTCGACGTGCTCCCGCAAGGCTCCTACTTCGAACCCGCCGAGCCCGCCGGGTACCCGTACGAGGAGACGTACAGCACCTACGGCGGTGCCCGCTACCTGGAGCAGCACTGGGCCCCGGCAAGCCAGTTCGGCGCCGACGCGCCCCCCGTACCCGGCCACTACGCGCCCACCGGCCAGGCCCCGCACGAGGACCCGCCGACCATCGAGCTCGGCCCGCCGATCGACACCCCGCCCGTCGAGGTGCACTTCCCCTACCCGCAGCCCGAGCCCGGCGAGGGCCCCGGACCGCTGTTCGTCATCGGCGACGTCCACGGGTACCTCGACGAGCTGCTCGCCGCCCTCCACCAGCAGGGCCTGATCGACACCGAGGGCCACTGGTCGGCCGGCCGCTCCCGGGTCTGGTTCCTCGGCGACTTCACCGACCGCGGCCCCGACGGCATCGGCGTCATCGACCTGGTCATGCAGCTGGCCGCCGAGGCCGCCGCGGCCGGCGGCTACTGCCGCGCCCTGATGGGCAACCACGAACTGCTCTTCCTGGGCGCCTCCCGCTACGGCGACGAGGCCGTCCAGTCCACCGCCGGAACGGCCTCCTTCCTCGCCGCCTGGCGCCTCAACGGCGGCCAGCAGCACGACCTGGAGCGCCTGCAGCCGCACCACATCAGCTGGCTCTCCCGGCTGCCCGCGATGGCCCTGGAGGACGGCCACCTGCTGCTGCACTCCGACACCACCGCGTACCTGGAGTACGGCGAGACCATCGCCGACGTCAACGACGCCGTGCACGCCCTGCTCGCCGACGAGGGCATCGACGAGTGGTGGGACGCCTTCCGCAAGTTCACCAAGCGCTTCGCCTTCCGCGGCCAGGCCGGCACCATGGCCGCCCAGGAACTGCTCGCCGTCTACGGCGGCTACCGGGTCGTCCACGGCCACAGCCCGATCCCGTACCTCACCGGCGACCATCCCGAGGACGGCACCCCGCCGCACGTCCCCGGCCCCTACATCTACGCCGACGAGCTGGCCATCGCGATGGACGGCGGCGTCACCATGGACGGACGCCTGCTGGTCGCCCGGCTGCCGCTGAACTGACACCCGCGGGCCCGGCCCCGAACTGAACAACTGAACGACACTCCCCTTGCCCAGCAAGGGAACTGAGCACCCGGAAGTTCCGGAAAGAGGCTGTCGGCCCGCTCCCGCGCGCCCCTACCATCGAGGCCACTGACCTCCGTCGACCTCGCGGAACGGGGTACCCATGAGCAACCCCCCGCGCCTGCTCGCCGAGGACCGCGCCGACTTCGCGCGGCTGCTCGACGAAGCACTGCGCGACACCGGCGTCCGACAGGCCCTCGCCGGACCCGGCGAGCACCTCACCGCCGAACAGCTCCACACCAAGGCGCTCGCCGACGCCGACACCGTCGCCGCACCCGCCGCGCCCGAGTACGCGCACTACCTGGCGCTGCGCACCGCGCTCGCCGAGCACCCCGGCAGCACGCCGCCCACCGGGGCCGGGCTGTTCCCCGTCCTCACCGTGCTCACCCCCGTCCTGGCGGGCGCCGCCGGACTCGTCCTGCTGCTGCTCGGCTGGCTGCTGCGCGCCGCCGCGCCCGACCTCGCGCTCGGCCGCTCCACCGTCACCGCCGGGGTCGTCGCCCTCGCCATCGCCGCCGCCGCCCTGCTCGTCGGCGGCGCCGGGCTCGTCCTCACCGCGCTGCGCGACGCCTCCACCGGCCCCGACCACGCCGACCCACAGCAGCACGCCGACCTCGCCGAGGCCCGCGAGGCCTGGCGCACCGCGCTGCGCGAACGCGCCCTGCTGCCCTGGCTGCACGCCAACCTGGCCGCCGCGCCCGTCGCCCCGCTGCCGCCCGCCCGCACCGCCCCGCCCGACCTGCACAGCCCCGGCTACAGCCGCGCCGCCTACTCCTCCCCGGGCTTCACCAGCCCCGGCGTCGAGGGCCTCACCGACGACCGGGGGCGCCCCCGCGAACGCTCCGCGGAGTTCACCGGGCCCGGCTACTCCTCCCCCGACTTCACCAGCCCGGGCCCGGAGGGGCTCACCGACGACCAGGGCCGCCCCCGCCCCGAGGGCCCGGGGTTCACCGGCCCCAACGAGGTCTGAACGCCGGGAGGCGCCGTCAGGGGCCCGGAGGGCCCCTCGATGCGGGCCCCTCAGGAGCGTGCCCGCAGGGCGACCGGCACGCCCAGGGCGCACAGCACCGCGCAGCCCGTCCACACCAGGGTGTAAGCGCCCTCGGCGGGCACGCCCGCCCGGAGCGCCAGGTGGTCGAGGACCGCAGCGGCGACCACCCCCGCGGCCGCGCCCGCCAGGGACTTGAGGGTGTTGTAGACGCCCGTGCCGATGCCGGTCCGGTCGGCGGGCAGCCGCTGCATGAGGAGGGCCGGGAGCAGGCTCAGCCCCAGTCCGGCGCCGTAGCCGGCCAGCGCGCCGCCGAGGACGAACTGCCAGGCGGCCGCGTGCCCGAGGGCGATGGCGCCGTAGCCGGTGGCGCACAGCGCGAACCCGGCGGCGAGGACGGCGGCGGGGGCGTGACGCCGGGTCAGCCGGTGGGCGGTGAGGGCGCCGAGGGTGGCGGCGGCGGTCTGCGGGAGGACCAGCAGGCCGAGCACCAGCGGCACCGCGCCCAGCCCGTAGCCGGTCTCGGCCGGGTCGGCGGCCTGGAAGGCCAGCGTGGGGCCCTGGGCGCCGTACAGGGCGCAGCCGAGCAGGAAGCTGAGGGCGAAGGCCGGGGCGGTGGCCCGGCGGGCGAGCAGCCGGACGCCCACCGTCGGGGTGTCGGTGCGCAGCTCCTGGCGGACGAACAGCGCCAGCAGCCCGGCGCCCGCGGCCAGCAGTGTCAGGGTCGCGGCGACCGGCAGCACCCCGCTCGCGCCGAGGGCGGACAGCAGCAGGGTCAGGCCGAGCGAGAGCAGGGCGGTGCCCGCCCAGTCGATCCGGCCCGCGGCCCTGGTCCGGGACTCGGGGACGAGCCGCCACACCACCGGCAGGACCAGCGCCGGGAGCGCGGCCAGGGCCCACAGCAGCGGGCGGGTGGCGGCCGGGTCGGCGCCGAGTCCGCCGACCGCGAGGGCGCCCAGGGTGGAGCCGACGGTGAGCGAGCCGACCAGCGGGCCGACGGCGCGTCCGCCGCGCTCCTCGCCGAGGCGGTCGCGCAGGATCGCGAACTCCAGCGGCAGCCAGCAGGCCAGGAACCCGGCCAGGGCCCGTCCGGCGAGCAGGACCGGCAGGTCGGGGGCGAGGGCGGTGACGACCGAGCCGAGCAGGGTGAGCAGGACGGTGGCGCGCAGCAGGCGGCGGTGGCCGTACAGGTCGCCGAGCCGGGAGGTGAGCGGCACGGCGACGCCCGAGACCAGGAACTCGACGCCCAGCGCCAGGCTCAGGTCGGCGGGCCGCAGGCCGAGGTGGTCGCCGAGCCGGGGCAGCAGGATCGGGAAGCCGCCCTGCAGCACGCCGCTGGCGGACTCGACCAGGGCCAGCAGCAGGACGGCGGAGCGGACGGGGCCGGCGGAACGGGCGGGCGGGGGCACGACGGTGGCGGTCATCGGCGGTTCCGTGGGGGTGCGGAGGGTGTGGGGGTGGCGGCCAGGATGGCTAACCTGGAGGCCGCCGCACCGCCCGCGCACGAATCCGTTCCTGCGGCCGACACCGCGCAAGGATCAGCCATGATCGACGAACTCGACCTGGCGCTCGTCGACGCCCTCCGGGTCGACCCGCGCGCGCCGTGGTCCCGGCTGGCCGCCCCGCTCGGCGTCGACCCGGCGACGCTCTCCCGCCGCTGGGCGCGGCTGACCGCGAACGGGGACGCCTGGGTGACCTGCTACCCGTCGGCGGACCGGATCGGCCGCGGCCTGACCGCGCTCGTCCAGGTCGACTGCCCCGCCGACCGGGTCGGCGCGGTGGCCGCGGCGGTGGCCCGGCACCCGCAGACCGCCAGCATCGAGCTGGTCACCGGCGACGCCGACCTGCTGCTGACCGTCGCCGCGTACGACCACGGCTCGCTGACCTCGTACCTGCTGGAGCGGCTGGGCACGGTGCCCGGCGTGCTGCGCACCCGGACCGCGCTGGTGGAGCGGACGCTGGTGGAGGGCAGCCGCTTCTCCAACGGGGCGCTGGACGCCGAGCAGCGGCGGGCGATCGCGGCGCCCGCGCCGGGGGCGGCCCGGCCGGTGGCGGACCGGCGGGTGGAGGAGGACCTGGCGCTGATCCGGGCGCTGGGCGCGGACGGCCGGATGCCCTACGCGGAGCTGTCCGCGCGCACCGGGCTGCCCGCCAGCACGGTGCGCCGCCGGCTGGCCGAACTGCGGGGCTCCGGGCGGGCGGTGCTGCGCTGCGACGCCTCGCCGCGGGTCACCGGCCACCCGGTGGGCGCGATGCTGTGGCTGGACGTGCCGCCCGCGGACCTGCCCGACGCGGTGCGGCGGCTGACCGCGCTGCCGCAGACCCGGATGTGCGCGGTCACCGTCGGCCCGGCGAACCTGGCGCTGTACCTGATCGCCCCGCAGCTGCCGGACCTGCGCCGGATCGAGCAGGAGCTGGCGCACCACCACCCGGCGATCCGGGTCCACGACCGGCACGTGACCCTGCGCACCCTCAAGCTGGTCGGGCACCTGCTGACCGCGGACGGCCGCCGGACCGGCTACGTCCCGATCGAGCCCTGAGCCGTCGCGGCCGGGTCACCGCAGCCTGCCGAGCGCCAGCGCCGCCAGCAGGGCCGCCGCGTCGCCGAGGACGCCGTCGTCGAAGCGGGCCTCGGCG
Organism: Kitasatospora sp. NPDC001540; assembly: GCF_042894345.1. Classification (NCBI taxonomy): domain Bacteria; kingdom Bacillati; phylum Actinomycetota; class Actinomycetes; order Kitasatosporales; family Streptomycetaceae; genus Kitasatospora; species Kitasatospora sp. NPDC001540. The sequence goes on from NZ_JBIAVO010000003.1 coordinate 108,959, forward strand.
GAGTGGTTGTAGGCGGCGGTGAACGGGTCGGCGTCGGCGGGGCAGGCGCCGACCATGACGTACGCGGCGGGGACGTGCTCGGCCAGCACGCCGAAGTCCTCGGACCCGGCCAGCGGGCGGGGCATCTCGACGTAGCGCTCCTCGCCGAGCAGTCGGCGCACGGTGCGTTCGGCGTACGCGGCCTCGGCCGGGTCGTTGACGGTGACGGGGTAGCCGGGCTCGACCACCGCGTCGACCTGGCAGCCGTGCGCCTCGCCGATGCCGCGGACCAGCCGGACGGCCTCGGCGAGGACCCGCTCGCGGGCGGCGGGGGAGAAGGAGCGGACGGTCGCGCCGAAGGCGGCCTCGTCGGGGATGACGTTCTCGGCGGTGCCCGCGTGGAAGGTGCCGACGGTCAGCACGACCGGGTCGAAGGCGTCGAAGCGGCGGGTGACCATGGTCTGTAGGGCGAGCACGGCTTCGCAGGCCACCGGGACGGGGTCGGTGGACAGGTGCGGGCTGGAGCCGTGGCCGCCGCGGCCGCGCACCACCACGCGCAGGGTGTCGGAGGCCGCCATGATCGGCCCGGGCCGCCCGGCCACGTACCCGGCCGGGAGCAGCGCGGCGCCGACGTGCAGGGCGTACGCGGCGGCGACCCGCTCCCCGGCCGCGTCCAGGACGCCGTCCTCGACCATCAGGGCGGCGCCGCCACCGCCCTCCTCGCCGGGCTGGAACATGAGCACCACGCTGCCCGCCAACTCCTCGCGGCGGGCGGCGAGCAGCCGGGCCGCGCCGACCAGCGCGGCGGTGTGCAGGTCGTGCCCGCAGGCGTGCATCGCGCCGGGGGCCTGGGAGGCGTACGGGAGGCCGGTGTTCTCCTGCACGGGCAGGCCGTCCAGGTCGGCGCGGAGCAGCACCGCGGGGCCGGGGCGGGCGCCGCGCAGCACGGCGGTGACGGAGGAGAGCCGCTCGCCGAGGGTGACCTCCAGCGGGAGGCCGTCCAGGGCGGCGAGGACCCGGGCCCGGGTGCGGGGGAGGTCGAGTCCGATCTCGGGCTCGCGGTGCAGGGCGCGCCGCAGTGCGACGAGTTCGGGGTGGAGCGCGGCGGCGTCGCGGCGGAGTCCGTCGAGCGGGGGGTGAACGTCGGCCGACATGGGTGCGCCTCCTGGGTGGACGGGGAGCGGACGGTTCCCCGGCATCCTCGCGCCGTCGCCCGCCCGTCCGGTCCGGGCGCACGGATCACCCGCGGGCGGCGGGCTCCGCGCACGGATCTTCCAGTCCCGGCCCCGGCGGCGGCTCGGCGGCCAGCAGGGCGGCGGCGATCGTCCGGGCCTCGGCGGCGGGGGCGGGGGTGCCCTCGCGCAGGGCGGTGACGATCGCGCCGTCCATCAGCAGGACGATCCGGTGGGCGAGGTCGGCGGCCCGGTCGGCCGGGTGGCCCCGGTCGGCGAGCAGCGCGGCGACGTAGTCGACGACCTGCCGCTTGTGGGCGGCGGCGACCCGGTGGGCGGGGCTGTCGGGGTCGGCGGTCTCGACCATGGTGTTGATGAAGGCGCAGCCGCGGAAGTCGGCGCGGGCGAAGCGTTCGGCGAGGGCGTCGAACACGTCGAGGGGGCGGCCGCCGAGGGCGGTGACGCGGTCGGCGAGCCAGTCGCGCCAGGCCTGGTCGCGGCGGGTGAGGACGGCGACGACCAGGGCGTCCTTGCCGGCGAAGTGCCGGTAGAAGGAGGCGCGGCCGACGCCGGACTCGGCGAGGATCCGCTCGACTCCGACCGCGCGGACGCCTTCGGCGTAGAACAGCGCCTCGGCGGTGTCGAGCAGGCGGGCGCGTGCGTGGGTGGCCATGTCCCCCAGGCTAGCGGGTGGTTGACGGATTTCGGTACCGATCGGTACCGTCCTGTCGCGTCAGAACGGAACCGATCGGTACCATCCGGAGGGGACGATGCCACGCCTGCCACTGCTCACCGAGGACCCGGACGGGCTGCTGGAACGCACCCGCGCCCGCCTCGGACGGCTCCCCAACCTGTACGCCACCCTCGCCAACTCCCCCGCCGCCCTGGGCGGTTACCTCGCCCTGCACGAACACCTCGGCAACGGCGCCCTCACCCCGAAGCTGCGCGAACAGCTCGCCCTGCTGACCGCCCAGCACAACGGGTGCACCTACTGCGTCAGCGCCCACACCCTGCGCGGCCGCCGCCTGCTCGGCCTCGACGAGGAGCAGCTCGCCCGCACCCGCCAGGGCGCCGACGACACCGACCCGCACGCCGACGCGGTGCTGCGCCTGGCCGACCGCGTCCTGCACCGCCGCGGCCGGGTCACCGACGAGGAGCTCGCCACCGCCCGCGCGGCCGGGGTCACCGACGCCGAACTCGCCGAGATCACCGCCCACGTCGCGCTCAACACGCTCTCCAACTACTTCAACCACCTCGCGCAGCCCGCCCTCGACTTCCCGGAGGTCCCGGCATGACCCCCCACCCCCGCCGCGGCACGGTCGAACTCCGCCCCGGCTACACCGTCCTGGACGCCACGGGCACCCCCGTCGACCGCGCCGAGGACGTCGACTTCACCCTGGAGGGCGGCTTCGCCCACCTCCGGCTGCCCGGCACCGACACCGTCCAGGTGGTCTCCGCCCCGGCCGTCCACCGCCTCACCCACCCGGCCTGACCGCACCCCGGCCCGCGCTCCCCGCACCCCCCTGCTCCGCCCGGCCCGTTACCCAGGACGGCTAGGATGTGTGCCAATTGTGTTCGGGGGGCGATGTGGCGCTCCCCCGTATCCGGGGAGATCGTCTGTGAGCGCACCGAACATATCCGGTGAAGCGCGGGGAGCGCTGTCGAGACCGGCGGTCCGCCTGCTGCTGGCCGCCGTCGTCGTGGCCGCCTGCCTGACCGCCCGGCTGCCGAAGTGGCACGCCGAATCGGTGGACTACCAGGTCTTCCTGCAGACCTGGTACCACTACATCGCGGATCACGGCGGCCTCCGGGCGCTCAGCGACCCCGGCTTCGCCGACTACAACGTCCCGTACCTGTACCTGCTGGCCGGCCTGACCCACCTTCCGGTCTCCGCGCTCACCGGGATCAAGGCGCTCTCCGTCGCCTTCGACCTGCTGCAGGCGTTCTTCGTGTTCAAGCTGGTGGCCCTGCGCTTCCCGGGGCGCTCCGCGTGGCAGCCGTTCGCGGCGGCGCTGCTGGCCGTGCTGCTGCCGACCGTCGCCGCGAACAGCGGGTGGTGGGCGCAGGCCGACTCGATCTACGCCTCGTTCGTGGTGGGCGGCGTCTACTTCGTGCTCCGGCACCGCCCGTGGTGGGCCTGCACCCTGTTCGGCCTGGCCTTCGCGTTCAAGCTCCAGACCGTCTTCGTCTTCCCGTTCCTGCTGGTCATGGTGGTCACCCGGCAGGTCAAGTGGCAGAGCCTGCTGGCGATCCCGGCCGTCTACCTCGCACTGGACGTCCCGGCGCTGCTGGTCGGCGCGGACCCGGTCCAACTGCTCACCGTCTACAGCCGCCAGACCGGCACCTACCAGAGCCTCGCGCTCAACGCCCCGTCGCTCTACCACTTCGTCAAGACCCCCGGCAGCACCGAGACCGCCGACCTGATCCGCACCGTCGGCGTGGCGTTCGCGGCCGTCGTGGTGATCGCCCTGACCGCGCTGGCCGTGTTCTCCCGGACCGGCCGCCGCACGGTGCGCCGCGCCTCCACCGGGGCCTCGCTCACCCCGAACCAGGTCCTGCTGACCGCGCTGGCCTCGGCGGTCACCGTGCCGATGCTGCTGCCCTCGATGCACGACCGGTACTTCTACATCACGGACGTGCTCAGCCTGGTGGTGGCCTTCCACATGCCGCGCCGGCTCTGGTACGTGCCGATCCTGGTGCAGGCGTCCTCGCTGGCCAGCTACCTGCCGTTCCTGTACTACGAACTGCCGGACCACTACCGGAAGTACCACTGGTCGGCGAACGAGTGGCGGCTGATCTCCGGCCTGATGGTCCTGGCCGCCCTCGCCGTCCTGGCCGCCGCCGTCCAGGAGTACCGCCGCGGCCCCGCCGAGCCCGCCCCGGCCGCCCCCGCCCACGACCCCGACCGGGCCCCGGTCGGACCCGCGCTCTCCCGCTGACGGGCCCGACCCCGCGACGCGACGCGGCCCCGGCGGAACTTCCCGCCGGGGCCGCGCCGTCACCGCTCGCGCCGCGTCACCGCACGCGCCGCGTCACTTCTCGGTCGGCGTCACTTCTCGGTCGGCGTCAGGCACAGCACGAACTTCTCGGTGCCCTTCTGCTGCGCGATGGCCACGAAGTCGTCGCCGCAGGCGTTCACGTCGAAGCTGTTGTCGATGACCTTCGAGACCTTGGTGTTGGCCTTGGCGTCGTCACAGCCCACGACCTTGAAGTCCGGGTTCTTGTCGGTGCCCGCGACCACGGCGCAGTCGCCGACCTTGGCGCGGACCGGGTCGTCGCTGAACAGCGAGCCGACGCCGACCTTGACCGCCACGCCGATGACGATCACCCCGATGATGCCGAGCACCTTCTTGCCCTTGCCGCCCTTCTTCGGGGCGTCGGCGGCAGCCTGCGCGGCGGCGTACTCGAAGGGGGCGGCGGGCGCCGCAGGAGTGGTCGGGTACTCGGGCTGGGGGGTCTGCGGAGTGGACATGGGTTCCTCTGGTCTGGGTCGCCCTGCGACGACGGTGCGCGCACCCTATCCAGGCCCGAATCGGGCGTTCCCGGCATTCGCCGCGATATCCAGCGGGCGTGACCCAAAAGAAATACAAAGAATTCCCAAAGGGATTCCCCGGCCTTCCGCCGATCCCGTCCCGAGTACCTACAATCCGCCGTTCCGGGCCCGGAGTTCGTCGACCACGCAGAGGAACAGGAAGAAGTTCGGGATCTTGTGGACCGGGGTGTTCGACCAGGGCAGCCACTTCCCCGCCCGGCGCACCGCCACCGTGCCGCGCCTGACCTCGACCTGCTCGACCTCGCCCCACGGCACGCCGCTGCGGTTGGCCGTCGCCACCCCGGCGGCGTTCACCACCATGTCGCCGAAGTGGACCGTCCCGCCGCCGCCCAGCAGGCCCAGCACGCCCGGCAGCTGGGCCCGGGTGATCTCGTGCTGCACGGCCGCTCCCCACACCTCCGGGTCGGCGTAGAAGCCGGTCAGCCGGGCCTTCACCCCGTCCGGCCGGAACAGCCGGTACTCGTAGGACGTCCCGACGTAGATCCCGTTCACGTACCGCCGGGTGATCCGCTGCAGCACCGAGAGCGCGTCCCAGCGGAACGCGAGCGGGCCGCCCGGCTCGTCCAGCACCAGCCCGTGCTCGAAGCAGTGGATCCGGCGGGCCGCCTGCTTCCGGTTGACGTTGGGCGTCTGCCAGAGCTGCCACAGGAAGAACAGGCCCGGCAGCACGAAGACGAACAGGCCGAACAGGCCGAACACCGCCAGGCCCAGGATGCTCCAGGCACTGCGGCGCTTCGGGGCGAACGAGGCGCGGAGCCCGCCCAACCCCTCCGCGGCAGCCAGGGCGGCCACGTCGTCGGAGAACGGCCGCCCGGCGGGCGGGGCCTGTACGTCGTGCACGGAATTACCTCTTCGTTGCGCATCACCGCCGAGAACACCGCAGGTCAGCGGCGGGACCGGATGCTACTGGCAATCGGCCGCCCCGAACAGGCCCCTTCCAGGGGGGAGGACGACGCCCGTTTGAACCCGACCGCCCCGCCGACCCGGGCGCCGGTCACCAGCGGACCGGGCCGTCGTCCTCGAAGAAGCCGCCGGTCGGCCCGTCCGGTCCGAGGGTGGCCAGCCGGACGACGACCGCCGCGCCCTCGTCCGCGGTGCGGGTGACGTCGCGGGCGAAGGGGAGGCCGCTGGTGAAGTCGGTGGCGCAGGCGCCCGGGGCGGCGGCGTTGACCAGGATGCCCTCCGGTCGGAGCTCCCTCGCGTACTGCACGGTCAGCATGTTGAGCGCGGCCTTGCTCACGGGGTAGGCCGCCATCGGCGGCAGAGCGGACACGTAGTGGCCCGGGTCGGTCTGCCGGTCGAGGGAGCCGAGCCCGCTGGACACGTTGACGATCCGGGCCCGGGCGGAGCGCCGGAGCAGGGGCAGCATCGCGTTCGTCACGGCCAGCACCCCCAGGACGTTCGTCCCGAGGACCGCGCCCACCTCCTCCGGCGCCGCGGCACTGGGGGGTCGGCGGTCCACCGCACCGGAGATCCCGGCGTTGTTGACCAGGACGTCGAGCCGGCCGCACCAGGCGTCGACCCGCCGGGCGGCCTCCCGGACGCCGGACGGGTCGGTGACGTCCAGGGTCAGCGGCCTGGCCGCGGCCCCGGCGGCGCGCAGCCGCTCGGCGGCGGCCGCGGCCCGCTCCGGGCTCCGGGCGGCCACCAGGACGGTCAGGCCGCGTTCGGCGAGCTGTCGGGCGACGGCGAAGCCGATGCCCCGGTTGGCCCCGGTCACCAGGGCGAAGGTGCTGCTGTCCTCGGTCATGTCCCCAGCCCACCACCCCCAACCCCCCGGTGAACAGGACCGGTTGGGTCGCGAACGATACCGTGGCGGCATGGACCGACCGGAGACCCGCGAACTGGCGTACTTCCTGGCCGTCGCCGAGGAACTGCACTTCGGCCGGGCCGCCCGGCGCCTCGGCATGGCCCAGCCCCCGCTGTCCCGCGCGATCCGCCAACTGGAGCGGCGCATCGGCGTCCCGCTGCTGCTGCGCGAGCACCACCGGCTGACGCTGACCGAAGCGGGCCGGGTGCTCGCCGAGGAGGCCGCCGCGGTCCTGGCCGCGGCGAGCGCGGCGGTCCGCCGCACCCGGCGGGCCGGACGACCGGGCCCCCGCCTGGTGGTCGCCCTGAAGCCCGGCGGGGACGGCGACCTGCTGCCCGCCCTCCTCGCCGCCTTCCCCGCCGCACCGGAGGCCGTCCCGGTCGAGGTCCTGCTGTGCGACGTCCCCGACCGGGCCCGCCTGCTCCGGGACGGCACCGCCGACGTCGCGTTCCTGCACGCCCCGTACGAGGACTTCACCGGGCTCGACACCGAACCGCTGCTCACCGAAGGCACCGTGGCCGTCCTCCCCCGCTCGCACCGCCTCGCCGACCGCCCCCACCTGCGCCCGGCCGACCTGGCCGACGAACCCACCGCCCGCTGGCAGGGCCGGGCGGGCACCGGCCCCGAGGTCCGCGACCTCGCCCAGCTGATGCACCTCGTCGCCCTCGGCCGCGCCGTGGCCCTGGCCCCCGCCTCGGTCCGCACCCAACTCCGCCACGACCTGTGCTGCGTCCCCGTCCCCGACGCCGACCCGACCACCCTGGTCCTCGCCTGGCCCTCCCGCTCCCGCTCCCCGGCCCTGGCCTCCTTCGTCCGCACCGCCGCCGCGGTGGCCGCCGGACACGCCCGCTGATCCGGCCGCGACGGCTTCGGCCGCGCCCGGAACCGAGGCCCCGGCCCCGGCCCCGGCCCGCGGCAGCCCCCACCCCTCCGACGCCGCTGGAAGCCCCCGCTCGGCCAGACCGCCCTCCCCACCGGGCCCGGCCGCGGCGCGGACGACAGGCGCCCGGCCCGCCGAAGTGAGGGATCTCACACCGCGGGCGCACCGTTCGACGGTTCCGACCAGGGCTTCCGGACGCCCGGCACCGCGCCGCGGCGGCAGGACAGCCGATATCGCGGTGTCCGGACCGGCCCTGCGAGCGGTATCGATCCGCAGCGCGGCGCCGGTCCGCGAGACCGCCCCGCAACCGCCGCCCTCGACGCGGGCGCGCGGATACCGTCCGCTGTTCCCGCCCTACCGGGAAAGCGCCGCCGGGCGGACGGGAAAAGCCGCCTGAACGGCTTCGTCCCCGCCGCCCGGCGGCCTTTCCCGGTTTTTCCGGCCGCCCGCGCCGGTCCACCCGGAAGGCCGCCGCTACGGTCGGGGCGCTAGTGGGTCACGCACCGGATGACGGTCCATTGTTCATGCCCGGCGATCTTCTCCACCCGGGCGCACTCGCGCTGCTCGTCGCCGCGCAGCACCGCCACGTAGCTGGGAGCGGAATCCAGCAACTTCTCGCCGCTGGAGAAGTAGTAGTTCCGGTAGTTCCGCACCTGGTAGATCCCACCGACGGTGCTCACCTCGGAATTCTTCTGGAAATCCTTCGGATCGGCCTTCAGGTAGAACAGGGTCTCCATGTAGTTGAGCGGGAACCGGTCGGAGATGTAGATCGGTTCGTTCCCGTTCCGCGCCGCGTCGGCGGATTCCAGCGCGGCCTTGAACCCCCTCCCGAAGGGCTGGGCGATCTGCTCCGGGTAGCGGGTGTTGTAGTCGTAGAAGAAGAACGCGCCGTAGCCGAGCGCGGTGGCCATGATGACCGCGACGACCGCCCGCCCGGTCTTCCGGTCGGTCATCGAGCGGTACAGCCCGCTCACGCCGATCGCGGTGAGGGCGACGAGCGGGATGAAGAGCGCGTTGGCCCGGTTGCCGTTGGCCGGCACCACGCACAGCAGGATGACGGCGCCGACCAGCCAGAACGTGAACAGGTTGGCCTCGGGGTCGCGGGTGCGCGCCGCGAAGTAGACGCCAAGCGCGGCCAGCGGGAACCCGACCACGCCCAGGACCAGGAAGTCGTTGGGGATGGTCCACAGGTAGCCGTCGCCGAATCCACCGGTCACGAAATGGGCGTTGAGCTCGGCCAGGTTCTGCCCGTTGCTGATCTGGTCCAGTCGCGACGCGGCGAATTTCGGCACGGTGAACGGCAGGGAGGAGACGAAATGCGGGCTGTGGTGCAGGACGTTGTTGACCAGGACGAGCAGCAGGATCGGTCCGGCGACGATCAGGAATCCCAGCACGCTCAACCCGACCGGGAGCGGGTTCCGCAGGACCGTGCGGTACCGGGCCGCGAGGTAGAGCCCCCCGATCGCCGGCACCACCATGATCGCCACGCCGTAGGCGTACAGCGCGAGCGCCAGGAAGACCAGCGAGAAGGGGATCAGCATCCGGGCGCGCGGCGAGGTGTACGCGTACCCCAGGGTGGTCACCCCGGCGAGCAGGAAGAACGGCAGGATGTTCGACTCCAGCGCCCACCGCGACGCGGTGATGTGCCAGGGGGTGACGGCGAGGAGACCCGCCCCGACCAGCGCGGCGGGGGTGTCGACGAAACGCCGCAGGGCGGCGTACAGCAGCGGGACGGCGCCGATTCCCAGCAGCACCGGGACCAGGCGTATGGAGAATTCGCTCAGGCCGAACAGGCCGATGAACGGAACGCTCAGGTAGGAGAGCAGGACGTTCTGTCCGGAACCCCAGCTGGGGAAGTAGGCCGGCCAGGGGTTTCCCCAGCGGTCCGTGCCGTTGGTCAGCAGCGAAAACGATTCGTATCCGGCGCTGGCTTCGTCCTGGTTGAGTCCGCCGGGCAGGTCGGGGAAGCGCCACAGCCTGAGGACCGCCGCGACCGCCGTGATGACGGCGATGGCGATCGTTCTCTTTTCAAGGTCGGCGAATCTTTTGATCACGGGGCGGTTCGCACGACGATAAAAGGAACAAAGGGCGGTACTGCGCATTTCATTTCGAAATGATTCCTCTCCCGGTCGGCAGGCCACGGCGCACCGCCAATGAATGAGGGATCATACTACTGGCGATAGGACCGCCGGGACTATTGTCCGCGTACTGCAGGGCCCCCGGCCCGTTGATCCGGGTACGACGGGTCCGGCCTCCGGCGCGCCGAATCAGCTCCTCGGCGAGCGGTCGCACGCCCTCGTCCTGCGGCCCGGCCGACACCGGCACCCGTTGGAGGGCCGCGCCGGGAAGCTCCCCCACCTCCCGGTGCGGCACCCCGCGGGCGGTGCCGTCAGTCGGCGAGCGGGAGGTAGACCCGGTTGCCGTGGGCGGCGAACTCGGCGGACTTCTCCGCCATGCCGGCCAGGGCGGCCCGCTCGGCCTGTTCGGCCTCACCGCCGTGCTCCTCGCGGATCTGGCGGCTGATCTTCATCAACGCGAAGATGAAGGGTGAGAAGGCCAACCAGTGGGTCACGTACGAACACGGGCACTTCTGCAAGAAGACCGTTGACGGGGGCTGCAACGGCACCTGGAAGCGCGGGGACGAGACGGACAAGCACATCACGAAGCTCGTTCTGCGGAAGCTCAAGGCCGACGCCGCAGCAGCCGCCGAGGAGGTTCCCGACTGGGGGCGGGAGGAAGAGTCGGAGGCCGCATTGGGACGTCGGGCAACGCTGGCACAACGGCGAGATCGACGACGAGCAGTTCTTCCGGAACCTGCCCGGGCTCGGAAAGAAGATCAAGGAACTGCACGCGGACCAGGCGAAGGACACAGCGGCGAAGGCCGCCGCCCAGGAGGCGACGGCCGACGTCGAGAAGGAATGGAAGTCGAAGACACTGGCGCAGAAGCGGGAGCTGATCAAGAAGGCCCCGCACGCTGTCATCGCGCTGCCGAGCGGCATGGGCAACAAGCCGTTCGACGTGGACCAGGTCATCCCCGCGTGGAAGCAGTCCGGCGGGTCAGTTGCACTCCCAGGATGATGCCCATCTCCCGGAGTTGGTCGTCCGAGAAGCGCGGGGCAGCGGTCAAGCGCTTCTCGATCCAGCGTTCCACCGCCTCGTCATCGCAGAGGCGGGACGCCGAACGGCGGTCAGTCATCGCAGTCACTTCATGTCCCCTTCTCGCTTGAGGCGTTGGTGGGCTCGGCGGTTGTGGCGGACGGTTTGGGTGAGGAGTTCTTCGCCGGGGGTGTAGCCGGTGGCGAGGTAGCGCCAGTGGCCGACGACGAGGGTGGGGACGGGGAAGGTGCACGGCCGACAGAAGGCGCCCAGATCCAGGCAGAGGAAGAGGGCAGGGGGGAGGCGGTGTTCAAAGTTTCATTACTGGGTCAAGGGCGGCCCCGCTGGCGGCGCAAGGAACGGGGCGGCGGTCGAGCCCCACCCAGGACCGACCCGGGCGGGCTCGTCAGGACTACTCAGGCTCAAGCGGCAGCGCCGTACTGGCTCGTCAGCCGCCGGACTTCGGCATCCTTGAACGCCTGCACCTCTTCCACGATGCCGCTCTTCGCCAGCTCGGCCACGGGCACACAGAGGTCCATCCGCTGGATGCAGACGCCGACCATGTACTCCCCCTGCTCGGTAAGGTACAGCCGGACGCCGTAGTAACCCTCCTGGCAGTCCGTGTCGTTGTTGAAGCTGCACGACGCGCAGGTGTCCGGCAGTCGCACCGGCAGCAGCCGCTTGACGTAGACGGCCCGGCCGCCGAGCGCCCGGTAGAGGGTGCGCTCGTCGGACGTGCCGGCGGTGAAGGTACGAAGGACCGGCTCCGCGCCGACCCGGGCCAGCACTTCGGAGATCGCCGCGATCGACTCCTCACCGTCCTGGATGCTGGTGAGCATCCGCACGTCCGCGAACTGGCCGTACGACTCGACCAGGTTGACGACCCGATCCACGTGGGCCAGGCCGGGCACGACGATGTTCACGGAGACCTTCACGCCGTTGGCCACCGCGGCGCGGATGGTCTGCTCCGCCGACCGGATCTTCGCGTCAGCGAGGCCCGCCGACTTGAAGCGCTCGGACTGCACGGCCTGGAGCTCTTCGGCGGTGGTGCCGAAGACCGAGACGTTGACCCGGTTGAGGCCGGCCGCCGAGCACTCCGGCATCACCTGCCGCCCGCGCTCCCCGTTGCTGGTCATCCCGACGCTCAGTCCCATTCCGGTGAGCGCCGAGACCAGTGAGGGCACCTCCGTGTGGAGGGTGGGTTCCCCTCCGGTGAGGTGAACCTCGCTGGCGTCGAACGCCTTCGTCACGGTCCGCACCGCCCGCCGGAAGGCCATGCCCGGGGCCATCTTGGCGGAGAGGAAGCTGACGCCGTTCGTCTCGCTGTAGATCGACACGCGCCCGGTCTTACCGGGCCCCGACACGAAGGGCAGCAGAGTACGGCCCTTGTTGTCGCCGGTGACCGGCGTCCCTTCGTTGTGGCAGAACGTGCAGGCCAACCCGCAGTCGTCGATCACCTTGACGCGGATGGTCTTGTCCCGGACGACCCGGACTGCCGGGCGTTGGGTCACTGACAAGGCTTGTCTCCTGTCACTCGAATGTGAGCCGGGGGATCGCCTCGATGTCGATCCCGTACCGGCGGTAGACCTTGGTGGTGTTCTCGCTCGTCAGCTCGGCCAGGGGAAGCCCTAGCGCCGTGGCCGTCGCGTGGACGTGGTCGGCGCTGTCCCCCTCGATCTCCAGGTACGGGGGGATCAACGGCCACTCGTCGATCTCGATGGCCGCGCCGCCCAGCGTCCAGGAGGAGCGGCGGTTCTCCTGGTACGCCTTCGGCTGGTAACCGAGCTTGCCGAGGAGCGTGTTCGTGGTGTCGAAGTCCCCGACGGTCGTCTCCGTCTCGGACACGCCGTCGATCGCGTCGGAGTGGATCTCCTTGACGCACAGCGTCACGTCGGTGCCGGTGTCGCGCAGGCGGACCCACGTGCCCGGCCGACCGGGAATGTCGTAGACGTAGCGGCGCTGGAACCGGTCACCCAGGTGCTCCGCCCCGGCCTCTGCCAGGCGCGCGCGCATCTTCTCCGGCTCGACGGCCAGGATCTTCGCTTCGAACTCAGTTGCGGTCATGGGAAGTTGACCTTTCTTGACGGGGGTTCGGTACGCGCGAGCGCACGATATCGGCTATCGCGTCGACCACCTGCTCCGGCGTGCGGCCGGTGCTGTCCACGGGGACGAGGCCGAATGCCCGGTAGACGCGGCAGCTCTCGGCGACGTTCGGCTCCTCACGCTGGTGCCAGTAGCTCAGCGTCCCCTGATCGGCCCGTCGGCGAAGGCGCTCCCGCCGCGCACGCTCGTCCACCTCCAGGAGGACCGCCACATCCGGCACGAGAACCCCGCTCGGGTACTCCGGGGCGCAGTCGTGCCCCATGGCGCTGTGCGTGGCGACGGTGCGCGGGAAGTAGGACTCGACCACCACCGTCCTGCCTCTCTCGATGATCTGACGGGCCGTCTCGGACTTGAGGTGGTTCGCCATCATCCACCAGTGGTACCGCGCCGGCAGGTTGCCGGTGGCGTCCACTTCCGCCCTCGTGCGGGGGAACGTCGGCAAGGTGCCGTCCGTGAGGTGGATGCCGTTGAGCAGGGCCGCGAGCAGCGGGGCGACGGTGGTCTTCCCGCTCGCGCTGAGGCCGTCGAGGGTGACGAAGGACCCGCGGGCCACGTCCATCTGAACTCCATTCCTCGGTCGGTTTCCGGGTCGTACGGAGTTGCGGAACCCGTCCCGGCCTGCGGGGGGGGATTGCAGGCCGGAGCGGGAGTCTTGAGGTGCGTCCCTCAGGTAGGCGGTTCGCGGTCCGGAGCCGACTGGGGCGTCCGCATCGGGCCGAGGTGGTCAGGGTCCAACTGGTGGGCCGTCGAAGTGCCGAGGAGAAGAACGGTGACAACGTGGCCGAGCGCCCAGAAACCAGTCAGCACCGCGCCGACAGGATCGCGGTGTTCGCCGCGGTGACGGCTGCCGGCCGAATTCCGCTCGATGGTCATGACTTCGCCGTCCTCAGCTCGAACCAGACCCACTTGCCGAACGGCGCCCAGGCCACGCCCCAGCGAGCCGAGAGGGCGTCCACCAGCCCCAGGCCGTAACCGGACTCCGCCTCCCACGTCGGGGCCGTGCGGCACGGCAGCACGCCGGAGGAGTCCCGGACACCCACCCACACCGATGCCTTCTGCCGGTTCGGGTAGAGACAGGGCGATCCTGTAGGCAGACGCCAGGCACTTCACTAGGCTGTCTGGCTCCCATCAGCGGTACCGCAGAGACGGGCCTCAGATGACCAACGACGCGCTACGACGGCTTCGTCTCGGGCGAGAGTGGACCCAAGGCGAAGTCGCTACCCGTGTGAACGCCCGGATCAAGGCCGCGACAGGACGCGACAGGGCGATTGACGCCAACGTGATCAGCCGATTAGAACGTGGCGTGATCACGTGGCCGGAGCAAGAGGTCCGCGACGCCTTGCGCGGAGTCTTCGGCGTGGCCACGAACACAGAGCTGGGACTGTTCCCGAAGAGGACCCGGCGCGACCGCGAGGAGGTGAGTGAGTCGAAGCGCCGCGATTTCCTGGCCGTCTCCCTGGCGGGCATCCTGCCGGACGTGATGCCGTCACCAACTGTCTTAGGGATGAAGGATGTTGACGACATCGCCGAACGCACCTTCGCTCTAGAGGAGTGGGACCGGCGAAGCGGAGGGTTCGCTACACGCCATCTCGCCTTCGGCGAGCTACGAAGCGCTGTCGATCTCACCAAGTCCTCGATGGGACCGCGCGTCCGCGACCGGCTGTGCGGCCAGATCGCCAATCTCGCCGACCTCGCGGCGTGGTCGGCGTTCGACGCGGGCCAGAGCGCACCCGCACGCAGTACGTTCGGACTCGGCATCAAGGCCGCCCAGGAGGCCGGCGACGATAGGCTGCTATGCCACGTCGCAACCGGTCTCGCCCGCCAGGAGATCGCCGAGCGCAAGTCGAAGGACGCCGTTGCGCTGGCGGACATGGCCATGGGCAATGTTCCGCTGTCAGCGCTTGCGATGATCGCAGCGGTGAAGGCGCAGGCGTACGCCCTACAGGGCGACGAAGCCGAGGTGATGCGCCAGATCAGCCTTGCGGAGTCGATCTACAGCCGTGTCACCGACCTCAGCAGCGAACCCCGCTGGATGTGGTACTTCACCCCGCACAAGCTGCACGGCAAGACCGGACACGCGCTCTACCTGCTCGCCACCATCAAGGGGAAGCCGGTCTCCGACCTTGTGTCCCGGCTCCGCCGGGCCGTTGACTCCCAGACGTCCAACCGGGCCCGCTCGAAGGCGATCGACACCGCCCAACTGGCCACGGTGCTCTACCGCCAGGGCGCTCGGGACGAGGCCGAGCACTACGCGCGCACCGCTACCGACCTTTCCACCGTGGTCCGCTCCGCACGGCTGGATGCCGCATTGGCAGAGATGAGGAGAGCCCAATCATGACCATCGAAGACGTGATCAAGGAAGCCGCTGCCCGTGGAGTCACGGGACTGCCCGAGCCTTCCCGGTTGACACACGTCCGGGTGTGGCCGGGTGCGTCGCAATGGGTCGGCGAGGTCGGCGAGCCGCCCCACAACGAGACCGTGGGCGAGGGCATGTTCGACACCAGGGACGAGGCCCAGGAGGCCGCGTTGAAGGCCGTCGCTGACAGCCGGTCCTTGTTGGTCGCGCTCTTGCCAGCCGATCTCGTGGCGACCGCCGACGAGTGGCCGGAACCGATCGTGAGCGCCTGGGACGCCTGACGCACGTCGAAGCGCTGCCCTGGGAAGCCCCCTCTTCCTCCCAGGGCAGCGCGGTATCGGAGACGGCGGATCAGTCGGCGAGCGGGAGGTAGACCCGGTTGCCCTGAGCCGCGAACTCCTCTGACTTGGCCTGCATGCCAGCCACGGCCTCAGCGTCGTACTCGGTGTTCACGGCCTTGTCGCCGTACAGCTCTGTGATGCTTTTACTGATCTTCATCGAGCAGAACTTCGGCCCGCACATGGAGCAGAAGTGCGCGGTCTTGGCGGGTTCGGCGGGGAGGGTCTCGTCGTGGAAGGCGCGGGCGGTCTCCGGGTCGAGGGCCAGGTTGAACTGGTCCTCCCAGCGGAACTCGAAGCGGGCGTCGGAGAGGGCGTCGTCCCAGGCCTGGGCGCCGGGGTGGCCCTTGGCGAGGTCGGCTGCGTGGGCGGCGATCTTGTAGGTGATGACGCCGGTCTTGACGTCGTCGCGGTCGGGCAGGCCCAGGTGCTCCTTGGGGGTGACGTAGCAGAGCATCGCGGTGCCCCACCAGGCGATCATCGCGGCGCCGATCCCGGAGGTGATGTGGTCGTAGCCGGGCGCGACGTCGGTGGTCAGCGGGCCGAGGGTGTAGAACGGGGCCTCGTCGCAGATCTCCTTCTGCAGGTCCATGTTCTCGCGGATCTTGTGCATCGGGACGTGCCCGGGGCCCTCGATCATCACCTGGACGTCCTTGGCGCGGGCGATCCGGCCGAGTTCGCCGAGGGTGGTGAGTTCGGCGAACTGGGCCTCGTCGTTGGCGTCGGCGATCGAGCCGGGGCGCAGGCCGTCGCCGAGCGAGAAGGTGACGTCGTAGGCGCGCAGCAGGTCGCAGAGCTCCTCGAAGTGGGTGTAGAGGAAGTTCTCCTGGTGGTGCGCCAGGCACCAGGCGGCCATGATGGAGCCGCCGCGCGAGACGATGCCGGTCTTGCGGCGGGCGGTCAGCGGGACGTACCGCAGCAGGACGCCCGCGTGCACGGTCATGTAGTCGACGCCCTGCTCGCACTGCTCGACGACGGTGTCCCGGTAGACCTCCCAGCTGAGTTCCTCGGCCCGGCCGTCGACCTTCTCCAGCGCCTGGTAGAGCGGGACGGTGCCGATCGGGACGGGGGAGTTGCGCAGGATCCACTCGCGGGTGGTGTGGATGTTGCGGCCGGTGGAGAGGTCCATGACGGTGTCGGCGCCCCAGCGGGTGGCCCAGGTCATCTTCTCGACCTCCTCCTCGATGGAGGAGGTGACCGCGGAGTTGCCGATGTTGGCGTTGATCTTCACCAGGAAGTCGGTGCCGATGATCGCGGGTTCGACCTCGGGGTGGTTCACGTTGACCGGGATGACGGCCCGCCCGCGGGCCACCTGCTCGCGCACGAACTCCGGCTCCAGGCCCTCCCGCAGGGCCACGAACTCCATCTCGGGGGTGATCAACCCTCGCTTGGCGTACGCGAGTTGGGTGACGGCGACACCGTCGCGGGCGCGCAGTGGGCGGCGCGGGCGACCGGGGAAGACGGCGTCCAGGTTGCGCAGGTCGCCGCCGCGCGGGGCGGTGTGCCGGATGCCGTCGTCCTCGGGCCGGGCCGCGCGGCCCTCGTACTCCTCGACGTCGCCGCGCTGGCGGATCCAGGGGTCGCGCAGCGCGGCCAGGCCCCGGCGGACGTCGGTGGGCTGCGACGGGTCGGTGTACGGCCCCGAGGTGTCGTACAGCGGGACGGTGCGCCCGTCGGTGAGGTGGACCTCGCGGTAGGGCACCCGCAGGTCGGGGCGGCTGCCCTGGCGGTACGCCTTGCGCCAGGCCGGGGTCGGGTACCCGGTGGCGGACGGCTGGTGGGCGGACGGCCGGTCGGCCGACGGCTGGTGGGCAGACGTGTGCTCGGTGAATGCGGTCATGCGACCTTCAACTCCCTACGCCGGCATTACCCGGTCAGGTTCCTGCGGTCGGCGCAGCAGGTGGTACGCGGGCCCGCGTACCGTCAGCGCCCTCTCAGCCCGGTGCTCCGAGCTCCCGTTCCGCGCAGGGGCGTGCGCCGCCTGCGTTCGCCGACCACGGTAGGGCACCGGACGGGCACCGGTCCAGGGCGCCGAAACCGGTACGGACGCGCACGGTGTTGAGTAGGCTGCCGCGCGGAACACGCGTTCGACCTCGACCGACCGGCCGGGCGGCACCTTGACGCGACGTCAACTTCAGCCCCCGGGACCGGACTCCACTCACCAGGGGGTTCCCGCACCGTGCGCAGCTACCGAGTCCTGGCCGCTTCGGCCGTCCTCACCGCAGGTTTCCTGGCACCCCTCGCCCTGGGCACGGGCGCCGCCACCGCGGTCGCTCCGGCGGCCGTCCCCGCGCCCTGCGCCAACGGCGTGATCAGCGGCGGGCTCACCGTCAGCTGGCCCGAGTACCAGGACGGGGCGGGTCTGCCGGTCGTCATCGGCACGCCGGGCGCGGAGAGCGCGCTGGAGTTCACCAACCGGGACTCCCGGGACGTGCCGGGCGTCCTGGTGAACTTCCGGGTGGAGTCGCTGGAGTTCAACGTCGAGGTGCCGCTCGGCGTCGAGTACGAGCTTCCGGGCACCGGCACGTGGAAGGCCGTGCCCGCGTGGAAGGACGACGGCAACGGCGTGATGAGCTTCGCCGTCCCGGACGCGTTCACGGTGCCCGGCAGGAGCACCGTCAAGCTCGGCCTGCGGATCTCCGCCCCGGGCAACGCCGTGGCGGACATCGGCGAGTACCACTTCTGGTGGGGCGCCGGCCCCCAGCAGGTCCTGGACAACGACAACGACACCTGGGTCGACCGGCCGAGCCCCTGGAAGAGCGGCGACCCGCAGCACCCGGAGGGGACGTGCACCCAGTTCGGCGTCGGCGGCCTCGGCCACGTCGCGGTGTACTCGACCGCGCCCTCCCCGACCCCGACCCCGGTCGAGCCCTCCCCGACGCCCACCCCGACCGTCACCGTGACGGCCACCGCGACGACCACCGCCACCCCGACCGTCACCGCGACGGCGACGGCCACCGCGACGGCCACCCGCACCACCGTGCAGGCCGCCCCGGTGCCGGAGCTGGCCGAGACCGGGGGCGGCGGCAGCGCGCTGCCGCTGGCGCTGGGCGGCGGTGCGGTGATCGCGGTCGGCGCCGGGATCCTGTTCGCGCTGCGCCGCCGGAGCGGTGACCACAGCTGACGTCCGGCACCGGCGGCCCGCCCGGGGGGAGCGTTCCCGGGCGGGCCTCCGCTGTTCACACCGGCGCCCCGAGGGGGAGAATCCCGATGTGATCGGACTGGTGGGGCGGGTGACGGGACGGATCGGCGCGGGCCTGGTCGGCGAGGTGATGGTGCACGTCCCCGAACGGCTGGGCACCGAGGCGTTCCTGGCGTACCGGGCCGTGCCGGGCGAGCCGCTGCAGCCCGGCACCATGGTGGTCGTGGTCGATTACCAGCCACCGCGCACCGTGTACGTCGAACCCTTCTGACCCCTTCCCACCAACCGCGGGCAAACCCCCTGCAACAGTTTCGGGACAGTGCGGGTCACCACCGCCGCACCCCCTTCCCCCGCGATCACGACAGGCGCAGAATGCGGCTGCCACCGGGTTCCGCGCCCACAACTGCACCACCCAGCGCAGCCACGGACCGGTGTGCCACGAAGGGGGAGATCGCGATGCTGATCGGCATCGTCGGAGCAGTCGCCGCAGGATTCGTCCTGCTCGTCCTGCTGTTCAAATTGATGTGGCGCGTCGCCGAGCCCAACGAGGCCCTGGTCATCTCGGGTTCCAAGCACGGCGAGGGCCTCGGCTTCCGCGTGGTCACCGGACGGGGCACCTTCGTGGTGCCCGGCGTCCAGGTAGTCCGGCGGCTGTCGCTGGACCTCAACGAGGCCGCGCTGGACGTCGAGTGCGTGACCTCGCAGGGCATTCCGGTGCACGTCAAGGGGGTCGTCATCTTCAAGGTCGGCGACGACCCGGCGTCGATCGCCAACGCCGCCCGCCGCTTCCTGGACCAGCAGAAGATGATGGGCCAGCGGGTGCACAACGTGTTCGCGGGCCACCTGCGCTCGATCGTCGGCGGGCTGACCGTCGAGGACATGATCCGCGACCGGGAGCGGCTCACCGGTGAGACCCGCTCCGCCTCGGGCATCGAGATGGAGAAGCTCGGCCTGATCATCGACTCGCTGCAGATCCAGGAGATCCTGGACCCGACCGGCTACATCACCAACCTGGCCGCGCCGCACGCCGCCGCCGTCCAGCGCGACGCCCGGATCGCGGCCGCCGAGGCCGACCGCCGGGCCACCGAGGCCGAGCAGGAGGCGTTCGCCCGCAAGGCCGAGGCGACGCGCAACTCCGGTATCCAGCAGGCCGGTTACCAGGCCGAGATGGACACCGCCGCGGCCCGCGCGCTGCAGGCCGGACCGCTGGCCCAGGCCGCCGCCCGGCAGGAGGTCGTGGTCCAGGAGACCAAGGTCGCCGAGCTGGAGGCGCACCGCAAGGAGCAGCAGCTCCAGGCC
This sequence comes from Kitasatospora sp. NPDC001540, assembly GCF_042894345.1. Taxonomy (NCBI): domain Bacteria; kingdom Bacillati; phylum Actinomycetota; class Actinomycetes; order Kitasatosporales; family Streptomycetaceae; genus Kitasatospora; species Kitasatospora sp. NPDC001540. The sequence goes on from NZ_JBIAVO010000003.1 coordinate 128,687, forward strand.
GACGTCCGCAAGCCCGCCGACGCCCGGGCGTACGAGACCCGCACCAAGGCCGAGGCCGACCGCGACGCCCGGATCTCCGCCGCCGAGGCGCTCTCCCGGGAGACCGAGCTGAAGACCGCCGCCGAGGCCAACCGGGTCAAGGTCGCCGCGGCCGCCGAGGCCGAGGCCACCCGGGCCCGCGGCCTGGCCGCCGCCGAGGCCACCCGCGCCACCGGTGAGGCCCAGGCCGCCGCCGAGGCCGCGAAGGGCCTGGCCGAGGCCGAGGCGGCCCGCGCCAAGGGCCTCGCCGAGGCGGAGGCCACCCGCGCCCAGGGCCTGGCCGAGGCGGAGGGCATCAAGGCCCGCGCCGCGGCCCTGGCCGAGAACCAGGAGGCGGTCGTCGCACAGCAGTTGGCCGAGAACTGGCCCGCCATCGTCCGGGCCGGCGCGGACGCCTTCGGCAACGTCGAGCACATGGTGCTGCTGAACGGCGCCGAGGGCATGTCCGAGATGTTCGCCAAGGCGCTCACCATGGGCGGCACCGGCCTCGGCCTGGCCCGCCAACTGCTCAACTCGATGAACGCCCCGGCCCCGGCCGAGACCCCGGCCCCGGCCCCGGCCCCGGCCACCCAGGTCATCCCGGTCCAGGCCGACACCGGCCACTGACGCCCCGCCGCACCACGGCCCGTACGGCAGCACCACCGCCGTACGGGCCGCGCCGTCCCCGCGGTCCCGTACGCCGTCTCCGCATCCCCGGCCCCGGCTGAGTACCCGTACTCACGCCCCGCCCGCCGCCGCCGGACGACCATCGGGGACATGGACCTGCTGCCCCGCGTCGGAATCACCGCCGTCGGCTCCCACCTCCCGCAACGGACCGTCACCTCACGGCAGTTGCAGGACGAGGTGGCCTCCGGTGCCCGTCTCCCGCTGCCCGACGGCATGTTCGAGAAGGCCACCGGCATCCGCACCCGCCGCTTCGCCGGACCGGACGAGCACCCCTCCACCCTCGCCCTCGGCGCCGCCCGCACGGCCCTCGCCCGCCGCGGACTGGACCCCGCCGACCTCGACCTGCTGCTGTTCGCCTCCGCCTCCCGGGACGTCTGCGAACCCGCCACCGCCCACCTCGTCCAGGCCGAACTCGGCTCCCGCGCCCATGCGTTGGACGTCTCCAACGCCTGCAACAGCTTCCTCAACGGCATCGACACCGCCCGCGCGATGATCCTGGCCGGGCGCGCCGCCCGCGCCCTCGTCGTCACCGGCGAGACCCCCAGCCGCGCCATGCGCCGCGACCCCTCCGGCCTGGCCGAGTTCCGCGCGGGCTTCGCCGGGTACACCTTCGGCGACGGCGCCGCCGCCGTCCTGGTGGAACGCGTCGAGCGCGGCGGCATCCTCGACGTCGAGACCCAGACCGCCTCCGAGCACTGGGAGGTCGGCGGCATCCCCGGCGGCGGCTCCCGCCACCCGCGCGGTGACGAGTGGAGCTACTTCCGCGGCGGCGGCAAGGAGTTGCGCGGCGTCTTCGAGCAGATCGGCGCCGACATCCTCACCCGCGTCGCCGCCCGCACCGGTCTCGGCTGGGACGCCTACGCCCGCGTCCTGGTCCACCAGGTCACCCTGCCCTACCTGGAGCGCTTCGTGGAGCTCACCGGCGTCCCCGCCGACAAGCTGGTCGTCACCGTTCCCGAACTCGGCAACCTGGCCTCCGCCACCATCGGTGTCCAACTCGACCGCGTCATAGACGAGTTGGACACCGGCGACCGCGTCCTGATGGTCGGCCTCGGCGGCGGCGTCAGCCTGATCACCATGGTCTGGGAGAAGTCGTGACCGAACCCCGCACGGACCGGCCCCGGACCACCGACCTGTGGGTGGTCGTCCCCGCCTACCAGGAGGCCGCCCGCATCGACGGCACCCTGCACGCCCTCGCCGCCCAGCACGACCGCGACTTCACCCTGCTGGTCGTCGACAACGGCTCCACCGACACCACCGCCGACCAGGTCCTCGCCTTCGCCCGCACCGCGCCCTTCCCCGTCCACCTGATCACCGAATCCGAGAAGGGCGTCGGCTGCGCCGTCGACACCGGCTTCCGCCACGCCGTCGCCCACGGCGCGACCCTGCTCGCCCGCACCGACGCCGACTGCCTCCCCGAACCCGGCTGGACCGGCGCCGCCCGCGCCGCCATGCTGGCCTGCGGCGGCCTGGTCTGCGGACGCGTCACCGCCCGCCGCGACGAGCACGGCCCCGTCGGCCGCGCCGTCTTCCGCGCCCTGGTCGCCCTCGGCGCCCTCTTCGGCCGCATCCGCCCCGCCCACCACCGCCGCCACGGCTACCTCACCCCCTACCGCATGCACGCGGGCAACAACATGGCCGTCACCGCCGCCCTCTACCTCGCCACCGAGGGCATGCCCCGCCGCCCCTCCCCCACCGACCGCGCCTTCATCAACCGCGTCCGCCGCCACACCACCGCCATCGTCCACCGCCCCGACATGGTCGTGCAGAACTCCACCCGCCGCATCCGCGCCTACGGCCTGCGCGGCACCGCCCGCTGGTACCTCGAACGCGGCCCGGGCCACCGCGACGTCGACATCCGCTGAGGAAGAACCGTCAGGAAGCCCCGCCAGGGGCTCGGGGAACGGCGAGTCCGAGCTGCTGACGGCCGGAGCCCACCGGAGGTCCGAGCTGCTTCGGGCCGCCTGAACAGAACCCGAAGCCACCGCACGCACCGGCAGTGAACCGCCAGCAGCCCCGAGCCCGCCGTTCCCCGGGCCCCTGATTTCACCCCCCGTCTGCCGAAAGGTGATCCCCGTGCTCGACCAGCTCGCCCGCACCCTGCACGAGGGCGCCTCCCGCCCCGCCCTCCTCGGCACCACCCGCCGCGGCGCCCCCCGCGTCCTCGCCCGCTGCGGCGACCTCGCCGCCCTCGCCGAGCGCTACGCCGCCGCCCTGCACCACGCCCACGGCCTGCGCCCGGGCGACACCCTGGGGGTGGCGGTGCGTCCGGGCCCGCGGGCCCTCGCGGTGCTGCTGGCGGCGCACCGGCTGGGCCTGCGCAGCGCCGTGCTCGACCCGGGCGCCGGGTCGGAGGTGCTGCGGGCGCGGCTGGCGCTGGCCCCGCCGGCGCTGATCCTGGCCGACGCGGCCGCGCAGGCCGTCGCGGGGTGGGCCCGTCCGCTGGCCCGCCGCGCGCGGTTGGAGCTGCCGCCGCTGCGGGCCCTCGGTCCGGTGGCCACCGTCGGCCCCCGCCACCCGGGGTGCGCCCGCCCGCTGGCCGAACACGCCGCGCCCGCCCCGGCCCCGTACGAGGGCGACGGCGACGCGGTGGTGGTGTTCACCTCCGGCACGACGTCCGCGCCGCGCGCGGTGGTGCACTCGCGGGCCTCGCTGGCCGCGGGGATGCGGGCGGTCGACGCGCTGGTGCGGCCCCGGCCGGGGCGCACGGTGCTGGGCGGGACGACGTTCGTGCTGGTCCCGGCGCTGGCCGCGGGGGCGACCGCCGCCCTGCCGGCCCGTCGCCCCGCCGTGCTGCAGCGCCAGATCGACCGGCTCGCCCCGGACGAGACCTACCTGACGCCGCCGCAGCTCCGTCCGCTGACCAGGCTCACCGGCCGGGTCTGGACGGGTTCCGCCCCCGCCGACGCCGCCCTGCTGCGCCGGGCGAAGCAGGCGGGCGCGAGCGAGGCGTGGGGGGTGTACGCGCTGACCGAGCTGTTCCCGGCCGCGGCCGTCGAGGAGCGCGACAAGAGCGCCCACGACGGCCCGGGCGACCTGCTGGGCCACCCGCTGCCGGGCGTCCGCACCCGGCTCGGTGCGGACGGCGAACTGCTGCTCACCGCCCCGTCCGCCCGCGACCGCTACCTCGGCGAGGCCCCGGACCGGTGGGTGCGCACCGGCGACCTGGCCCGCCTCGACCCGGCCGGGCGGATCGTGCTGGCCGGACGCCTCAAGGACATGGTGCTGCGCCGCGCCGAGAACATCTACCCGGGCCTGTACGAGCCTTCCCTGCACCTGCCGGACGTCGAACTGGCCGTCCTGGTGGGCGTCCCCGCCCCGGACGGCGACGAGCGGCTGGTCGCCCTGGTGCAGCCCCGCCCGGGCGCCGACCCGCACCGCCTGCGCGCCGCCCTCCGCACCCCGCTCGCCCGGATGGGCACCGCCCGCCCCGACGCCCTCCTGCTGGGCCCCGTCCCCCTGACCGGCCGCTCCCGCAAACCCGACCGTCCCGCCGCCGCCCGCTACTGCGCCGCCCGGCTCGCCGACTCGCCCTCCCGGAACGCCCGTTGATCCGCCACACCCCACAGCTCGACAACTCCCCTACCCGGAGCCACCGTTGACCCGAGGCAGCCGCTCCGACCGCACCGTCTACCTGCGCAGCCACCCGCTGCTGTTCGTCCTGCTCGCCGCGACCAGGCGGCGGCCGCTGCTCCGACTCGGCCGCACCGTGCTGGTCCACCACCCGGACGCCTACCGCGAGGTCCTCACCCGCGTCCCGCTCGACCGGACGGCCGCGCACACCACCGGCGGCACCGCCGCCCGCCTCACCGGCGGCAGCCTGCTCTTCGACCAGCAGGGGGCCGAACACCGCACCGCCCGGCGCGAGTTGGCGCACCTGCTGGGCCCGGCGGGGGTGGCCGCGCTGCAACCGCTCTGGCAGCGGATCCTCGACCGGCACCTGGGCGACCTCACCGCGCCCGTCGACCTCGTCCCGGCCGTCCGCGAACTGGCCGGTGCGACCGCCGCCGTGCTCACCGGCAGCGACGCCGACCCCGTCCGGCTCGCCCTGGCCGCGGAACGGGCCGCCACCGCCACCGCCCGCACCCACCTGCCCGCCCTGCTGCCCCGCCCGGGCAGCGGCCGCCGCGCCCGCCGGGCCGTGCTGCGGCTGCAGGAGCTGCTGCCCGACCCGCGGGACGCGATGCTCGCCGTCGCCGCGGTGAACACCACCCTCGCCGCACTGCCCCGCGCCGCCGCCTGGTGCGCCCGCGACCGCCTCTGGGAGCAGGCCCGCCGCGACGCCCCGGCCCTCGCCGCGGAACTGCTGCGCCGCACCGCCGCCTCCCCCGTCCTCCCGCGCGCCGCGGCCGCCGACGCGACCGTCCTCGGCCACCGCATCCGCCGCGGCGACCGCCTCCTGCTGGTCGCCCGGCACGCCGCCCAGGCCCAGCACGACGCCCCCACCCACTCCCACGCCACCCGCGCCCCCTTCGGCCTGGGCCCGCACAGCTGCCCCGGCGCGGCCCTCGCCCGCGCCCAACTCGCCCTGCTGCTCAGCACCCTGGCCCCCCACCGCCCCCGCGCCCTGCGCACCGTCCCCCACTCCGCCAGCGCCCTCCCCTCCTACCGCACCTGCCTCGTCCGGGCCTCCTGAGCCCCCGGCAGAGGCCCCGGAAGGATCCCGCCGTGCCCCTCACCCTCGCGCTGACCGGCGCCACCGGCTTCTGCGGCTCCCACCTCGCCGCCCTCGCCACCGCCCGCGGCCACCGCGTCCTCGCGCTCGGCCGCCGCCCGCCCCGCCACGGCACGCACGTCCCCTGGGACGCCGTCGCCACCGCCACCGACGCCACCGCCGTCCCGCCGGAGGTCCGCGCGGCGGACCTCGTGGTGCACTGCGCCGCCGCCGTCGGCGACCACCCGCCCGGTTCGCCCGCGGAGCGGACCCAGCACCTGGTGAACGTGGTGGCGACCGAACGCCTGCTGGCGGCCGCCGTCGGCCGGCCCTTCGTGTTCGTGAGCAGCGCGAGCGTCTACGACCCGCGCCCGGACCGCTCCTCGGTGACGGAGGAGCACCCCACCACCGGCGGCCACCTGAACGCCTACGGCCGGACGAAGTCGCTCGCGGACGCCCTCGCCCTGGCCGCGGGCGCCGTGGTGCTGCGCCCGCGCGCGGTGTACGGGCCCGGGGACCCGCACCTGGTGCCGCGGCTGCTGGCGTCCGTCCGGTACGGGGTGCTGCCGCTGCCGGGCGGGGACGTGGCGCTCAGTCTGACGGCGGTGGAGAACCTCGCCGAGGCCTGCCTGCGGGCGCGGGACTGGCCGCCGGGGGCGTACAACCTCGCCGACCGCGCCCCGTACGCCCGGGACGCCGCGCTGCGCGCCATCCTGGCCGCGCACCGCAGGCGGGCCCGGCTGCTGCACGTGCCGCCCCGGCTGGCGGCGCTCGCGGTGGGCCGCCGGCCGCACCTCACCGCGTACGCGCTGGACCAGTTGGCGCACCGGGTGGTGCTGGACACGCGGAAGTCCCGGTCCCGGGGCTTCACCCCGGGCCGGGACCTCGACGACTACCTGGCGGGCCTCACCGACCCGGCCCGCGGCGGACGCTAGCTCTTGGCGGCCTTCTTGAGCAGGATCACCACGACCGCGGCGATGCCGACCAGCACCAGCACGTTGATCGCGAGCCCGACGATGCCCGCGATCACGCCGACGACGGTCCAGAAGATCTTCCAGGCGATCACCAGCAGCAGGATCGGCACCACGATGTTGCGCACCCACGAGGGCAGCGACTTCCAGAGCTCGGCCATGTCCGTGCCTTCTCCTCTCGGGGTCGGTGCCGGTGGTTCCGGCTGCGTTCCCGCTCCCTCGATCTCGACACCTCGATCGTAGGCGGGGCCGGGAGCCGAAATCGAGGGGGAACGGCCCGGAGAGAACCCGGAGATCCTTCCCTGAGCCGGGGCCCGGTCCGGCCTCGGGGAGAACCCTCAGACCGGCCAGGTCTCGCCGCGCCAGGCGGCGTCCCAGAACATCCACTCGTAGCGCGAGGTGGTGGTGAAGTGCTCGACCACGCGCCGCCGTTCGGCCGCGGACAGCTCCTCGCCGACCCGGTCGGTGAGCTCCAGGACGCGGCGCACCACGGTCTGGAAGCCCTCGTCCCCGTAGGCGGCGATCCACTTGGCGTAGAGCGGCTCGGGGGAGGAGCGGCGGGCCAGCTCCTCGCCGACCCGGGCGTAGATCCAGTAGCAGGGCAGGACGGCGCCGAGCGCCTCGGCGAAGGAGCCGCCGTACGCGGTGGCCAGCAGGTAGGAGGTGTAGGCGCGGGTGGTGGGCAGCACCACCTCGTCGCCGTCGGCGGCGCCGCCGAGCGCGGCCGTGAACTCGCCGTGCATCTCCTGCTCGGCGGCGATCGCGCCGACCGCGTCGTTGCAGAAGGCCAGCACCTCGTCCTCGCCGGGGGCCTTGGCGGCGCAGACGGCCAGCGCCCGGGCGTAGTCGCGCAGGTAGTGGGAGTCCTGGACGACGAAGTGCCGGAACGCGGCGCGCGGGAGGGTGCCGTCGGCGAGGCCGAGCAGGAAGGGGTGGTCGAGGATCCGGCGGTAGGTCGGCTCGGCGGCCGCCCACAGTTCGTCGGTGAGCTTCACGGGTTCGTCCTCCTGCGCGGGCGCGGCCTCGGCACGGTCAGTCCTCCGGCGGGGAGAAGACCACGAGCACCCGCAGTTCCTCGGTGATGTGGTGGAAGCGGTGCTCCGTCCCGGCGGGGACGAACACCACGCTGCCGCGCCCGACCGTGGCGGTCTCCCGGCCGACGGTCAGCTCGGCCCGGCCGCTGACCACCAGGTAGATCTCGTCCTGGGCGTGCGGGGTCTGCGGGTCGGTGTCCCCGGGGGAGAGCGCGTACAGCCCGGCGGACATCGTCGGCTGCTTCAGGAAGCGCAGGTACGCGCCGCCGCCCGCGGCGCGCTCGGCGTCGAGTTCGTCCAGCCGGAACAGCTTCATCGGGGCTCGGCTCCTCTCCCGGGTCGGGCCCCATTCAACAACACCGCCCCGGAGAGCTTCCGTGCACCCGTCCGGGCCTGTCACCATCCGCAGCATGAAGAATTTCGTGATCAAAACGCTCATCAACGCGGCGGCGATCTGGGTCGCCGCCTGGATCGTCACCGGGATCACGCTCACGGGGGACAACGACGACTGGCAGCACAAGGCGCTCACCGTGATCGGGGTCGCCCTGGTCTTCGGCGTGATCAACATCCTGATCAAGCCACTGGTGAAGCTGTTCTCGCTACCGCTGTTCGTCCTCACCCTGGGGGTGATCACCTTCGTGATCAACGCCCTGATGCTGTGGTTGACCTCCTGGGTCTCCGACAAGCTGAACCTGGACTTCCACGTGGACGGCTTCTGGTCGGCGCTGCTCGGCGCACTGATCATCAGCCTGGTGTCCTGGGGCCTCAACCTCGCCTTCGGCGACGACTGAGACGACCGAAACGGCTGGGACGACCGGGACGGCTGGACGACCGGGGCGGCTGACCGACCGGCCCCCCGACGGGCACGCCGTCGGAGGGCCGGCCGGCCGGGCGGGCCGGCCCTGGAACGCACCCGGGGTCAGCCCGCGTTCTCGTGCCCGGTGGTGGAGAGGATCGAGGCGAGTTCCTCGTCCAGCTCCCCGCCGGCCAGCTCCTGGCCCATCGGCACCAGCCGGTCGGTGCGGGCCAGGAAGGCCAGGAGCGGCGGCGCGGCGGCGCGCATCAGGGCGTCGCCCTCGGGGGAGCGCAGCACCAGGCAGACCTCGGCCAGGTCGTCGCCGACCGGGTGGATGTGCACGTCGCCCTCGCCGGTGGGGCGGCTCATCCCGTCGACCAGGAGCTCGCGGGCGAACACCCAGGCCACCGGCTCGTCGCCGGGCAGGTGGAAGGTGAAGCGGACGGCGAACGGGTCGTCACCGTCGTAGTCCAGGTCGACCGCGATGCGGAAGGAGAGCTCGCTCGACACCACGAGGTGCATCGCCGTCTGGGCTTGGACCGTGCTGTGCATGCGCCAGTACCTCTCGTTCTGCCCGCCCGGTGCGCCGAGGGTCGAGCGGTGGGCGGGCATATCGGTTCGATCTCGTTCGCTGTGCTGGAACGGCACCCCGGTGGGGCCGGCCCGTCAGGTCGTGCGGGTACCTGCGGACGGGTGGCTGCGGTTGTGGGTCTTTGTCCCCTGATTCCCCGTTCGAACCTCATCGTCCACGTTTGCCGACGATGCGGACAAGGTCCGCTTTTTCAAATGGTGAACGAACACGACACGGAATCACCGCACAGGAGCACTCCACCACCACCTCCTCCGCCGCGCGGGACCCCTCACCGCACGAACGCCGGGAACATCGCGCCGACCAGCGAGCGCAGCCGGGCCGCGGCGGGGCCGAGCCGCTCGGCCTGCTCCATCGGGAGCGAGATGGCCATGGTGGCGACCACCGAGCCGACGGTGATCGGGACGGCCGCGCAGACCGTGCCGAGCGCGTACTCCTGGCGCTCCAGCACCGGCATGGTCGGACGGACCCGCTCCAGTCGGCGCAGCACCGCCCGGACGTCCCCCGAGGTGGACGGGGTGAGGGCGGCGGGGCGGTGGCGGGAGAGGTGGTCGAGCTGCTCCTCGGTGCCGAGCTGGGAGAGCAGGCAGAGCCCGATGGCGTGCGCGTGCGCGGTGGACCGGAAGTCGGCCCACTCCTCGACCTGCGGCTGCGCGGCGCCGGAGACCACGTCCACCACCCGCACCTCGCCGTCCTGGTAGACCGCGTAGTAGACGGCGGCCCCGAGCTCGTCGCGCAGCTCCTCCATCCGGACGCGCAGGTCGACGTGCTCGGACTGCCGGGTGTCGGCGCGGCTGATCCCGTCGACCGAGGCGCCGTAGTAGAACCGGCCGCCCTCGCGCCGCAGGTATCCCTCGTGGGTGAGGGTGCGCAGCAGGTGGTACGTGGTGCCGAGGGGGAGCCCGGCGGAGCGGGCCAGCTGCTTGGCGGTGGCGCCGTGGACGTGCGAGCCGACCGCCTCCAGCAGGCGCAGGGCGCGCTGCACCGAGGTGATCAGGGTGGGCGCCCGCGGCGCCCGTATGGCGCCGTCGGTCGTCGAAGCCGTTCCCCGGCGTGCGGGTTCCCCGATCCGGTGCATGCTCATCCCCATCCCCCGGACGTCGACTGGCATTCGGAGGAGGCTGCTCCGAATCCGCCCGGCAGGCGGACATTTGAGCACAGGGCGGGCATCCCCGCAATGACAATGATGTACACATCGGGCAATTCACCTTCAATGCGAAGGATGCACCCCAAGTGGGCCAATAGATTACTAGGCGTCAGCTCGCGGGGCAGGGCGAATCGAAGATCCATAGCGGATGTGTCCATCGCCACGGCTTGACACCCCCGGGCATGCCGGTCCACCCGTACGGCGCAACAGGTGCCGCCGATTCGTCCCCGTGTGCGAGTTTCGTGCCCCCCGCCGCGCGGCAGACTCCCGCACAACGCTCGCGCCCCGGAGGTGGCAGCCATGTCGGGCCCGGTCCGTCCTGTCGTCAAACGCACCGCCCGCGCGATCCTGCTGGAGGTCGACCCGGACGACCCGCACGCGCCCGCCTCGCTGGTGCTGATCCGCCGGGTCCGCCCCGGCTCCCCGCGCCCGTACTGGATCACTCCCGGCGGCGGCGTCGAGCCGACCGACCCGACGGTGGTCGCCGCCCTGCACCGGGAGGTGGACGAGGAGTTGGGCGGCAAGGTCACCGACGTGGTGCCCGCCTTCGTCGACACCGTGGCGCACTCCCACCACGAGGACGGCACCCCGGCGCACCCGCACGGCGTCAAGGTGCAGCACTTCTTCGTCTGCCGCCTCGCCGGGATGGACGAGTCCCGTCGGCACGGCCCCGAGGTGGAGCAGCCGAACGGCGAGTACGCGATCGTCCGCGTCCCGTTCACCCGCGAGGGCGTCACCTCGGTCAACGTGGTCCCTCCCAGCCTCCGCGCCTACCTCGCCGCCAACATCGAGGGCGTCCGCGCCCTGCTCGCCCCGGACCTGGGCTGACCGGCCGCCGCCCACCGGCGCCCCGTCAGTCCCGCCCGTCCTCCCGTGCCGCCAGGTCGTGCCGGACGCTCCCCTCCGGCACCCCGCAGCGCCGCAGCACCGCCGCCCCGGACCGCACCATGGCCGCCGGGCCGCTCAGGTACGCCGCGAAGCCGTGCCAGGGCGCGTAGCGGGCCACCGCGTCCGGCAGGTCGCCGAGCAGCGCCCCGGCCGGGGCGCCCGCCGTCTCCGACACCACCGGACGGACCGTCAACCAGGAGTGCCTGGCGGCCAGTTCGCGCAGCTCCTCCAGCCGGTACAGCTCCGCGGCCCGCAGCGCCCCGTAGAACACCTCCACCCGGCGCCCGGCCGCGCCCCGCTGCGCGACCTCCTCGACCAGCGCCGTCACCGGCCCGATCCCGGTGCCGCCGCCCACGCACAGCAGGTCCTCCCCCGCCGCGTGGTCCACCGTCATCGACCCCTCCGCCGCCCCCAGCCGCAACACGTCGCCCGGCCGCGCCCGGTGCACCAGCGCGTTGCTCACCCAACCCGCCTGCACCGCCTTCACGTGCAGCGTCAGCAGCCCGTCCGGCCGCGGCGCCGAACCGAACGAGTACGGCCGCCACACCCGCGGCCACCACGGCGTCTCCACCGCCGCCCACTGCCCGGCCCGGAACGGGTACGCCTGGTCGGGACGGAGCGTCAGCACCGCCACGTCCGGGGTGGCCTGCCGGTGCTCCACCACCTCCGCCTGCCACCACGGCGGGGCCGAGCGGGCCTCCTCCTCCGCGCCCTCCACCATCAGCCGGGACACCAGCGCCAGCAGCCGCCGCCAGGCCGCCTCGGTCCGCCCGTCCCAGCCGCTGCCGCCGTACCGGGCCAGCGCCGCCACCAGGCAGTCCGCCGCCGAGGCGTAGTGCCGGGTCAGCGCCCCGTACTTGCGGTGCCGACGCCCCAGCGGGCCCAGGTACGCGCGCAGCGCCTCCGGGTCGCCCGCCCGGGACGCGCAGAGCCGCAGCGCCTGGAACAGCCGGGTGCGCTGCTCGTCCATCGCGGCCGGGAACATCGCCCGCAGCTCCGGGTGGCGCAGGAACACCAGCGCGTGGAAGTGCGCCATCGCCCGGTCCGCGTCCGGCGCCACCGCGGCCAGGCAGGCCCGCACCAGCACCAGGTCCTCGGCCCCCGGCGGCTCGACGGCCGCCTCCGCCGCCCCCACCGGCTCCAGCGCGGCGGGCGCCTCCACCGCCGTCCGCACGCCCCAGGCCCTGGTCCACCGGTCGTCCGGGCCCACCCAGTTCAGCGCCGGGGCCTGCCGGAACAGCGGCTCGAACGGCACCGCGGCAGGCACGGCGGGCACAGCGGGCACGACGGACACGGCGGGTACGGCGGGCACGACGGACACGGCGGGCACGGCGGGCACGGCGGGCACGACGGACACGGCGGGTACGGGCACCGCGGGCGCCCAGGTCGGCTTCGCCGGAACGGTCGGAGCGGTCGGCACCGGGGTCAACCCCACCGGCCGCACCGGCCCGAGCGCCGACGGCGGCACCGCGGAGACCGACGAGGACCCGACCACCGCCGCCGGAGCCGGAGCCACCGCCGGTTCCGGCCCGGCGGAGGGCCGCTCGGCCGGGCCGGACGGCTCCCGCCGCTCCAGGGCGGTCGGAGGTTCGTCCGCGGGCTCGGCCGGGGCGGACGGGGTGGCGGGAGCGGCTTCGGCACCGGGCAGCACGGAGCCGGCCGCGGTGCCCCGGCCGACCCCTGCCTTCGACGGCCTGTCCTCCATCACGAGCTGACGAGTGCTCAAGAGAATCGTTTCGCTTCCGATCGACCAGTGTGCTGACGCCCCAGCACACTGACACCGACCGCACAGCTCATCAGAAGAATCCGGCGAACCCCGGACACCCGGGCCGTCCACCCGCTACCCTCCCCGCGCAACACCCCGCAGGCCCCTACAACGCCCGCGACAACACCCCCGGCCGCTCCACGCAGTCCGCCACGAACCGCAGGAACCCACCCGACGTCCCCCCGTCGCACACACCCGCTCCCCCCACCCGCCCCGCGGCGCCGCGCAGCCCCCGCCCCACCCCGCGCAGCGCCCCGGAACCACCCCTACAACGCCCGCAACAACACCCCCGGCCGCTCCACGCAGTCCGCCACGAACCGCAGGAACCCACCCGCCGTCCCCCCGTCGCACACCCGGTGGTCGAAGGTGAAGGACAGCTGGGTGACCTGACGGACCGCCAACTCGCCTTCGTGCACCCACGGCTTGGGCGCGATCCGCCCCACGCCGAGCATCGCCGCCTCCGGGTGGTTCAGGATCGGCGTCGAGCCGTCCACCCCGAACACCCCGTAGTTGTTCAGGGTGAACGTCCCTCCGGTCAGCTCCGCCGGGGCCAGCGTGCCCGCCCGGGCGCCCTCGGTGAGCCGGGCCATCTCCTGCGCCAGCCGCTCGGTGCCCAGCCGCCCGGCGTCCCGGACCACCGGCACCAGCAGCCCGCGCGGGCCCTGCGCGGCGAAGCCCAGGTGCACGGAGCGGTGGCGTCGCACCGCCTCGCCCTCGACGCTCGCGTTCAGCTCGGGGAAGCGCTCCAGCCCGGCCAGGCAGATCCGGGCCAGCAGCGCGAGCACGCTCAGCTTCGGCCCCGGTGCCCGGTTCGACTCCGCGCGCAGCGCCATCAGCGCGGTGGCGTCGGCGTCCACCCAGCAGGTCGCGGCGGGGATCTCCCGGTGGCTGCGGGTCAGCTTCTCGGCGACCGCCCGGCGCAGCCCGCGCAGCGGCACCAGCTCGTCCTCCGGCTCGCCCTCCGAGTCGGTTCCACGTGGAACAACCGCGGGCGCGGGCGCGGAGGTTGCCGCGATCGCCCGCTCCACGTCCCGCCGGGTGACCAGCCCGTCCGGCCCGCTGCCGGGCACCGCGGCCAGGTCGAGGCCGTGCTCCCGGGCGATCCGGCGCACCAGCGGCGAGATCACCGCCACCACCGCCGGAGCCACCGCCGCGGGCGCAACCGCCGGAGCCGCCTCCACGACCGCAGCCGCAGCCGTCGCCGCAGCCGCAGGCCGCACCCGCCGCCGCCCGGCCCGCCGGGTCTCGGCGACCCCGTACCCGACCAGCGGCCGCTCCACCGCGGGTTCGTCCGCACCCCCCGCACCCCCCGGCGCGGGCGCGACCGCGACGGTCACCAGCGGGGCGCCCACCGGCACCTCCTGCCCGACCTCGCCGTACCGCGCGGTCACCACCCCGCCGTACGGGCAGGGCACCTCGACCACCGCCTTGGCGGTCTCCACCTCCACCACCGGCTGGTCGACGGCGATCACCTCGCCGACCTCGACCATCCAGCGCACCACCTCCGCCCCGGTGAGTCCCTCACCGAGGTCGGGCAGCGTGAACTCGCGGACCACCGGCATCGCCATCACTCCTCCCATTGGAGCCGGGCGACGGCGTCCAGGATCCGGTCCACCCCGGGCAGGTGGTGGTGCTCCAGCATCGGCGGCGGGTACGGGACGTCGAAGCCGGTGACCCGCAGCACCGGCGCGGCCAGGTGGTGGAAGCACTTCTCGGTGAGCCGGGCGGCGATCTCCGCCCCGACCCCGCCGAAGCCGGCCGACTCGTGCACCACCACGGCCCGGCCGAGCGAGCGGACCACCTCGCAGGCGGTGGCCTCGTCGAACGGCACCAGGGTGCGCAGGTCGAGCACCGCCAGGTCCCACCCCTCGGCCTTCGCGGCCTCGGCGGCCTCCAGGCAGACCGGCAGCGAGGGCCCGTAGGTCACCAGCACCGCGGAGCGGCCGGGGCGGCGCAGCACGGCCCTCCCGACCGGTTCGACGGCCGCCGCCGGGTCCCACTCCGCCTTGCCCCAGTAGAGCCGCTTGGGCTCCAGGAACACCACCGGGTCGTCGGAGGCGATCGACTCCCGCAGCAGCCCGTACGCGTCGGCGACGGTCGCGGGGGTGACCACGTGCAGGCCGGGGGTGTGCGCGTAGTACGCCTCGGAGGCGTCGCTGTGGTGCTCGACGCCGCCGATGCCGCCGCCGTACGGGATGCGGACGGTGATCGGCAGCGGGAGCTTCCCGGCGGTGCGGTTGCGCATCTTGGCGACGTGCGAGAACAGCTGCTCCAGCGCCGGGTAGGCGAAGGCGTCGAACTGCATCTCGACCACGGGGCGCAGCCCGTACATGGCCATGCCGACGGCGGTGCCGAGGATGCCGGCCTCGGCCAGCGGGGTGTCCAGGCAGCGGTCGGGGCCGAACTCGGCGGTCAGGCCGTCGGTGATCCGGAAGACGCCGCCGAGGGCGCCGACGTCCTCGCCGAGCACGTGGACGGCCTTGTCGGCGCGCATCGCGTCGCGCAGCGCGAGGTTGAGGGCCTGCGCCATGGTGCCGGTGCGCAGGCCGGACTGGTCGCGGACGGCGGTGCTCATCGGCCGTGTCCCCCGTTCCCGGCCTCGGCCTCGGCGGCGAGTTCGGCGGCCAACTGCTCGGCCTGCTCGCGCAGTTGCTGAGTGGGTTCGGCGTAGACGTGCGCGAACAGCGACATCGGGTCGAGCTCGGGGTCGGCGTGGAACTCGGCGCGCATCCGGGCGGCCAACTGCTCGGCCCGCTCGGCGGCGTCGGCGACCAGCTGCTCGTCGAGCAGGCCGCGGCCGCGCAGCGCGTCCTCCAGCAGCCGGACGGGGTCGTGCGCCCGCCAGGCGTCGACCTCCTCGGCCTGCCGGTAGCGGGTGGCGTCGTCGGCGTTGGTGTGCGCCTCGAGGCGGTAGGTGAGCGCCTCGACCAGGGTGGGGCCGCCGCCGGTGCGGGCCCGCTCGACGGCCTCGGTGAGCACCTGGTGCACGGCGAGCGCGTCGTTGCCGTCGACCAGCCGTCCGGGCATGCCGTAGCCGACCGCCTTGTGGGCGAGGGTCGGCGCGGCGGACTGCCGGGTCAGCGGGACGGAGATCGCGTAGCCGTTGTTCTGCACCAGGAACACCACGGGCGCGTGCAGCACGGCCGCGAAGTTCAGGCCCTCGTGGAAGTCGCCCTCGCTGGTGCCGCCGTCGCCGAGCAGGGCGAGCGCGACGGTGTCGTCCCCGGCCAGCCGGGCGGCGTGCGCCAGGCCGACGGCGTGCGGGACCTGGGTGGCCAGCGGGGTGCACAGCGGGGCGGTGCGGGTGGCGCGCGGGTCGTAGCCGGTGTGCGCGTCGCCGCGCAGCAGGGTGAGCGCCTGCAGCGGGTCGACGCCGCGGGCGACCACGGCGAGGGTGTCCCGGTAGGAGGGGAACAGCCAGTCCTGGGGGCGCAGCGCGAGCGCGGCGGCCACCTGGCAGGCCTCCTGGCCGGTGGAGGCCGGGTAGACGGCGAGGCGGCCCTGCTTGGTCAGGGTGGTGGCCTGCTGGTTGTAGCGGCGTCCGGCGACCAGCCGTCGGTACAGCTCGCGCAGCAGTTCGGGGTCGGCCGCGTCGGCGGCGCCGGTGCCCAGCGCGCGGTGCGGTACGGGGTCGGGCAGCAGCGGGGCGGGGTCGGTGCGGGGCGCGGTGGCGCCTGGCCGCCAGCCGGGCACGGCCGCTACCGGGTCGTTCCTGTGGTCCAGGACGGTCATCTCGGGCACCTCCGGGGTGGTGGGGGCTCCCTACCGATTGTTCGGTCGTCTGTTCATCTTGACCATATCCCCGTCAAGACGGTGGACAGTCGGCCGAAAGGGCGGTCTGCTGGGGCCAGCACGTCCAATCGCGAGGGGTGGGGGGCCATGTCGGCTGAACAGGTGTCCAGACTCGACCGTGTCGACCGGTCGATCCTGCGGCTGCTGCGGCAGGACGGTCGCGCCTCGATCCGCTCGGTGGCCGAGCGGGTGCACGTGTCCCGGGCGAACGCGTACGCCCGGATCTCCAGGATGGTCGAGGACGGGGTGATCCGCGGCTTCACCGCCCGGGTCGACCACGAGAAGGCCGGGCAGACCGCGTCCGCGTACGTCACCCTGCGGATCGTGCAGAACTCCTGGCGGACGGTGCGCGAGCAGCTTCTGCGGCTGCCGGGGGTGGCGCACATCGCGCTGGTCGGCGGCGACTACGACGTGCTGATGCTGGTCCACACGGCTGACAACCGGGCGCTGCGCGAGCTGGTGCTGGGCAGCATCCAGTCGATCCCGGAGGTGCTGAGCACCCGCACCATGCTGGTGTTCGAGGAGACCGACCAGATCCCGGCGGACGGGCTGTGACCGCTCCCGCTCAGTCCTCGCCGGTGGCGACGGCCACCACCGTCCAGCCGCCCCCGATGCCGACCAGCGCGGCGTCGAAGATGAACGGGGTGACCGGGCTCCAGCCGCGGTTGCGGCCCGCGGGCGCGGGGTGCGCGGCGTAGCCGTTGGCCCGCCACCGGGCGTCCGGGCCGAGCAGCTCGACGATCGTCTCGGCCAGCAGCTCGCGCAGCGCCGCCAGCTCGCCCGGCAGGCGCGGGTTCACCGGGCGCGCAGGCCGTCGAAGGCGAAGCGGGCCACCGCGTCGGGCAGGTGCTCGGCGCCGCGCTGGCCCGGCCGGTACCACTCCACCAGCGAGTTGACGGTGCCGAACAGCAGCCGGGTGGCCAGCCGGGGCTCGACGTCGGCGCGCAGCTCACCGGCGGCGACGGCGGCCTGGACGAGTTCGGCGACCCGGTGGTCGAAGTCGCGGCGGCGCTCCAGCGCCCACTGCTCGGTGGCGGTGTTGCCGCGCACCCGCAGCAGCAGCGTCACGTACGGCAGCTCGGCGAGCAGCACCTCGGCGGTGCGGCGCACCACGTGCTCCAGCCGGTCCACCGGGCGGCCCGCGACGGCGTCCGGCTCGTCCAGGATCGCGAACAGCGCGTCCAGCGCCCGGCCGACCGCGAGCCGCAGCAACTCCTCCTTGCCGCGCACGTGGTGGTAGATCGAGGACTTGGAGATCCCGGCCGCCCTGGACAGGTCCTCCATCGAGGTCCCGTCGTACCCGCGTTCGTTGAAGACCCGCACGGTGACCGCGAGGAGCGACTCGACGGTGTAGGCGGCGCGCGTGGAGTGGTCGGCCATGCGACGAGTATCCCCGGGGCGCCGCCGCCCCGCCCCGGGGGGTGGCCCCCGGCGGGGAGCGCCACCGCACGCCGTTCGACCAGGTACAGACCAGGTGTGCGTGCCGTAGGCTCGCCCGAGCATCCTGGCGGCCCGGCGCGGCCCGAGAATCCAGACAGGACCTGATGGCGATGGCAGTGAGCCCCGACACCGAACTGGTCGAACGACCCGACCCGCCCGCGGACGCCGACACGCCGGAGACGGGCGCCCGCGCCTGGCTGCGACGCACCGTCGAGGAGTACGGGCCGGCCCTGGCGGTCTTCGCGGCGGTCCGGCTGATCGCCTTCACCGTCTTCATGTGGCTGCTGTCCTGGTCCGGCGAGTACCTGACGAAGAACCCGCGGTTCGGCGGCGGCAAGAACGTCTGGGACGTGCTCGGCGGCTGGGACGGCTGGTGGTACCAGCAGGTCGCGCAGAACGGCTACGACCCGAAGCTGCTGCCTTCCGCCTCCGGCCCGTGGACGCTGGAACAGAACTCGGTGGCGTTCTTCCCGCTCTACCCCGGTCTGATCAAGGTGGTCTCCACCGTGACCGGCCTGAACTCGCTGGGCGCGGGCATCCTGGTCTCGGTGCTGACCTCGTTCGTCGCGGCGGCCGGCATCTACGCGGTGGCCAAGCTGGTCTCGGGGCACCGGGCGGCGGTGATCGCGGCGGGCGTCTGGGGCCTGTTCCCGGGCTCCGGCGTCGAGTGGGCGGTCTACTCGGACTCGCTGTTCGTCGCCCTCGCCGCCTGGGCCTGCTACTTCGTGATGACCCGCAACTGGCTGGCCGCCGGCGTCACCTCCTTCGTCGCCGGGCTGAACCGCCCGACGTCGGCCGCCCTGGCCGCGGCGGTCGGCGTGGCTGCCCTGATCGCCCTGTTCCGGCGGAAGGACGGCGTGCTCGGCCCGCTGTCCGCCATCGTGATCGCCCCGCTCGGCTTCGTCGGCTACATCGCCTGGGCGAACTGGCGGATGGGCAGTTGGACCGCCTACTTCGACCTCCAGCGCGGTGCCTGGCTGCACTACTTCGACTGGGGCAAGCACACCGAGAACGTGATCCGGAACATCCTGTTCGGGCAGCACGACTACATCTTCGGCTACCCCACCGAGGACCTGATCGCCCTGTTCCTGGTGTTCAGCCTGCCGGTCCTGCTCTACCTGCTGATCCGGATGCGCCCGCCGGTCTTCCTGGTCGTCTACACCTGCGTCACCATCGTGCTGGTCCTCGGCAGCCAGCAGATCTTCGGCAACACCTCCCGCTACCTGCTCCCCTGCTTCCCGCTCTTCCTCCCGATCGCCGAGGCCCTCAAGCGGCTCTCCCGCACCTCGCTGGCCGTCACCCTGGGCGCCGTCGCCGCGCTCTCCGGCTGGTACGCCGGCTACGTCCTGTTCGAACTGGGCATCCCGTAGGGCCCGCCCCCGCCGCCGACCGGGTCGTCACCCCCTGAACCGGGCGCTCCTCCCGGAAAGCGCCGCGGGCCCCTTGCACCGACCGATCGTTCGGTTACGCTGAGGAGCGTCCCGCCCAGCCCCCGTGAGGAGCGCACCATGGCCGCTGCGACCCCCGCCCTGCCGGTCGCCGAACTGCTCGCCCGCCACCAGGAGACCCTGGACCGCGCGCTGGCCGCGATCGCCGCCCGCGACTACTGGTCCCCGTACCCGGAGTTCCCCAAGGCGTACGGGGAGGGGGCCGCCGCCGACGGCAAGGCCGCCTTCGAGGCGCTGCTGGGGCGGGAGTTCGAGCTGCCCGGCCACCCCGGCGGCGGTGAGCCGGTGACCGGCGAGGCCTCCCCGTACGGCGTCGAGCTGGGCGTCGGCTACCCGCACGCCGAGCCGGACGCGCTGCTGGCCGCGCTGGAGGCGGCCCGGCCCGCCTGGGCGAAGGCCTCGCCCGCCGAGCGGGCCGCGGTCTGCCTGGAGGTGCTGGCCCGGATCAACGCCCGCTCGCACGAGTTCGCGCAGGCGGTGATGCACACCACCGGCCAGGCCTACGGCATGGCCTTCCAGGCGGGCGGCCCGCACGCGCAGGACCGCGGCCTGGAGGCGGTGGCGTACGCCTACGCCGAGCAGACCCGGCTGCCCCGTTCGGCGAGCTGGACGAAGCCGCAGGGCAAGCGCGAACCCCTGGTGCTGACCAAGGAGTTCACCGCGGTGCCGCGCGGCACCGCGCTGCTGGTCGGCTGCAACACCTTCCCGACCTGGAACGGCTACCCGGGCCTGTTCGCCTCGCTGGCCACCGGCAACGGCGTGCTGGTCAAGCCGCACCCGCGGGCGGTGCTGCCGCTGGCGCTGACGGTGCGGATCGCCCGCGAGGTGCTGGCCGAGGCCGGGTTCGACCCGAACCTGGTCTGCCTGGCCGCCGAGCACGAGGGTTCGGCGATCGCCAAGGTGCTGGCGCTGCGGCCCGAGGTGAAGCTGATCGACTACACCGGCTCCACCGGCTTCGGCGACTGGCTGGAGGACAACGCCCGGCAGGCGCAGGTCTACACCGAGAAGGCGGGCGTCAACACCGTCGTCATCGACTCCACCGACGACTACCGCGGCATGCTGGACAACCTGGCGTTCGCGCTCAGCCTGTACAGCGGCCAGATGTGCACCACCCCGCAGAACCTGCTGATCCCGCGCACCGGCATCCGCACCGAGGACGGCGAGCGCAGCTACGAGCAGGTCGTCGCCGACCTGGCCGCCGCGGTCGAGGGCCTGCTCGGCGACGACGCCCGGGCCGCCGCGATCCTGGGCGCCGTGGTCAACCCGGGCGTGCTGGCCCGCAGCGCCGCCGCCGCGGGCGGCGAGTACGGCGAACTCGCCCTGGCCCCGCGGGTGGTGGCCTCCCCCGAGTTCCCCGGCGCGACCATCCGCACCCCCGCCCTGGTGAAGGCCGACGCCGACAAGCCGGACGACCGCTCCCGCTTCCTGGCCGAGTGCTTCGGCCCGGTGGCCTTCGCGGTCGCCGTGGAGTCCACCGCCGCCGCCGTCGAGCTGCTGCGCCGCACCACCGTCGAGCACGGCGCGATGACCGCGGGCGCCTACACCACCGACCCGGCGGTGGCGGACGCCCTGGTCGAGGCCTGCCTGGACGCCGGGGTCTCGCTCTCGCTCAACCTGACCGGCGGCGTCTACGTCAACCAGACCGCGGCCTTCTCCGACCTGCACGGCACCGGCGCCAACCCGGCCGCCAACTCGGCGTACTGCGACGCCGCGTTCGTGGCCAACCGCTTCCGCACCGTCGAGATCCGCAAGTAGCGCGAGCGGGAACGGAAGCGGGCCCGGACGCCGTCCCACAACGGCGTCCGGGCCCGGGCCCCGTCCCGGAGGGGGGAGAGGGACGGGGAGTCCCGGCAGGTCCCCTACGCGCGCCGCGGGTGGAACACCCACGCCCGCAGCAGCACGAAGCGCACCAGCGTCGCCACCGCGTTCGCCGCCACCAGCACCGCCAGCTCCACCCCGTGCCCGGCGTGCGGCGCGGCCGCGTGCAGTCCGGCGACGGCGCCGCTGGTCAGCACCAGGCCGACCAGGAGGGCCAGCCCGCCCTCCAGTTGGTGCCGGAGGGCGTCCCGGCGCCCCGTCACGCCGAAGGTGAAGCGCCGGTTCGCGGCGGTGTTGAACACCGCGGTGACGGCCAGCGCCAGCGCGTTGGCCGCCAGCGCGGGCACCACCTGCCGCAGCCCGAGGAACAGCAGCAGGTAGGCCAGCGTGCACAGGCCGCCGATCACCGCGAAGCTGGCGGTCTGCCACCCCAGCCCGGGCGGCACCCGCGCGCCGC
Organism: Kitasatospora sp. NPDC001540; assembly: GCF_042894345.1. NCBI lineage: Bacteria > Bacillati > Actinomycetota > Actinomycetes > Kitasatosporales > Streptomycetaceae > Kitasatospora > Kitasatospora sp. NPDC001540. The sequence continues at coordinate 150,191 of NZ_JBIAVO010000003.1, forward strand.
GCACCCGCTCGGGCAGGTCGACGCTCCCCTTCCCGGCCAGGGTGCGCCGGGCGACCCGGGCCATGCCCCTGAGGTCGTCGACCACCGTGCGGACGATGTCGACCCGGCTGTCCGGGTCGTCCACCCAGTCCACCGGCACCTCGTGGATCCGCAGCCCGGAGGCCTCGGCCAGCAGCAGCAGTTCGGTGTCGAAGAACCAGGCGTTGTCCTCGACCTCGTCCAGCAGCCGCTTGACCACCTCGGTGCGGCCCGCCTTGAACCCGCACTGCGCGTCGGAGAACCCGGCCGCCATGGTGGTGCGCAGCAGCAGGTTGTAGGTGCGCGAGATGAACTCCCGCTTGGGGCCGCGCACCACCGCCGAGCCGCGGTGCAGCCGGCTGCCGATGGCCAGGTCGCTGTGGCCGGACAGCAGCGGTGCGACCAGCGGCAGGAAGGCCTCCAGGCCGGTGGACAGGTCGACGTCCATGTAGGCCACCACGTCGGCCCCGCTGGCGCCCCACACCTCGCGCAGCGCCCGGCCCCGGCCCTTGAGGTCCAGGCGCACGGCCCGCACCGGCGCGAGTTCCGCGGCGAGCGCGGTGGCGACCTCCCAGGTGCCGTCGACCGAGGCGTTGTCCGCCACCGTGATCAGGTAGTCGTACGGGAAGGTCTCCGCCAGGTAGGCGTGCAGTTCGCGGACGCAGCGCTCCAACGAGTGCTGCTCGTTGTACACGGGTACGACGACCTCCACGAGCCTGGTCCCCACCACGGTGTCGGCCCGGTCCCGGCCGTCCACCGCCGGGGCGGGGCACGGGTTCTGGCGCATCGCTGGATGTGTCATGGGAAGGAGGTTCACAGCCCCCCGTGGGCCCGCGATGATGTGAGTCTGAGAGCGCGCTGAGAACCCGGGCGCCGTGACTCCGGCCGGTGACCGCCGGCCTTGCTGCAAGAGGACGGGAGAGACGGATGTCCGAGACGGAGTTCACCGCCGACGTGCTGGTGGTCGGCGCGGGCCCGACCGGCCTGCTGCTGGCCGGCGACCTGGCGGCGGCCGGGCTGCGGGTGACGGTGCTGGAGAAGCGGACCGAGGAGTCCGGCCTGACCAGGGCGTTCGCCGTGCACGCCCGCACCCTGGAGCTGCTGGACGCCCGCGGCCTGGCCGACGAGCTGATCGCCACCGGGGCGGCGATGTCCTCGCTGCACCTGTTCGGCCGGATCCGGGTCGACCTGGCCCACCTGCCCACCCGCTTCCCGTTCGTGCTGGTCACCCCGCAGTACAACACCGAGCGGGTGCTGCGCGAGCGGGCCGTCAAGGCCGGGGCCGACCTGCGCCGCGGCACCGAGGTGACGGGCCTGCGGCAGGACGCCGAGGGCGTCACGCTGACCGCCCGCACCACCGACGGCACCGAGCAGGGCTTCCGGGCCCGCTACGCGGTCGGCGCGGACGGCGTCCGCTCCGCGGTGCGCGACCTGCTGGGCGTCCCGTTCCCCGGCGAGTCGGTGGTGCGCTCGGTGATGCTCGCCGACGTCCGGCTGGAGCACGCGCCGGAGGAGCCGCTGACGGCCGGGGCGGGCGACGCCGGGTTCGCCTTCCTCGCCGGGTTCGGCGACGGCTGGTACCGGGTGATCGGCTGGAGCCGCGAGCACCAGGAGCCGGACTCCGCACCGGTCGACCTGAACCAACTCGCCGACCTGGTGCGCGAGGTGACCGGCCGTGACCACGGAATGGGCGAGGCCCGCTGGACGTCGCGCTTCCACAGCGACGAGCGGCAGGCCCCGAGCTACCGCTCCGGCCGGGTGCTGCTCGCGGGCGACGCCGCGCACTGCCACTCCCCGGCGGGCGGCCAGGGCATGAACACCGGCCTGCAGGACGCCGCGAACCTGAGCTGGAAGCTGGTCTCGGTGCTCCGCGGCTGGTCCCCCGACGCCCTGCTGGACACCTACCAGACCGAGCGCCACCCGGTCGGCCGGGCGGTGCTGCGCTCCTCCGGCGCCCTGGTCCGCCTGGCCCAGGGGCGGCACGCCCCGACCCGGGCGCTGCGCTCGGCGCTCGGCGCGGCCGCCGGGCACCTGAGCCCGCTGGCCGAACTGGGCGCCAAGCAGGTCTCCGGCATCGGGTACGCCTACCCGGCGGAGAAGGGCGCCCACCCGCTGGTCGGCCGCCGCGTCCCCGACCTGCGCCTGGCGGTGGACGCGCCGGGCGGCCCGACCCGGCTGCACGAGGCGCTGCGCTCGGGGAAGGCCGTGCTGGTCAGCAACGACGAGCTGTCGGTGGCGGACTCCTGGGCCGAGCGGGTGGTCACCGCCGCCCCGGCGGACCCGCACGGCAAGCTGCGCGACACCGTGCTGCTGGTCCGTCCGGACGGGTACGCGGCCTGGGCCTGCGCGGACCCGACCCGGGGCGAGCTGCGGGCGGCGCTGAGCCGGTGGCTGGGCCGCCCCTGACATTCAGTTTCCACCGCCCCGGAATTGAATCAATTCACTGAATTGCCTTTCCGTTTCACAGTTGACTGTTTTTTAGTAAGCAATTGCTCGGGCATGGGCCTTTTCCTGCGAGTTCTCTGAGAGATTCTGGCGAGCGTTTTCGAAACCCGGAACGCCGCCAGATTTCCGGAGGAGCCCGTGCGACCCCGCTCGCTCGCCCTTGCCGCCGCCCTCGCGGTCCTTCCCCTCACCGCCCTCTCCCTGGGCACCGCCACCGCCCAGGCCGCGCCGTCCCCCAACGCCGCGGCCCGGGTGGCCCTGCCGCAGACCGTCACCCCCGCGGTCGCCCGCTCCCACAAGCAGGGCGACGTCCCCGCCGACCGCCGGATATCCGTCGCGGTCTCGCTGAAACTGCGCGACACCGCCGCACTGGACCGTTTCCTGACCGCGGTCGCCACCCCCGGCACCGCCGAGTACGGGCACTACCTGACGCCCGCCCAGTTCACCGAGCGCTTCGGCCCGACCGCGGCCGACGTCGAGCAGGTCCGGGCGTTCCTCACCTCCCAGGGCCTGACCGTCGACGCGGTCAGCGCCAACCGCCAGGTGGTGGACGCCACCGGCACCAGCGCGCAGTTGGCCGCCGCCTTCGGCACCCACGAGTCGACGTACACCGACCCGCAGCAGAACGGCCGGACCTTCTTCGCCAACGACGCGGCCGCCTCGGTGCCCGCCGCCCTGGCGGGCGTGGTCGAGGGCGTCAGCGGCCTGAACGACCACACCGTGCGCACCACCCGGATCGCCAAGCCCTCGGCCGCCATCCCGCAGGCCACCCCGTCCGGCTACGGCCCGGCGACGTACGACGGCGCCTACCGGCTGAACCAACTGGGCGCGGACGGCACCGGCTCGACCGTGGCGCTCTGGGAGTTCGACGGCTACAAGTCCTCGAACCTGACCACCTACGACAGCCAGTTCGGCCTGTCCGGCCCGGCGGTGACCACCGTCTCGGTGGACGGCGCCAACTACGACTCCAAGCCCGGCGGGGGGCAGGGCGAGGTGGAGCTGGACTCCGAGATCGTCCGCGGCGTCGCCCCGAAGGCCACCCAGCTGGTGTACGAGGCGCCCAACAGCGACCAGGGCGAGATCGACATGGCCGCCAAGATCGTCGCGGACAACCGGGTCTCGGTGATCTCCATCTCCTGGGGCTCCTGCGAGCCGGACACCACCGCCTCCTCGATGACCGCGGTGAACAACTCCTTCAAGCAGGCCGCCGCCCAGGGCATCTCGATCTTCTCGGCCTCCGGTGACGACGGCTCCCGGGACTGCACCCGCTCGACCTCCGGCTCGACCGTGAAGGCCGTGGACTTCCCCGCCTCCAGCCCGTACAACACCGGCGTCGGCGGCACCAACCTGAAGGTCTCCGGCACCACCTACAGCTCGGAGAGCGCCTGGTCGACGGCGGGCGGCGGGGTCTCCACCCAGTTCGCCAAGCCGAGCTGGCAGACCGGCACCAACGTCACCGGCACCATGCGCACCGTCCCGGACGTCTCCTCCAACGCCGACCCGAACAGCGGCTTCGCGATCTACACCCAGGGCTCCTCCGCCCCCGGCTGGCAGGTCTACGGCGGCACCTCGGCGGCGGCCCCGCTGTGGTCCGGCTTCGCGGCGCTGTACAACCAGAAGGCCAAGGCCGCCGCCAAGCCGGTGCTGGGCGAGGCCAACCCGAAGATCTACGCGGTCACCAACTCCGCCACCTACGGCAGCGCCTTCCACGACGTCACCAGCGGCGCCAACCAGGACTTCACCACCAAGACCGGCTACGACCAGGTCACCGGCTGGGGCAGCCCGATCGCCGACGGCCTGGCCACCGCCCTGCTGGGCGGCGGCACCACCCCGCCGCCCACCGGCTCCTGCACCGCCGCCCAACTGCTCGGCAACCCGGGCTTCGAGACCGGCACCGCCTCCCCCTGGACCGCCTCCTCCGGCGTGGTCGACAACTCCTCCTCCGAGGCCGCGCACAGCGGCTCCTGGAAGGCCTGGATGAACGGCTACGGCTCCGCCCACACCGACAGCCTCGCCCAGACGGTGTCCGTCCCGGCCGGGTGCACCGCCAAGCTGAGCTTCTGGCTGCACGTGGACACCGCGGAGACCAGCACCACCACCGCGTACGACAAGCTCACCGTCTCGGTGAACGGCACCACCGTCGCGACGTACTCCAACCTGGACAAGAACACCGGCTACGCGCAGAAGACGGTCGACCTGAGCTCCTACGCCGGGCAGAGCGTCACGGTGAAGTTCAACGGCGTCGAGGACGCCTCGCTGCAGACCTCGTTCGTGGTCGACGACACCGCGCTCAACGTGTCCTGACCCCGCATCGGCCCGGGTGCCGGGGGACCCCTCCGCGGGTCCCCCGGCACCTGTGTGTCGGCAGTGTTGCCGGTTCGGTCCGCTTGCGAAATGCTTGTCGTGACCACTGTCATATGTCCTGATTAATGACGTAGCCTCTCAACCCTCATAGGGTTCCCACACGCTCGGCGGCGCACCACCGACGCACCGCCCGAGCACCGTGGAGCCGGGGGTGATCCCGCCGAACCCGCCGGGTGGGGAAGGTGTCGCATGGGCTCGCAACAACCGCAGCACGCCGGCCGGCTCCGACTGGTCGGCCAGCGCGACCACAGCGGCGAGCAGCCGCCACCGCCGCCGCCGACCGGCCCCCCGGCCCCGCCGGGCGGCTTCGCCGAGGCGCTCAACGCCGCCATCGAGAGCAGCGGCCTGAGCCTGGACCGGATCCGCGCCGCGCTGGCCAAACAGGGCGTCAGGATCAGCGTCACCACCCTCAGTTACTGGCGCCGCGGCCGCAGCCAGCCCGAGCGCGCCACCTCGCTGCGCGCCGTCCACCTGCTGGAGGAGCTCCTCGGCCTGCGCCACTCCGCGCTGTCCGCCCTGCTCGGCCCGCCCCGCCCGCGCGGCCGCTGGGTCACCCAGGGCCCGACCCCCGACGGCCTGCGGCTGGAGCAGGTCTGGCCCGGCCAGGCCGAACTGGTCGAGGTGTTCGCCGAACTGGACGCCCCGCCGGCCGGCCAACTGGAACGCCAGTCCATCCACGACGCCTACTACGTCGACGCCTCCCGCCGCGGCCACCTGCTGCGGATGCGCCAGGTGGTGCGCGCCACCGTGGACGGGGTCACCCGGCACGTGGTCGTCCACCAGGCCGACGAGGGCGTGGAGAGCTGCCCGGAGATCACCTCCGTCCGGCACGCCCGCCTCGGCCGGGTCCGCCGCCGCCCGCTCAGCGGACTGCTGGTCGCCGAGCTGCTGCTCGACCGGCCGCTGGCCCTGGGCGACTCCACCGTCCTCGAGTACGAGGTGCAGATCCCCGACTCCGGCCCCACCACCGACTACGGGCGCTTCTTCCCCGCCCCGGTGCGCGAGTACGTGCTGCAGGTGCACTTCGACCCGGCCGCCGTGCCGGTGCAGTGCGAGCGGTTCGACCGCACCCCCGGCACCGAGGTCGACCGGCACCGCGAGCCGCTGTGGATCGGCGCCTCCGCCAGCGCCCACGTGCTCACCGCCGACCAGCAGCCCGGCCAGGTCGGCATCCGCTGGCAGTGGGAGTGAGCCCCGCCGCAGCCGCCCGCCCCTCCACTTCCCTCCCGAATCTTCCCTATCCTTCCCTTTCCCTCCCATTCGCTCCCCTTTATCACCTTTCCTTCCGTTTCATGCACTTTCGCCCGTTTCACCCCATTGGCCCCGTTTCGCCCCTCGCCACGCCCGACCCCGCGGTGCGCCCGTTCACCCGAACCGCCCTGCCCGGCGCCCCATCAGGTGGTCCGCGCCACCGCTCGCGAGGAACGTGAGTCCCACTCAGCGAGCTCACCGAGGAAAGGCGGGACCCCCGTGCTGATGGAGTTCAGCGATGTCGAGCCGGACGACTCCTGCACCTGCGGCGGCTGCACCGACCGCCACCGGACCCGGCCGCGCGCCGTCCGCTCCCCCCGCCACCGCCCCCTGCGGGCCCGCCAGGCGGCCGTCCTGCTCGCCGCCGTCGGCGGCGTCCTGGGCGGCCCCGCCGCCTCCCTCGCCGCGGCCGCGCCGCGCACCGACAGCAGCCCGCTGATACCCGACTCCCCGCAGGGCGAGGTCGCGGGCCCGTACGGCGCGGACGCCCGGGACCGCGCCTCGATAGCCGCCCGGCCCGCCACCACCCGGGCGGAGATCCTGCGCCGGGCGCAGAGCTGGGTCGACCAGAAGGTGCCGTACAGCATGGCCAGGTACTGGTCCGACGGCTACCGCCAGGACTGCTCGGGCTTCGTCTCGATGGCCTGGGGCCTGGGCAGCAGCCAGACCACCTGGACGCTGCCGGACTTCGCCGACCGGATCACCAAGGACGACCTCCAGCCCGGCGACGCGCTGATCTACAACAACCCCAAGGACCCCGAGGGCGGCTCGCACACCGTCCTGTTCGGCGGCTGGGTCGACGCGGCGCGCACCAGGTACACCGCACTGGAGCAGACCCGCCCGGGCACCACCAAGCGCAGCACCCCGTACGCGTACTGGAGCAACGCGAGCGGCTACCTCCCGTACCGCTACAAGGGCCTGAGCCAGCCGATGCCCGCGCCGGACGACCCGGACGCCTTCCCCGGGGCGGACAAGTTCGGGCCGGGGAAGGTCAACGCGTACGTGACCAGGCTGGGGAAGATGCTGGTCGAGCGGGGCGGCGGGCGGTTCTACGAGGAAGGGCCCAGCCCGGACTGGGGCGAGGCGGACCGGAAGGCCACCGAGGCGTTCCAACTGGCGCAGGGCTGGCGCGGCGCCGAGGCCGACGGCTACCCGGGCAGGGACACCTGGGACTACCTGGTGCACCACAAGGGCAAGGACATCCCGCCCGCGACCGCCCCCGCCCCGACCACCCCGGCCCCCGGCACCCCGCAGCCCCCGCCGCCCGCGCAGGCCCCGGCCTTCCCCGGCGCCGACCGCTTCGGCCCCGGCCGGGTCAACGACGACGTGCTGCTGCTCGGACGGCAACTGGTCGCCAAGGGCTTCGGCGCCGCCTACCGGGAGGGCCCCAGCCGGGACTGGGGCGAGGCCGACCGCCTCAACGTCGCGGCCTTCCAGCGCGCCCAGGGCTGGAGCGGCGCCGAGGCCGACGGCTACCCCGGCCCGCACACCTGGCGGCTGCTGTTCTCCTGAGCCCGGCCGGCGGGAGCGCGCTCAGGACGGCGCGGCGTGCTCCCGCACCCAGGCGTGCATGGCGATCGCGGCGGCCGCGCCCGCGTTGATCGAGCGGGTGGAGCCGAACTGGGCGATCGAGCAGACCGCCGCCGCGTGCTCCCACGCCTCGGCGGTCAGCCCCGGCCCCTCCTGCCCGAACAGCAGCACGCAGCGCTCCGGCAGCCGGAAGGTCTCCAACGGCACCGCACCCGGCAGGTTGTCGATCCCGATCACCGGCAGCCCGCGCTCCGCCGCGTAGGCCGCCAGCGAGGCCACCGAGCCGTGGTGGCGCACGTGCTGGTAGCGGTCGGTGACCATGGCGCCGCGCCGGTTCCAGCGCCGCCGCCCGACGATGTGCACCTCCCGCGCCAGGAAGGCGTTGGCGGTGCGCACCACCGAGCCGATGTTGAAGTCGTGCTGCCAGTTCTCGACCGCGACGTGGAAGCCGTGCCGCCGGGTGTCCAGGTCCGCGACGATCGCCTCGTGCCGCCAGTAGCGGTAGCCGTCGACCACGTTGCGGCGGTCCCCGGCGGCCAGCAGCTCCGGGTCCAGCCGGGGGTCGTCCGGCCACGGCTCGGGGTGCGGGCCGACGCCGATCTCCCGGTCGTCGCCAAGGTCGTCGTACTGCTCGCCCAGCTGGGGCACCGAGGTGTCGCTCACGCCCCCAACGGTACGGGCTCGGGCCTGGCCGGCCGCTGCCGCGTCCGCACCGAGCGCTCCAGCTCGGTGAGGGCCTGCATGACCAGCCGGGCCCCGGCCCGGGTGACGTCGATCCGGTCGTCCCGGGGCAGGGCGGCCAGCTGGTGGTCCCAGGTGCGGTGGGCGTCGCGCAGCTCGGTGAAGTCGACGTCCTGCCCGAGCAGGACGGCGGCGGCGGCCAGCGCGGTGGCGTCCCGCAGCTCCTCGCCGAACGCGGCGGCGCCCGGCACCGGCGGGGCGTCCTCGCCCGGCAGGTGGGCCTCCAGCAGGACGGTCGAGCGGTCCAGCATGCCGACCGCCGAGCGGGCCTTGTCGAACTGCTTGCGGGTCAGCTCCCGCAGCACCTGCTCGTCGTGCCGCACCGGCTCCACCTCGGCCCGGTCCAGCGCCGCCAGCATCTCGCTGCGCGCCTCCCGCACGTCCAGCAGCGCGGGCCGCACGTCCTTCTCCGCGTGCCCGCCCGCCGGGTCCCCGTACGCGGTGAACACCGCCGCCGCGTACCGCCCCGCCGAGGCCAGCCACTCGGCCAGGCGCTCCGGCAGCCGGGCGGTCTGCCAGGTCGGGAACAGCGCGTACGCGGCGAGCGCGACGAACCCGCCCAGCAGCGTCATCGACACCCGGTCCACCGCCAGCCGCACCGGGTCGCCCGGCTGCAGGCCGAGCAGGAACACCACGTACGAGGAGATCGCCACCGTGGTCACCGCGTACCCGGTGCGCATGGTCAGGTACGCCAGCCCCATGCAGCACACCGCCAGCACCGCCAGCACCCAGTCCCCCGGGTCGAACAGCTGCACCACGGTGGTGGACAGCAGCACCCCGGCGGCCGTCCCGGCCACCCGGGCGACGCCGCGGCTGAAGGTCTGCGCGAAGTCCGGGCGCATCACCATCGCCGTGGTCATCGGCGCCCAGTAGCCGTGCTCGATCCGCAGCAGCCGGGCCGCCAGGTAGGCGGCGGTCACCACGACCGCCATCCGCGCCGCGTGGTGGAAGATCGCCGAGTGCCGGTGCAACTGCCGCCCGACGGTGGCCAGCGCGGCGGGCGCGACCTCGACCAGCGGCGGGCGGCGCAGGCCGGTGGTGGGCTCGGTGCGGGCCGGGACGGTGCCGCGGTCCTGCCGGTCGAGCCGGTCGGCGGCCCGGCCCAGCAGGCCGGACAGCCGGCGGGCCGAGCGGCGGGCGGCGCCGCGCAGCAGGTCCTCGCCGCTGCCGCTGCCCGGGCGGGCCAGCGCCAGGCCGGGGGTGTCCTTGGGCAGCCGGAGCGGGTCGCCGCTGCGGATCGCCCGGGTCAGCGCGTCCAGCACCTCGGCGGCGGCGGCCAGCACCTCGCGGGCCCGGTCCCGCTCCGGGCCCTCCTCGGCGGCCCCGACCCGCGGGTCGGCGAGCGCGGCCAGCGCGGGGCGGATCCGCTCGGCGATGGTGCGCAGGCCGCGCAGCTCGGGCGGGCGGCGCCTGGCCTGGCGGGCGGTCAGCCTGGCGGCCTGCCGGCCGACGATGAACGGCTCCGGGTCGACCTGCGCCACCGGGTCGTGCCGCAGGCGGCGGGCGTAGTCGCCGAGCCCGGCGTAGATGTCGGCGAGCGCGTCGCGCTGGGCCCGCCAGCTGTCGATCGGCCAGAGCGTGACCACCAGGGCCTGGACGGCGCCGCCGACCGAGCAGAGCAGCCCGTGCTCGACCGCGGTGGGCACCGACACCGGTAGCTGCACCACCACCATCATCACGGCCAGCGTGTTCGCGGCCACCACGCCCGCGGTCGGCCCGATCGCCCAGGCCAGCCCGGCCCCGAACGCCCACAGCGCCAGCAGCACCGGGTACGCCCCCGGGATGCCGACCGCGACGTAGCCCAGGAAGGTCGACAGGCCCAGCCCGGCCGCCGCCACCAGCGCCAGCGAGGCGCGCGGGCGGAACGAGCGCTGGAAGGTCGCGGTGCCCGCGATGAACGCGCCCATCGCGGCCGAGGTGGCCTGCGCGGGCCCGAACAGCAGCAGGGTCGGGAAGACCACCAGCGCGGCGGCCAGCGCCCCGCGCAGCGCCCGCCTGGGATTGGTCAGCGAACGGTCCACGGTCAGCCCGGCCTTCGCGGTGTCGCGCAGGGCCGTGAACCAGGACATACCGCGAGCTTAACGACTTTTCGCCCACCGGCCCGTCGGTCGCCCGACCGGTCAGCCGTCGGCCCCGCCCACCGGCTCGGCCTCGGCCGCCCCGACCGGCCCTTCCGCCGCACCGCCCGCCCGCCGGGCCGCCCGCCGGGCCGACCACCACCCCGCCGCCCGCCCCCGCACCGCCAACAGGAAGGACGTCGGCAGGAACACCGCGTCCGCCGAGACCATCGCCAGCGAGAAGAACGGCAGCCCCAGCAGCAGCGCGATCGCCAGGTGCTCGACCACCATCACCGCCAGCAGCACGTTCTTCAGCCGCCGGGCGGCCAGCGAGAACGGGAAGCCGACCTGCATCACCACGGTGCCGTAGGTCAGCGCGAAGGTGACCAGCAGACTGCCGCCGAGCAGCCCGGACAGCTCCGGCCAGGGCCTGAAGTAGTCCAGTTGCAGCGGGTAGAAGACCGCGGTGCCGTCCTGCCAGCGGCCGCCCTGCACCTTGTACCAGCCGGCCGTGGCGTACACCAGCACCACCTGGACGGCGATCACCAGCATCGCGCAGTTGTGCAGCATCGCGGCCAGCGCGTCGGCCAGCGCCCGCGGCTCGCCCCACTCGGCCGGGTCCTTGCCCGGCCGGCGGGCCCGGCGGCGGGCGTCCAGCGACCAGACCGCGCCGCAGCGGGTGAAGACCAGGTAGATCGCCATCAGGTGGACCAGGTTGTCGCCGCCGTCGCCGAGGAACACGTTCCGGTTCTGCAGCGACAGCACGGTCAGCGCGAACAGCACCGTGGAGGCCCGGGTGCGCCAGCCCACCGCCACCGCCCCGGCCGAGAGCAGCGCCAGCAGGTACACCGCCTCGAACCACCAGCGGCCGTCGCTCCAGGACAGCGCGGTGAACGCGTGGGTGTCGGCCAGCAGCCGGTCGTTCAGCTCCGCCGACCAGGGCGAGCGGTCCCCGTACAGCACCCGCCGGTCGCCCCACTCGCGCAGCAGGTAGGCGCCCCACGTCCCCGCGGTGCCGATCCGCACCACGGCGGCCTGGTACGGGGCGAGGGTGGTCAGCAGGCGCGGCAGCGCGGCCCGGACGGCGGCGGCGGGAGCCGGAGCGGGGGCGGGAGCCGGGGCGGGGGCGGTCACGACAGGCCCTTCCCGTCCTCGGGCTGGACCGGCCACCAGGGCAGCTCGCGCACCTGCGGGGCGGTGTCGACCTGCTCCCGGCTCCAGGCGGGCGGGGCGACGGCGGTGACGGTGGCCCGCAGTTGGACCTGGATCACCCGGCCCCCGGCGGAGCCGATCCGCTGCAGGGCGATCCGCTCCAGGTACCGCTCGGCCAACTGCCCGCGCGAGCCCGGCACCGCCCGCGCGTCGCCCTCGCCGTGGGTCGACTCGTAGAAGTCCCAGGCCCGGCGCAGCAGGTTCTGGTCCCGGTGGCTGGGCGCCGGGTCGTGCCGGATCGCCGCCCAGTCCTCGGCGCTCAGGCCGTGCCACTCGCCGGTGACGACCGTCCCGTCCGCGCCGACGCTCTGCACCCGGGCGTCCACCGCGACGTTGCGCTGCAGCGGGTCCGGCGCGAACAGCTTCCAGTTCTGCTCGAACTCCGGGTACACCACCCAGTCGACCTGGGACCGGTACTCCTTCGACACCGAGTTCGCGGGCGCCACGTGCAGGAAGAGCGCGCCAAGGAACGCCAGGACGCAGGCCCCCAGGCCCACCCCGGCGACCACCAGCACCACCCGGGCGGGCTTGGACCAGACGCGCACGGCCGACATCCTGCCGCACCGCCCACGCGTTCGAACAGGGGCCGGAGCCCTCGCGGCCGCTACAGGACGAACGGCTCCTGCCCGGTGCCGCTCACCATCGGGCGGCCCGCGGCCTCCCAGGCGAACATCCCGCCGTGCACGTTGACCGCGTCCCGGCCGCCCGCCACCAGGTACTGCACGACCTGCGCGGAGCGCCCGCCGACCCGGCACACCACGTACAGCCGCCCCTCGGGCAGCTCGTCGAGGCGGGCCACCACCTCGCCGATCGGGATGTGCAGCGCGCCCTCCACGTGCCCGGCGTCCCACTCGTCCTGCTCGCGGACGTCGAGCAGGACGGCGTCGGCGGGCACCGAGGCGGCGTCGGCGGTGGGCAGCTGAGCGAACATCGTGGGGGTCTCCTGAGGGGTGTCGGACGGTGTGTTCCCGCCATTGTCGGGCAGCAGCGCGGCCAACCTCGCCTGCCGGTCGGCGGCGGTGGCCAGCAACTGCTCGGCCAGCTCCTCCAGCAGCCGCTCCGGCTCGTCGGGACGCAGCAGCAGCAGCTCGCCCATCGGGGTGCGCTCCAGCCGGACGCGCTCCACCGCCAGCGCGGTGATCCGGCCGGTCAGCCACTCCAGGCGCTGGCGCAGCCAGGCCAGCCGGTCGGGGGAGTCGACGGCGGGCGCCGAGTCCGGGGAGGTGGACCACTCCTCGGCCAACCGCTCCAGCCCGTCGGTGTCGGCCAGCGCGTACGCCTCGTTGACCCGGGCGATGAACGCCGAGCGGCGCTCCTGCTCGGCCGGGTCCGTGGTCAGGTCGGGGTGCGCGCGGCGGACCAGCTCGCGGTAGACCCGCTGGGCGTCCTTGTCCGGGCGCACCCGGCGGGCCTCCGGCTCGCCCTCGCGCGGGCCGCGCTCCTGCGGCGGCTCGACCCGCTCCCGGGCCTCCCGGGCCCGCCGCAGGTCCTCCGGGTCGCCGCTGAGCGCCGCCACCGACTCGGCGATCAGCGCGTCCAGCTCGTCCAGCTCGGCGTACAGCGGGCCCAGCAGCTGGTGGTGCGCCAGCGCGAAGTTGTCGATCCCCACCCGCAGGGTGGCCACGTCGACGTCCAGGGTCAGCCAGGCCAGCTCGGCCGCCGCGACCCGCTCCTCCAGCTCCTGCCGCTCCGGATCCGCCCACACCTCGACGCTCGGTACGCTCACCCTGGCCACCCTACCGGGGACCGCCGCACACCCGATCGGGTGACATAGCAGCAGTCCGGGAGTGCGCCGGGCGACACGCAACTGATACTGACGAATCTGCCCGATTAACTACCTCCCCCCGGCGTCTCCGTGCTTCATTGGAGGGCGCGCGCAAGGACGCACGCACCGGCCAGGAGGAGCAGCAAGCACAACAAAAAGGGGCAGACCGATACCCATGGTGGACCAGCCCGACTCCCCACCCCCCTCCGGAGTGGTCGCCCTGCTCCGGGTCGCCGCCGTGCTGGTCGACCCGGACGGCCGGATCGCCCTGTGGAACCGCACCGCGGAGGAGCTGTTCGGCCACCGCGCCGAAGTCGCCCTCGGCCGCACCGCGCACGGTCTGCTGCCCGCCGTCGAGCCCCGCCCGGACGGCGCCGTCCCCGCCCAGCGCCACGACGCCCTCGACACCCTGGACGACCTCGTGCTGGACGGCCCGTGGGCCGGACCGATGACCGTGCACGACCGCGAGGAACGGCTGCGCGACGTGCTGTGGTGGGCCTACCCGCTGGTCGAACCGTCCGGCCGCTCGCTGCTCGCGCTGGCCGCCGACGCCCGCCCGCTGCGCACCGCCGGGCCGCGGATCGCCCTCGGCGAGCGCCTCGTCCCGTACGCCGCCGCGCCCGCCGCGGCCCGCCCGCAGCAGGTCGCCGCCGCGTTCGCCCCGCCCGGCCCGGCCGCCGCCGAGGCGCTCGCCGCGCTCCTCCCGGCGACCTCCGAGGAACGCCGCCGCCGCCTGCTGGACGCCCTCGCCCAGGCCGGACCGCCCGCCCTGCAGGTGGACGCCGCGACCCGGCTGCCGGTGGTGCCCTACCAGTCCTCCCCCGAGGGCACCGGCACGGCCCGGGTCGCCGCCGGGATCGGCCGCCGCTACCCGACCCCGCAGCAGCGCGCCGCCCGCCGCACGGACGCCGCCGCGCCGGGGACGGGTGCCCAGGGCGGCGCCGGGGTACGGATAGCGCCTGCCGGGTCCGCCGCCGCCCCGCCGGGCGCGCCGCGGCCCGCCCGCGCCGTCCCCGGACAGCGCGAAGCCGCCGCCCACCGCCCGAACCCGGGAGGCCCCGCCATCGACCCCGCAGCCGCCGCCCCCGAACCGACCGCCGCCCCCACCGCCGCCGTCCCGCCCAGCCGGACGGCCGTCCCCGGCACCGGCGTGGAGGTGGTCCGCGGGCTGCCCGACGACGGCGACCTCGCGCTGCTGGCCTCGGTCGGCAGCCAGGTCGGCACCACCCTCGACCTGGACACCACCGCCCGCGAACTGTGCGAGGTGCTGGTCCCCCGGGTCGCCGACTTCGCCTGCGTCGACCTGCTCGACGGCCTGATCTCGGACGGCGAACTGCCCGCCGCCTCCCCCGACGACACGGCCGTGCTGCGCCGGGTGGCCCGCACCTTCAACCCGTCCTCGCAGCGCTGGAGCCACGTCCTGGACGAGGGCGCGCTGCTGACCATGCCGCGCTCCACCCCGCCCGGCCTGGCCCTGCAGGAGAACCAGCCGGTCCTGGTGCCGCTGATCTCGCCGGACGTCGCGGTCGACTACGCCGCCTCGCTCGGCGGCCCCGAGCTGGAGCCGACCGTGGTGGGCCGCTCGATGCTGGTGCTGCCGCTGTCCGCCCGCGGCGCCGTGCTGGGCATCCTCAAGCTGCTGCGGCTCTCCGACCGGGCCCCGTTCGGCCGCTCCGACGCCGACACCCTGAAGGAGATCGCCGCCCGCGCCGCGCTCTCGCTGGACAACGCCCGGCTGCACCGGGCCGAGTCCAAGGTCGCCACCACCCTGCAGCGCTCGATGATCCCGACCCGCCCGCCGAAGATCCCCGGCGTGCAGATCGCCCACCGCTACATGCCGGGCGACCGCAAGGCCGAGGTCGGCGGCGACTGGTTCGACGCCATCCAACTGCCCGGCAGCCGGGTCGCCCTGGTGGTCGGCGACGTGATGGGCCACGGCCTGCACTCGGCCGCCGCGATGGGCCGCTTCCGCACCGCCATGCAGACCCTGGCCGCCCTCGACCTGCCGCCCGGCCAGCTACTGCGCCACCTCGACAACCTGGCCCACAAGCTCGGCGACGACCACCTGGCGACCTGCCTGTACGCCGTCTACGACCCGATCAACCGCACCTGCGAACTCGCCTCCGCCGGCCACGTCCCGCCGGTCCTGGTGCACCCCGACGGCCGCGGCCAACTGCTGGAACTGCCCTCCGGCGCGCCGATCGGCGTCGGCGGCGTCCCGTTCCAGACCAAGAAGATCGACGTCTCGGACGGCTCGATGCTGGTGCTGTGCACCGACGGCCTGGTCGAGGTCCGGGGCGGCGACATAGGGGAGGGCCTGGCGGCGCTCTGCGGCAACCTGATCGACCCCAAGCAGACCCCCGACGAGGCCTGCGACACCGTCCTGAACACCCTGCACTCCGACGACCGGCAGGACGACATCGCCCTGCTGGTGGCCCGCTTCGACGGCGTCCCGCCGACCGAGGTCGCCACCTGGCAGCTCGGCGTCACCGAACTGGAGGTCGGCCGGGCCCGCCGCCTGGTGCGCGACCAGCTCACCGCCTGGCAGTTGAACCCGCTCGCCGAGACCGTCGAACTGCTGGTCTCCGAACTGGTCACCAACGCGGTGCGGGTGGCCCGGGCCGAGGTGCAACTGCAGCTGATCCGGGTCGACAAGCTGCTGGTCGAGGTCAGCGACGACAACCACAACCTGCCCTCGCTGGAGCCCGCCGAGTCGATGTCCGAGCACGGCCGCGGCCTCAACCTGGTCAGCAAGCTGGCCGAGAAGTGGGGCACCTCCCGCAAGGCCGTCGGCAAGGTCGTCTACTTCGAGATGCCGCTGCCGCGCAGCACCTGACCGCCCGTCCGCCCGGCCGCCGGATCAGGGGGTGATGACCGCCCTGGTCCGGCGCTGCGCGGCCACCGCCGCGGCCGCCCCGACCCCGGTCAGCACCCGCGGCCAGTAGTCGCCGAACACCTCGACCCACACCGCGATCAGCATCGCCGCGCTGATCGCCACCAGGTGCTCCAGGCCCGCCAGGTTCGGCAGCACCAGCGCCTCCAGCGTCATCGCCAGCACCACCGCCCCGCCCGTCCACCACGCCCGGCAGCGGAACGCCACCACCACGGCCAGCGCCACCACCGCCGCCGAGGGCCCGGTGTCCCGCACGTGCGCCACCCAGCGCGGGAAGCCCAGCGCGTGCTGCGGGCCCAGCGCCACCCCGACCCGGGCGAACAGCGTGCCCGCCACGGTGCAGACGTACGCCACCACCAGGGTCAGCCGACGGCCCAGCACGATCTCCGCCACGCCGAACACCAGGAACACCTGCGCCAGCGCCCCCCACACCGGCAGGTCCAGCGCCGGGACGTACAGCGACAGCGGCGTCCGCAGCAGCGACACGTCCAGCGGCAGGGCCGCCTTCACCACGCCGATGTCGGCCACGAACCTGTCCCCGCCCGGCAGGTGCTGCACCACCGAGAACAGCAGCACCAGCGCGGTCGCCGCGGTCGCCAGCGGCACCGCGGCGAATTTCCGCCGCACCACCCTTTCCTTCACGGAAGCGAAGAGCTCCCCCCACTCCGCGACCGCGGCGCGGCGGAATACCGCCCGCCACTCCGGTCGCACGCCCCCCGCGTGGGTGATCAGCTTCACGAGCCCGTTTCTCCCGTCCGACGCGGTACCCGTCCGAGCCACCGCTTCTTATCCGCCTCGTACCCGAGGCTACGCACCGGGTTAACCGGCGGCATCAGCTTCGATGACCATTCGCCTCATCCTTTCGGAGGGTGCTGCCGGGCCCGCTCCGCCCCCCGGCGGAGGGACCGGCCCCGTCCCGTGCCGCGCGCGGCCGGGAAGCGCTCCTCACCCGTGGCGGCGGCGGAACAGCGCCGGCATGCTCGGCGCCGTGATGAAACCCTCGGCGCGGGCCGAGGCGATGCCGATCCGGGGAATCTCGCTGCTCTTCTCGAAGAGCAGGTAACGCGGTTCCCAGATCGGCCGGTATTTCGCGTTCGCCCGGTAGAGCGACTCGATCTGCCACCAGCGGGAGAAGAAACCCAGCACCGAACGCCACAGCCGCAGCACCGGCCCGGCGCCCAACTTCGAACCGCGCTCGAAAACCGACCGGAACATCGCGAAATTCAACGAGACCCGTTCCAGCTCGACCTCCTCCGCGCGCTGCAGGAGTTCGATCACCATGAACTCCATCAGGCCGTTCTCGCTGTCCCGGTCGCGCCGCATCAGGTCCAGCGACAGGCCGTGCTCGCCCCACGGGACGAAGCTCAGCAGCGCCCGCAGCTCGCCCTCCCCGTCGAAGCACTCCAGCATCACGCAGCGCCCGTCGCCCGCGTCCCCGAGCCGGCCCAGCGCCATCGAGAAGCCGCGCTCGGTCGCGCCGTCCCGCCAGTGGTCGGCCTTGGCCACCAGCTCGGCCATCTCGCACTCGGGGATGTCGCCGTGGCGGCGGATCCGCACCGTGTACCCGGCCCGCTTGACCCGGTTGTACGCCTGCCGCACCACCCGCATCGCCCGGCCGTCCAGCGAGAACTCGTCCAGCTCGACGATCGCCTCGTCGCCCAGCTCCAGCGCGTCCAGCCCGTGCCGGGCGTAGATCACCCCGGCCTCCTCGGAGGCGCCCATCACGGCCGGCACCCAGGCGTGCTCGCGGGCCTCCGCCAGCCAGGCGTCGATCGCCCCCGGCCAGGCCTCCGGGTCGCCGATCGGGTCGCCCGAGGCCAGCGTGACGCCGCCGACCACCCGGTAGGCCACCGCCGCCTTCCCCGACGGCGAGAACACCACCGCCTTGTCCCGGCGCAGCGCGAAGTAGCCCAGCGAGTCCCGCTCGCCCTGCTTCTCCAACAGCCCGCGCAGCCGCTCCTGGTCCTCGTCGCTCTGCAGCTCCTCGCCGCGCGGCGAGCGGAACGCCACCCACAGCACGAACAGGAACAGCACCGCGCTCATCGCGTTGATCGCCGCGTTCACCCAGGTCGGCACCGAGACCACGTCCTGGACCCGCTCCGACGGGGTCAGCGTGATCATCCGGTGCACCGCGTAGCTGAAGCGCGTGCCGAAGCCCGCGCCGGAGGCCTCGTTGGTCAGCTGCACCAGCACCGAACCGACCAGCCCGCCCAGCACCAGCCCGCCCACCGCGGCCGCCGCGGCGGTCTTCGGGTTGGAGCGGTCGCCCTTGGAGGTGAACTCCCGGCGGGAGACCAGCAGCGCCACCAGGAACAGCCCGGTCAGCACGATCGAGAAGTAGTTCCACGGGTGGTCCCGGTAGCGGTCGCCCCAGGCCATCCAGGCCAGGTAGCCGAGGAACGTCACCCCGGCCAGGCCGGTGTTGAAGAGCCACGCCGCCCGCTTGCGGCGGCGCATCGCCACCGCCAGGAACAGCGCCAGCAGCATCGAGGTCAGGCCGGCGGTCATCAGGTAGGGGGTGAAGTACTCCCCCGTGTTGTGGCGCTCCACCTGGTCCCGGAACGGCACCGACAGCACCGCCGCCAGGTTGAGCAGGGCCATCAGCCGCAGGTACCAGACGGTCGACGCGGCGGCCTTCGGCCGCCACCGTGCCAGCGGCCCGGGGTCCTCGCCGTTGGTGGGGGACACGGCAGAGGAAGCCGTCTTCACAGTGGACACAGCAACCATTCCAGACGATCGATCAGCGGGGCGCATCCGCTCGCGGTTCCGCGCACTCCACCCCGATTTCCATGGTTGCCCAGCGGAGATGAGAATTGCGTGAATCCGGTAGCGGATTCCCACCCCCGCCGATCGGCGGGGGTGCCGGAGCGCCACCGGGACCGAACCCGCCCCAGCAGGGAGAGACATGCCGCCGACCCGGGTCCTGATCGTGGACGACGAGGTGCTGGTCCGCTCCGGGCTCGGCCTGATCGTCGGCAGCGCGCCCGACCTGGAGGTGGTCGGCGACTGCTCCGGCGGGCGGGCCGAGCAGCTCACCCGCGAGCTCGCCCCGCAGGTCGTCCTGCTCGACGTCCGGATGCCCGACCTGGACGGGATCAGCGTGCTGCGCCGCCTGCGCGCGCTGCCCGAGCCGCCCGCCGTCGCGATGCTCACCACCTTCGACACCGACGAGCACATCGGCACCGCGCTGCGGGCCGGGGCCGCCGGGTTCCTGCTCAAGGACACCGCCCCCGACCAGCTGGTGCACGCCGTCCGGGTGCTCGCGGCCGGCGGCAGCGTGCTCTCCCCGTCCGTGGCCCGCACCGTGATCAGCGGCTACGTCGAGGGGGGCGCCCCCGACACCGCCGCCGCCTCCCTCGCCGGACGGCTCACCGGCCGCGAGCTCGACGTCCTGGCGCTGCTGGGCGAGGGCCTGTCCAACGCCGAGATAGCCGACCGGCTGTTCCTCGGGACCGGCACCGTCAAGGACCACATCAGCGCCATCCTCGCCAAGCTCGGCGCCGCCAACCGCGTCCAGGCCGCCGTCCTCGCCCACCGCGCCGGGCTGGTCCGCGACCGGCGGGACGGCGCGTGACCCCCGAGGAGCCCGCCGCGCCGCACCGCCGGGCCCCGGCCTGGCTGCGCTCCCCGCGCACCGCCCTGCTGGCCCCGGTGCTGCTGGCCGCGATGGACTCCGCCCTGGTCGCCAAGGACTCCGAGCCCTGGCAGTTGGCGCTGTCCTCGCTCTCCGTCCTGGTCCTGCTGTGGCGCCGCCGCCACCCGCTGCCGGTGGCCCTGCTCACCCTGCCCGGCGCCTTCTTCAACGAGATCTGGCTGGCCCCGATCACCGGCGTCTACTCGGTCGCCGCCGCCTGGCCCCGCCCCCGCGTCCCGGTCGCCTGCGCCACCGCCTTCGCCCTGGTCGAGTTCTTCCACTGGCCCTTCGACCCCGGCCTGTTCGAACTCAGCCGGGACAACGCCCTGTACGCCATCCAGTCGGTGATGCTCGGCGCCGGACCGGCCGCCCTGGGCGTGCTCGCCCGCACCCGCCGCGAACTCGCCGAACGGGTCACCGAGCTCACCGCCGGACGCCAGCGCGAGAGCCGGCTGCTCGCCGAGAAGGTGCTGTCCGCCGAGCGGGCCCGGCTCGCCCGCGAGATGCACGACGTGGTCTCCCACCAGGTCAGCCTGATCTCGATCCAGGCCGGGGCGGTGCAGGTCTCCAGCAGCGACCCCGCCGCCCGCGAGGGCGCCCGCACCATCCGCGAGCTGTCCGTCCGCACCCTCGACGAGCTCCGGCAGATGGTCGGCGTGCTGCGCGCCGCGGGCGTCCCCGGCACCCCGCTCGCCCCGCAGCCCACCCTCGCCGACCTGCCCCGGCTGATCGACGGCAGCGGCCTGGCCGTCACCAGCCGCCTCGACCCCGGCCGCCGCCGCTGGCCCGAGGCGGTCGAACGGGCCGCGTACCGCACCGTCCAGGAGGGCCTGACCAACATCAGCAAGCACGCCCCCGGCGCCCCGGTCACCGTCCGGGTCACCGCGCGCGGCGGCAAGCTGCACGTCGAGGTCCGCAACGGCCCCCCGCCGGCCCGCACCCCGCACCCCGACCGGGAGGACGCCCCCCTCCCCGGCGGCGGCCACGGCCTGATCGGCCTGCGCGAGCGCGCCGCCCTGCTCGGCGGCACCTTCAGCGCCCGCCCCGCCCCCGACGGCGGCTTCGTCCTGCACGCGGTGCTGCCCGCCCACTGAGCCCGGGCGGTCGGCCCCGCCGGACCGATCCCGTTCCGGAGAACGAGAAAGCCCCCCAGATCCGGAGATCTGGGGGGCTTCGCTGTGCGCGAGGGGGGAGTTGAACCCCCACGCCCTTTCGGGCACTGGAACCTGAATCCAGCGCGTCTGCCTATTCCGCCACCCGCGCATGGGTGTTGTCTTCAGTTGCTTACCGCTTCTTCCGACCTGTCGAGAAGCTTACCGCATCTCTCGGGGTCTTCCGTTCGGCTCCCTCTCGGGCGCCCCTTCCGACATGGAAAACATTAGCACGCCCCGAGCCGTACCTGCGAATCCATTCCCCGGCCCCTCCCTGCACGACCCCGGACGCCCCGCAACCGGAGGCCGGACGAACGAGTGAGCGGGCCGTCCGGCGGGTACCCCTCCGGGCGCGACCTAGGCGGGGAACCGTACGGAAGGGCCGGGCGTGGATACGATCAGTACGGAAGACCGCTTTCCAGCCGACGAGCCGGCCCGTCCGACGCCCTGAGAGGGGGTGCCCCGTGGGAGTCCTGAAGAAGTTCGAGCAGCGACTCGAGGGTCTCGTGAACGGCACCTTCGCGAAGGTGTTCAAGTCCGAGGTCCAACCGGTGGAGATCGCCGGCGCCCTGCAGCGCGAGTGCGACAACAACGCCACCATCTGGAACCGGGACCGCACGGTCGTCCCGAACGACTTCATCGTCGAACTCAGCCCGCACGACCACGAGCGGCTCAGCCCCTACGCCACCCAGCTCGGCAACGAGCTCGCCGGGATGGTCCGCGAGTACGCGGAGGCGCAGCGCTACAGCTTCATGGGCCCGCTGCAGGTCGCCCTGGAGAAGGCCGACGACCTGGACACCGGCCTGTACCGGGTGCGCAGCCGCACGCTGGCCGCCGAGGACCCCCAGCGGGCCCAGGCCGCCCAGCCGCCCGCCGCCCAGCCCGGCTACGGGCGCCCGCCGACGCCGCCCGCGCCCGGCGCGCCCTGGCAGCAGGGGGCGGCCGCCGCCCCGTACGGCGCCCCGCCGCCGCCCGCCGCCCCGCCCGCGATGCCGTCCGCCCCGCCGGCCGGGGCCCCCGGCAACGTCCGGCCCTTCCCCGGCGCGGGCCATGGCGGCGCCGGCACCCGGCGCTGGATCGAGGTGAACGGCGCCCGGCACCAGATCAGCCAGAACGCGGTGGTGCTGGGCCGCTCCACCGAGGCGGACATCCGGATCGACGACCCCGGGGTGTCCCGCAAGCACGCGGAGATCCGTCCCGGTACGCCCGCGATGGTCCTGGACCTCGGCTCCACCAACGGCATCGTGGTGGACGGGCAGCACACCCAGCGCGCTACGCTCCGCGACGGCTCCCGGATCGTCCTGGGGTCGACCACCATCGTCTACCGACAGGTCGAAGGGTAGAAGCGGGCCGGTATGTCTGATCTGACCCTGACGGTCATGCGGCTGGGCTTCCTCGCCGTCCTCTGGCTGTTCGTCATCGTCGCGGTGCAGGTGATCCGCAGCGACCTGTTCAACACCAAGGGCACGGCGCGGACCGCCCAGCGGGCCGCCGCCCCCGCCCCGGCCGGGGCGGGCCGTCCGCCGCAGGGCCAGGGCGCCCCCGCGGCCGCCGCCCAGCAGGCGCAGGCCCGGCAGCGCCGCGGCCAGCCCACCCACCTGGTGGTGGTCCAGGGCTCGCTCGCCGGGACGACCGTCGCGCTGCAGGGCCAGACCATCACGCTGGGCCGGGCGCACGACTCCACGATCGTGCTGGACGACGACTACGCGTCCTCGCGTCATGCCAGGATCTACCCCGATCAGGCTGGGCAGTGGACGGTGGAGGATCTAGGCTCCACCAACGGCACCTATCTCGACCGGCAGCGGCTCACCACGCCGATGCCGCTCCAGATCGGCGTGCCGATCCGAATCGGCAGGACCGTCATCGAGCTGCGGAAGTAGTCAGCGCATGAGGACCAGCTCCACCCGAAGGAGGGCCCGGACAGCATGAGTCTCGTGCTGCGCTTCGCCGCCGGCTCGCACAAGGGCCTGATCCGCGAGGGGAACGAGGACTCCGGCTACGCCGGGCCGCGGCTGCTCGCGGTGGCCGACGGCATGGGCGGGGCGGCGGCCGGTGAGGTCGCCTCCTCCGAGGTCCTCGGCTCGATCGTCCGGCTCGACGAGCCGCACCCCGGCGCCGACCTGCTGAGCCTGCTCAACGAGGCGGTGCAGACCGCCAACGAGCGGCTGCGGCAGATGGTCGAGCAGGACCCGCAGCTCGAGGGCATGGGCTGCACCCTGACCGCGCTGCTCTGGGACGGCCAGCGGATGGGCCAGGTGCACATCGGCGACTCCCGGGCGTACCTGCTGCGCGACGGGCGGCTCGACCAGATCACCCAGGACCACACCTGGGTGCAGCGGCTGGTCGACGAGGGCCGGATCACCGCCGAGGAGGCCGAGACCCACCCGCAGCGCTCGCTGCTGATGCGCGCCCTGGACGGCCGCGGCCAGGTCGAGCCCGACCTGTCGATCCGCGAGGTCCGGGCCGGCGACCGCTACCTGATCTGCTCCGACGGCCTGTCCGGCCCGGTCAGCCACCAGACCCTGGAGGAGACGCTCGGCAGCTACTACGCGCCCGAGCAGACCGTCCAGGAGCTGATCCAGCTGGCGCTGCGCGGCGGCGGCCCGGACAACATCACCTGCATCGTCGCCGACGTGATCGACGTCGGCGCCACCGACCCGCTCAGCGGCCAGGCCGCCGAGGCGCCGGTCGTGGTCGGCGCGGTCGCCGACAGCCAGCCGCACCACTTCCACGACCCGCAACTGCTGGACACCCCGGCCGGCCGCGCCGCCGGGCTGGGCCGCGGCCCGGCCCCGCAGGCCCCGCAGGGCGCCTTCGGGCCCGCCCAGGGCTACGAGGGCGGCTACGAGCAGCAGCCCGGCTACGGCGCCCCCGCGGGCGACTTCGGCCCGCCCGAGGGCTACGGCGCCCCCGCGGGCGACTTCGGTCCCGTCGAGGGCGGCTACGGCGGCGAGGCGGGCTACGGCGCGCCCGGCGAGGAGTTCGACCCGGACGCCCCGGTCGACCGCCGGAAGAAGAAGCGCGGCCTGAAGCTGACCCTGATCGGGGTGCTGGTGCTCGCGGTGCTCGGCGGCGCCGGGTTCTTCGCCTGGCAGTGGAACCAGGACCAGTACTACGTCGGCGCCGAGGGCGGCCACGTCGCGGTCTACCGCGGCCTGGACCAGAACCTGGTCGGCATCGAGCTGAGCTCGGTCTACCAGCAGTTCTCCGACGTCGAGCTCAAGTACCTGCCGGCCTACCAGCAGGACCAGGTCGCCAAGAAGATCCAGGCCGACGGCCTGGCCGACGCCCGCAAGCAGGTCGACACCCTGCGCGCGCAGGCCACGGTCTGCAAGAAGGTCGAAGAGTCCAAGAACGCCCCGGCCACCGGCGAGGGCACCCAGCCGTCGGCACCTCCGCTGACCGAGCAGGAGCAGCAGCTCGCCGCCGCCTGCCCGGCCCAGTAGGACCACGGTCTAACCCGGGGGGTTTCACACAGGCATGAGCACCTTCGACGTGAGCGGCGGACGCACGCCCGCCACCGGGCGCCGCCGCGCGGCCGGACGCGGCGGCACCGCGGAGACCGTCCCGAACCGGCGCAACACCGAGCTGCTGATGCTGCTCTTCGCGGTGGCCGTCCCGGTCTTCGGGTACGCCAACGTGGGCCTGGCGATGGACGGCACGCTGCCCGCCAACATCCTGGCGTACGGCCTGGGCCTGGGCGTGCTGGCGGGCGTCGCGCACCTGGCGGTGCGCCGCTTCGCCCCGTACGCCGACCCGCTGCTGCTGCCGCTGGCGACGCTGCTGAACGGGCTCGGCCTGGTGATGATCTGGCGGCTCGACAAGGCCGGCCCGCTGCTGAAGAACAACTTCCCGGCGACCACCAACCAGCTGATGTGGTCGGGCCTGGGCATCGCGCTGTTCATCGGCGTGATGTGGCTGCTCAAGGACCACCGGATCCTGCAGCGCTACACCTACATCTCGATGGTGGTGGCGCTGGTGCTGCTGGCCGCGCCGGCCTTCTTCCCGTCCCAGGACGAGAACTTCGGCGCGAAGATCTGGATCCGCTTCGGGTCCTTCTCGATCCAGCCGGGCGAGTTCGCCAAGATCATCCTGACTGTCTTCTTCGCCGGGTTCCTGATGGTGAAGAAGGACGCCCTGGCGCTGGCCAGCCGCAAGTTCATGGGGCTGTACCTGCCGCGCGGGCGCGACCTCGGCCCGATCGTGGTGGTCTGGCTGCTGTCGATCCTGATCCTGGTGTTCGAGACCGACCTCGGCTCGTCCTTCCTGTTCTTCGGCCTGTTCGTGGTGATGCTCTACGTCGCCACCGAACGGACCAGCTGGATCGTCTTCGGTCTGCTGATGTCCTTCGGCGGCGCCGCGCTGGTGGCCACCAAGGAGCACCACGTCAAGACCCGGATCAACGCCTGGCTGGACCCGATGGCGGCGTTCGGACCGCACCCGCCCAAGCAGTCCTCGGAGCAGATCGGCCAGACCCTGATGTCGCTGGGCTCCGGCGGCACCGTCGGCACCGGGCTGGGACAGGGCCGCAGCTGGCTGATCCAGTTCGCGGCGAAGAGCGACTTCATCCTCGGCTCGTTCGGCGAGGAGCTGGGCCTGACCGGCCTGATGGCGATCTTCCTGCTCTACGGCCTGGTGGTGCAGCGCGGCCTGCGCACCGCGCTGGCGGCCCGCGACCCGTTCGGCAAGCTGCTGGCGGTCGGCCTGAGCTCGGCGTTCGCGCTGCAGGTCTTCGTGGTCGCGGGCGGCGTCACCGGCCTGATCCCGCTGACCGGCATGACGATGCCGTTCCTGGCCCAGGGCGGTTCCTCGGTGGTCGCCAACTGGGCGCTGATCGCCGTCCTGATGAAGATCAGCGACACCGCCCGCCGCCCGGCCGCCGAACCGGCCGCCGAACCCGCCCCGGCCATCCCGGAGCCCGCCGGTCCCGACCGGTTCGGGCCGCCCGGGTACGGCGCGCCGGGCCAGAGCAGGGGAGCGTCCTCGTGAACAAGCCGATCCGCCGGGTGTCGATCTTCTGCCTGGTGCTGATCCTGGCGCTGATGGTCCGGGTGAACTGGGTGCAGGGCGTGCAGGCCTCGGCCTGGGCGAACAACAAGCACAACGAACGGACGAAGTACGACCGGTACGCCGCCCCGCGCGGCAACATCATCGTCGGCGGCCAGCCGGTCACCAAGTCCGACTTCGTCAACGGCCTGCGCTACAAGTACAAGCGCGCCTGGATCGACGGACCGATGTACGCCCCGGTCACCGGCTACTCCTCGCAGATCTTCGACTCCAGCCAGTTGGAGAAGCTGGAGGACCCGGTGCTCTCCGGCACCGACTCCCGGCTGTTCTTCCGCAACACCCTGGACATGCTGACCGGCAAGCCCAAGCAGGGCGGCGACGTGGTCACCACCATCGACCCGAAGGTGCAGAAGGCCGGCTTCGAGGGCCTGGGCAACCGGAAGGGCGCCGCGGTGGCGATCGACCCCCGCACCGGGGCGATCCTGGCGCTGGTCTCCACCCCGTCCTACGACCCGGGCACCTTCGCGGGCGGCAGCGACGCCGACTCGGCGGCCTGGACGGCGCTGCAGGCCGACCCGAACCAGCCGA
The DNA here is from genome assembly GCF_042894345.1 of Kitasatospora sp. NPDC001540. Classification (NCBI taxonomy): domain Bacteria; kingdom Bacillati; phylum Actinomycetota; class Actinomycetes; order Kitasatosporales; family Streptomycetaceae; genus Kitasatospora; species Kitasatospora sp. NPDC001540. The sequence goes on from NZ_JBIAVO010000003.1 coordinate 176,847, forward strand.
TGCTGAACCGGGCGCTGCGCCAGACCTACCCGCCCGGCTCGACCTTCAAGCTGGTCACCGCCGCCACCGCGTTCGAGACCGGCAAGTACAAGAACCCGGGGGACGCCACCGAGACCCCGGAGACGTACATCCTGCCCGGCACCAGCACCCCGCTGGTCAACGACAGCCCGGACGAGGACTGCGAGAACGCCACCCTGACCTCGGCGCTGGCCATCTCCTGCAACACGGTGTTCGGCAAGTTGGGCGCCGAGCTCGGCCGGGACGCGCTGCGCGCGCAGGCCGAGAAGTTCGGCTTCAACGACGACAAGGTGGACGTCCCGATCCGGGCCGCCGCCAGCTACTACCCCAGCGGCTCCTCCCCCGACGGCACCGCGATGGACGCCATCGGCCAGCACGACACCCGGGCCACCCCGCTGCAGATGGCCATGGTGGCCGCGGCCATCGCCAACAACGGCTCGCTGATGCAGCCGTACCTGGTCGCCCAGGAGGGCGCGCCCGGCCACGCCATCTCCACCCACTCCGAGCACCAGATGAGCCAGGCCGTCTCGCCCGCCACCGCCCAGAAGCTGCAGCAGATGATGGAAGCGGTGGTGAAGGACGGCACCGGCAAGCGGGCGAACATCCCGGGCGTGACGGTCGGCGGCAAGACCGGCACCGCGCAGCACGGCCAGGACAACGCGGGCAAGCCGTTCGCCTGGTTCGTCTCCTACGCCAAGGACTCCTCCGGCAAGCAGGTCGCGGTCGCGGTGGTGGTCGAGGACGGCGCCGCGCAGAGCTCCGAGATCACCGGCGGTTCGCTGGCCGCGCCGATCGCCAAGACGATGATGCAGGCGGCGCTGGGCAAGTAGGGCCGGTCGCATGCGTCACATTCCGGCCGCCGGGGCTCGCTCGGCGGCCGGAATTGTCACAATGGGTCGGTACCGGTCTGGTCTCAGCTGACGGTCTGCTCGGGTCCGCTCAGGTTCGCCCGGTAGCGTATCCGCCAGCAGCGGGTGTACCCGCGGCCGGAGATCGTGGCCTCGACCGTGAAACCGCGGCGGCGGGCGACGCGTCCGAAGAGTGCGTGCGGGGACACCTACGTCACATCCTCACCGACCGGTGGGGGAGAGGGTCGGAGATATGGAAGAGCCTCGTCGCCTAGGCGGCAGGTACGAGCTCGGCGGCGTCCTCGGACGCGGTGGCATGGCCGAGGTGTACCTCGGCCACGACACCCGGCTCGGACGCACCGTCGCCGTGAAGACCCTCCGCACCGACATGGCCCGCGACCCGTCCTTCCAGGCCCGGTTCCGCCGCGAGGCGCAGTCCGCGGCCTCGCTCAACCACCCGGCCATCGTCGCGGTCTACGACACCGGCGAGGACTACATCGACGGGATCTCCATCCCGTACATCGTGATGGAGTACGTCGAGGGCTCCACCCTGCGCGAGCTGCTGCACACCGGGCGGCGGCTGCTGCCCGAGCGGGCGCTGGAGATGACCATCGGCATCCTGCAGGCGCTGGAGTACTCGCACCGGGCCGGCATCGTGCACCGCGACATCAAGCCCGCCAACGTGATGCTGACCCGGCAGGGCAACGTCAAGGTGATGGACTTCGGCATCGCCCGCGCCATGGGCGACGCCGGCATGACGATGACCCAGACCTCCGCGGTCATCGGCACCGCCCAGTACCTCTCCCCCGAGCAGGCCAAGGGCGAGACCGTCGACGCCCGCTCCGACCTGTACTCCACCGGCTGCCTGCTGTACGAACTGCTCACCGTCCGGCCGCCGTTCGTCGGCGACTCGCCGGTCGCGGTGGCCTACCAGCACGTCCGCGAGGAGCCCGCGCCGCCGTCCTCGTACGACCCCGAGGTGCGCCCCGAGATCGACGCGATCGTGCTCAAGGCGCTCGCCAAGGAGCGGGACTACCGCTACCAGTCCGCCGACGAGATGCGCGACGACATCGAGCGCTTCCTCGACGGCCTGCCGGTCAACGCCGCCCAGCAGGCGGCCTACGGCATGGGCGCCGCCGGGTACGGCTACGACCAGGGCGGCAACCAGTACGACCCGTACGGCCAGACCAACGTGCTGCCCCAGCAGGGCGGCCCGACCACCATGCTGCCGCCGGTCGGCAACCAGCAGCCCGCCCCGTACGGCGGCTACCAGGACAACGGCTACGGCGGCAACGGCGGGGACGGCTACGACAACGGCTACGAGGGCCGCGGCAGCCGTCGGCGCGAGGAGCAGCCGAAGAAGAGCAACACCTCCTGGATCGTGCTCGCCGTCGCCGCGGTGCTGGTCCTGGTCGGCGCGTTCTTCGTGGTGCAGTCGATGGTGAAGAGCGGCGGCAGCAACGCCGGGAAGACCACCGTCCCGAACCTGTCCGCGCTCTCGCTGGCCGACGCCGAGAACGCGGCGAAGGCGCAGAGCGCCACCCTCAAGGTGGTCGCCGGGGCCCCGGCCGCCACCTGCCCGGACACCAGGGTCCAGAAGGACCAGGTCTGCACCCAGGAGCCGGCCGTCGGCGGCACGATGGCCGCGGACGGCACGATCACCGTGCACCTGGCCGCCGCCGCGGCCCAGGTCGACGTCCCGGACGTCTCCGGCCAGGCCAAGGACGCCGCGACCAAGACGCTCAAGGACAAGGGCTTCGACGTCAAGGTCACCTACGCCAACGACGACAAGGTCGACCAGGACAAGGTCGTGTCGCAGGACGTCAAGGGCAAGGCCGCCCCGGGCGCCACGATCACCCTGACGGTCTCCTCCGGCCAGCAGAAGGTCGCCGTGCCGAACGTGATCGGCAAGGCCCAGGACGAGGCCACCCAGATCCTCACCACCGCGGGCTTCACCGTCACGCCGACCAACCGGACCGTCACCGACCCCACCCAGGCCGGCCAGGTCCTCGACCAGAGCCTGAAGAACACCCAGGCCAAGCAGGGCACCGCGATCACCCTCACCATCGGCCAGCTGGCCGAGAAGGTGTCCGTACCGATCACCTCCGGGCGCACCTACAAGCAGGTCTTCACCGACCTGCAGAGGAACAACCTGATCCCGCAGGTGCAGGCCGGCGGACCGCAGGACGAGAACGCGATCGTGATCGCCAGCGACCCGCCGTCCGGCACCCCGGTCGCCCCCGGCACCACGATCAAGCTGTGGACCAAGGCGGGCGACAAGTCCTCCCCGCCCGGCGGCAACAACTGACGCCGCACCGGCAGCAGCGACACCGAGGGGCCGCACCGTCCGCAGTGGACGGTGCGGCCCCTCGGCCGTCCTGACGCCCGGTCAGCGCAGTTCGGGCGGCGGGGTGCGCTTCGCGTCGACCGGGTCGGCCCGGACGAGCTGCGCCCAGACCGCCATCCGGTAGCGGGAGGTGTAGACCGGCGTGCAGGTGGTCAGCGTCAGGTAGCGGCCCGGGCCGGTGAACGGCGAGCCCTCGGGGACGGGCGCCACCACGCCCACGTCGTACTTGGAGGTCTGCGGCAGCGTCCCGGCGACCCGGTAGACGTACCAGGCGTCCTTGGTCTCCACCACCACCGGGTCGCCCACCGCCAGCTTGTCCAGGTCGTGGAACTTCGCGCCGTGCCCGTCCCGGTGCGCCGCCAGCGCGAAGTTGCCCTCCGCGTCCCAGGGCATCGCCGAGCGGTAGGGCTCCTCGTACACGCCCGCCACGCCCTCGTCGAGCACCTCCGCGGTGGTGCCCATCCGGATCAGCGTCTGGTCGTCCCGGCCGAAGGCCGGGACGTGCAGGAAGCCCACCCCGTCGCCCGCCGCGTACCGCGGCACCGGGGCGGCGGCGGTGGTGTCCCCCGGGGGCGCCGCCGGGGCGGACCAGGTCTGCCGCAGCCGGTCCCCCGCCCGCCCGGCGGCCCGGTCGGCCACCACGTCCGTCCACCACAGCGAGTACCCGACGAACAGGGCCAGCACCAGCCCCAGGGTGATCAGCAGCTCCCCCAGCAGCCCCAGGGCCGTCCCCAGCCGTCCGCGCCGCCCGCCCCGAATGGCTGTGCCCATGGTGCCGTGCCTCGCTGCTCAGTGTTGCCCGGTCAGCGCCTCCGGCTGCCCCTGGCTCCTCGGCCGTTCCTCGACCATCTTGCCAAAGACGATCAGCCTTCCCCGGGCACTGAACTCCGGCGTGCATGTCGTCATGGTCAGGTAGCGGCCCGGCGCGGTGAACGGCGAACCCTTCGGGACCTTCTGCAGCACCGTCACGTTGCTCGGCGGGGTCTCCGGGATGCCGCCCGCCACCTCGTACGTGTAGTAGGAGGTCGCGGTCTCCACCACGACCTTGTCCCCCGGCACCAGCTGGCCGATCTTCCGGAACGGCTGCCCGTGCGTGGTGCGGTGCGCGGCGACCGCGAAGTTGCCGTCCGGGTCGGACGGCATCGCGGTGCCCGCGTAGTGGCCCACCAGGCCGTGGTCGAGCACCTTCTGCTTGTCGGTGCCCTCGGCGATCGGGTAGTCCAGGCCCAGCTTCGGGATGTGGATGATGGCGAAGCCCTGCCCGGGCTCGAACGTGCCCGGCGGGGCCGGGGTCGCCCCGCCGGACGGCGCCACGGGCTGCTGCGCCCACTGCTGCTCCAGCTTGTCGCTGGCGGCGCCCGCGTCCCGGTCGGCCATCACGTTGGTCCACCACAGCTGGTACGAGACGAACAGCAGCATCACCGCGCCGAGGGTGATGAACAGCTCCCCCAGCAGCCGGGCCAGCACCACCCGCTTGCGCTCCTTGGGGCGCGGCGGCCGCGGCCCGGTGCGCTTGCCGGTGGCCCGGCGGCGGCCGGTGCCCGCGCCCCGGCGGCGGTCCGCCCGCCCGCCCGCCCGGGGCGGCCCGGACGGCCCGGGCACCGCCCCGGCGCCCGCGGTGTCGGACAGCCGCAACTTCAGGGTCCGCTCGGCCGGGGCCTCGTAGACGCCCCACTCCTCCGGCTCCCCCAGCTCCTCCGGGACGCCCCCCTCCGGGCGCACGGCGGTCACCCGTCAGCTCCGGCCGATGACCGGGGCGAGGCCGGCCGAGCGGCCCACCGCCTCCGGGAAGCCACACTCGGCGAGCCAGTTGGCCAGCATCCGGTGGCCGCCCTCGGTGAGCACCGACTCCGGGTGGAACTGGACGCCCTCGACCGGGAGTTCGCGGTGCCGCAGCCCCATGATCACGCCGCTGTCGGTGCGCGAGGTCACCACCAGCTCGGCGGGCACGGTGTCCGGGTCGACCGCCAGCGAGTGGTAGCGGGTCGCGGTCAGCGGCGAGGGCAGGCCGGCGAACACGCCGCCGTCCTCGTGCAGCACCGGCGAGGTCTTGCCGTGCAGCAGCTCGGGCGCCCGCCCGACCACCGCGCCGTACGCCACCGCGATCGACTGCAGCCCCAGGCACACCCCGAACAGCGGCAGCCCGGTCCGCGCGCAGTGGTTCACCATCTCCACGCACACCCCCGCCTCCTCGGGCGTGCCGGGCCCGGGCGAGAGCAGCACCCCGTCGTAGCCCTCCTCGCCCGCCCGCGGCCGGGCGTCGGCCACGGTCAGCTCGTCGTTGCGGACCACCTCGCAGACCGCACCCAGCTGGTACAGGTACTGGACGATGTTGAAGACGAAGCTGTCGTAGTTGTCGACCACGAGGATCCGGGGCGCTCTGCCGACGGAGGTCATCGCTACTCCTGGGGTACGGGTGCGTCGGGGGACGGACTGGCTCGCAACGGCGCCGGGATCAGCCGCCGTTGCCCTGGTCCACCGTCACGTTCCCGAAGGGGAGCAGCGGCTCGGCCCACGGGAAGACGTACTGGAACAGGACGTAGACCACCCCGAGGACGAGCAGCAGGGCGATCAGCGCGCGCACCGGCGCGGGGCCCGGGAGATGCCGCCAGATCCAGCCGTACATGGTGCTCCTCGGTGTTTCGGTCTGCACAAGCGTAGACGCCCGACCGCCCGGCCCAGGAGGGTATCCGGGCAACCGGGCCGCCCGCGGCCCGGGCGGAGAGGGCGGCGGACGGACTCAGGGCGCGGAGGCGGCCCGCAGGTCGGCGGAGCCGGTGTAGCCGGGCAGGGTCAACTCGCCGCTCTCCTGGACCTTCCAGCCCAGCCCGTAGGCGGCCACGTAGCCCAGGTAGTTGCGGATCGTCGGGTCGGCGTCCACCGCGGAGCGCAGCGCCTCGCTCCGGCCGACCGCGCGGATCACGTACGGCGGCGAGTAGACCCGGCCCTGCAGCAGCAGGGTGTTGCCGACGCAGCGCACCGCGCTGGTGGAGATCAGCCGCTGGTCCATCACCTGGATCCCCTCGGCGCCGCCCCGCCACAGGGCGTTCACCACGGCCTGGATGTCCTGCTGGTGGATCACCAGGTCGTTGACGTCGGGCTCGGGGACGCCGGGGATCCGGGCGGTGGCGTTCGGCGGGGCGTCGTCCAGGGTGACGGTCAGCCCGGGCCCGCGCAGCGCCTCCAGCCCCGCGGCCTGCTGCAGTTCGGCCAGCTTCGCCGCGTCGTCCGGGCTCTGCCCCTGCTGCCGGGCCAGCCGGTCGGCCCGGTCCCGGTCCGCGGAGACCTGCTCGGAGAGCTGCTGGTTCTGGGTGGAGCGCTGCTGTATGACGTCGCTGAGCTTGAGCAGCGAGTTGTCGGTGCGCAGGTCGGTGCCGTGCGCGGTCTGCGCGCTGACGTAGAAGAGCAGCCCGGCGAGGGCGAAGACGGTGCAGGTCAGGGCACGTCCGACAATTCGCCCGCGACGGGGGCGCGGAGTCGGGGACGGCGAAGAAATCGTGGAATCAGGCACCGTACCCTTATCTCCTTACGACCCGGCGAGCCACTACGCTAACGGACGCCGGTGGCATGTGCGGACGACCAACCGTACGGACCGGCCCGCCATTTGCCGCCCGCCCACGCTGACCCACCCGCGCGGTCACAGCGCATCGACAGGAGAACCCCTCGTGCCGAAGTCTCGACTCCGCAAGAAGGCCGACTACACGCCGCCCCCGAGCTCCGCGACGGCCGTGAAGATCAGTTCCGGCCGAAGCTGGGTGGCACCACTGATGCTGGTGTTCTTCCTGGTCGGCCTGGTCTGGATCGTCACCTACTACGTGACCAGCGGCGACTGGCCGGTCGGCGGCTGGGGCAACTGGAACATCCTGGTCGGCTTCGGCTTCATCGCGGCGGGCTTCGGCGTCTCCACGCAGTGGAAGTGACGCCGCGCCCGCCCGCCCGGCGGGACCCGGCCTGATCCGCCCGCTCCGTCCCCACCGCTCCGGCCACCGCGCCGGGGCGGTGCGCGGGCTGCCCGGGCGCGGGCCGTGACGGAGCGTCCGAACGTTTATCCACAGGGTTGTCCACACTGGGGAAAACTCCGCCCAGCCTGTGGATAACTCGCAACGCGGCAGCATAACGCGCGTAGAGCCGGGAAATCCAATCGGCGGGCGCACCCCGGCGCCCACCGGCTGTGCACAACCTCACCCGGGCAGCCGCGCCGTACCGACCAGCAGCATCAGCAGAACCACCGCCAACCCCCCGGCCACCGCCAACCCCTGCACCAGGTTCCGGCGCTTCGGCGGGGCGTAGAACATCCCGGCCCCGATGGCGGCACCGGCGACCAGCCCGCCGAGGTGGGCCCGCCAGTCGATGTTTGTGCCCGGCGCGAAGCTGATCACCAGGTTCACCACCAGCAGCGCGATCACCGGCTGCATCGGCGTCCTGGTCACCTTGAACAGTACGGCGGTGGCGCCCAGCAGGCCGAAGATCGCACCGGAGGCGCCGACCGAGTTCAGCCAGCGGTCCGACGGGGCCAGCAGGTAGGCGAACGCGTTGCCCGCCAGCCCAGACACCAGGTACAGGGTCAGGAAGCGCAGTCTGCCGAGCACCCGCTCCAACTGCGGTCCGAGCACCCAGAGCGAGAACATGTTCGTCGCGATGTGCAGCAGCCCGGCGTGCACGAACATCGCGGTCACCAACCGGTACCACTGCTCCGGCCCCTCCGCCACGCCCGCCCGCAGACCGGGTAGCGGAGCGATGCTGCGGAGCGCGAGGTCGTCGATGAGCGCGGGCGCCAGGTACTCCGTGAGCAGGAACACCGCGAGGTTGATCCCGATCAGCACCTTGGTGACCAGCGCCCCGTCGCCGAGCGCCAGCAGCGCCCCCGCCGAGGTCCGGGGCTGCTGCCGGGCCCGCTCCTCGCGGGCGGCGTCGCCGTGGACGCAGTCCGGGCACTGGAAGCCCACCGAGGCGGGCACCATGCACTCCGGGCAAACCGGGCGCCCGCACCTGGTGCAGCCCACCCCGGTCTCCCGCTCGGGGTGGCGGTAGCAGCCGGGCAGCCCGCTCCCCGCGTCCCGTCCGTCCGCCGGCGTCGGTCGCCCGGGCTCCTCCGGATGCATCGCCGCTGTTCCTCCCTCAACGAAGCCGGTCCCGGCGCCGCCACCGCCGAGAACGGGGCACCGCCGGGACCGCCCAGGCTACTGCGCGCCGCCCGCGCGGGGCGGCCTGGCGCGACGGTCGCGTCAGCCGCGCGAGATGACGACCTGCTGGATCACCACGTCCTGGACCGGGCGGTCGTACGGCTTGGTGGTGGGGGTGGTGGCGATCGCGTCCACGACCTTCTGGCTGTCCGCGTCCACGACCTCGCCGAAGATGGTGTGCTTGCGGGTCAGCCAGGTGGTCGGGGCGACCGTGATGAAGAACTGCGAGCCGTTGGTGCCCGGGCCCGCGTTGGCCATCGCCAGCAGGTACGGCTTGGTGAAGGCGAGGTCCGGGTGGAACTCGTCGGCGAACTTGTAGCCCGGGCCGCCGGTGCCGTTGCCCAGCGGGTCGCCGCCCTGGATCATGAAGCCCTCGATGACCCGGTGGAAGACCGTGCCGTCGTACAGCGGCTTGGCGGCCAGCTCGCCGGTCTCCGGGTTCTTCCACTCGCGGGTGCCCTCGGCCAGCTCGACGAAGTTGGCCACGGTCTTCGGAGCGTGGTTCGGGAAGAGCCGGACCACGATGTCACCGTGGTTGGTCTTCAGGGTGGCGGTGAGTTCCTCGGCCACGACAGCACCTTCCTCAAAATCTTCGTATGACTATCCGAGGAATCATCCCACGTGGCTCGCGGACGGCTCAGCCGAAGGTGCCCGGCGGCCGGTCTGGATGCATGATCTCCTATCAGGTGGAAAGGTGCAGACCGGACAACGCCGGACACCCGCCGAGAAGGAGAAGCCCGTGAGCCGTACGGACACCGCGCGCGAGACCGCCGGACGGGCGAAGGACGCCGTCGCGCCCTACGCCGCCTCCGCCAAGGAGACCGCCCTGCACTACGCGGAGGAGGCCAAGCAGGTGCTGGGCCCCAAGCTGGAAGCGCTCGCCCCGAAGGCCGCGGCCGCCGGGGCGCAGGCCAAGGCCGGGGCGGGACACGCCGCGGCCGTCGCCCGGGTGCAGTACGTCAAGCACCTCGCCCCGCACCTGGAGCAGGCCTTCACCAGCCTCCCCCCGGAGACCCAGAAGGCCGCGCTCCGCGCCGTCCACCGGGCCCAGGAGGCGGCGCTCGCCGCCAAGCTGTCGGCCGGGCAGGCCGCCGGACACGCCAAGGCCACCGTGGTGCCCAAGGTCGCCGAGACCTTCCAGGCCGCCAAGGAGAGCGTCACGCCGATCGCCCAGGAGGCGCAGACCCGCGGCGCCGCGGCGGTCACCGCGCTGCACGGCAACGTCAGCGCCGCCGAGATCAGCGCGCTGGCCGCGAAGAACGCCAAGAAGCAGCACCGCAACGGCTGGGCCACCGGCCTCGCGGTGGCCGGGACGCTGGCCATCGGCACCGGCGTGCTGGCCTGGCAGTGGTACCGCAAGCAGAACAACCCCGAGTGGCTGACCGAACCCCCGGCTCCGGTCACCCCGCCGAACGGCACCCCGGCCGGGGCCTCGTCCGCCACCCCCGCCCCCTCCCCCGCGTCCTCCGTGACCGTTCCGGACAGTGCCGCGGGCCGCTCGGTCGGCGGCACCGTGGTCAACGGCTCCGTCCCGCACGAGGAGGCCGACCCGGCCGACGGCCCGAAGTCCGAGGCCGAGCCCGCCGCCGCCACCGACGAGGACGACCGTCCCAAGCCGCACGACCCGCGCAAGCCGCACTGAGCGCACCCGAACCCGCGCGAACACCCCAGCGGTCCCCGCCCCCGGGCCTCCCCCGGCGGCGGGGACCGTCCCGCGTCCGGGCCGACCGGCCACGGGCACGCGAACGGCCCCCGACCTGTTCCCAGGTCGGGGGCCGTTCGGCGACTGTGGAGCCTAGGGGAGTCGAACCCCTGACATCTGCCATGCAAAGACAGCGCTCTACCAACTGAGCTAAGGCCCCGAGCAACGGGGGATAGCCTACCCGCTCCCGGGCAGGGGCCCACGCGGGTTTCGGACCGGCCGCGGCCCTTACTCCGCGGGCCGGCCCGAGAGGACTTCGTCAGTCGGCGCTCAGCGGCCGGCGGGGACCGGGTCGGTGGCCTCGGTCCACAGGTCCTGCTCGGCGCGGTCCGCCTGGACCTGACGGTAGACAAAGAAGCCGCCGAGGGCGACCAGGGCGACCAGGAGGAGCTTCTTCACCGCGGGACCTCGTCCTTCTTGCTTGCTTGGATGGGGGAGCACGAACCAGCGGTCAGGGTGCAGACCGCCCTGGGGCCGATGATACACACCGGTAACCGGTTCAAGAGCGGCCCCCGCCACCGTCAACCGACCGATCCGCCACCGGCTTTGACACCCCACCATCAGTGCGATCTTCGGACCGCGGGCCCGCCGGACGGATCACCGCCACCCCGCCGTCCAGGTCGACCGTCGAACGCGGCGGGGCACCCTCGCCCTCCTCGTCCCGGAGCATCAGGGTGGTCTTCCGCTGCTCCAGTTCGGCCTGCTTCCCGGCCGCGAACTGGGCGTGCAGCTGCTCGAACCCGGTCGCCGAGACCTGTCCCTCCCGGCCCGACCCGCGCCAGGGCACCCACCGGCTGCGGCTGGCCCGCAGCGCGACCTGGTCCACGAAGGCCAGCACCACCAGCGCGCAGACCAGGCCCGGCAGGCTCATCGCCCAGAACACTCCCACGCCCGCGACAACGCACCCGGGCGCGCCGCCGTTCCCGCCCGACGACGCGCCCGCGCACACGACCGACCGCTACCGGCTACCCCCGGCGCCGCCGCAACCGGGCCAGGTCGCGCCGGATCGTCCGGACGTCCTCGGCCAGGCCGTCCAACCGGGCGTCCACGACGTCGTTCCGCGCCTCCTGCCGGGCGACCCGCTCACCGATCGCGGTGATCACCACCCCCTGGGCCTCCAGCCGCCGCTCGATCGACCCGGCCGACACCACCAGGCCCCCGACCACCGTCGGCAGGTCCTCCAGCGTGAACGCGTACTCCGGCCCCTCCGCGTACGGCGGGACCACCGGCTCGTCCTCCCCCGGCAGGTACGACCCGAACGGCTCCAGCCCGTCGATCCGCCGCCGCCAGGCCGCCACCGACGGGTCCCGCCGGCCCGCCTCGTGCTCGTCCCACCGCAGCTCGCTCCACCGCCGCCACGGCCGCGCCCGGAACGCGTGCACCACCGGCGGCTCCACCACCGGCCGCGCCGCCGCCTCCACCGCGTCCAGCAGCCGGGCGCGCACCCGCCGGGCCACCTCGCTGTCGCGCAGCAGCATCGCCACGTTCAGCACGGCCCGCCGCGAGTAGAGCGCCACGCCGTTGCCACCGCCCTGCGGGCGGCCGTAGGGGTTTTCCACAGGCGAGGTGGGGCCGCTGGGGGTTCCGTCACCTCCTCCGGTACCGCTGACCTGCCAGACCTTCGTTTTGAAGGTCTGGTTCTCGGGGTTATCCACAGGGTGCACCGGTCGCTTGCCCTCGTCGGACCGCCGGTCACCCCCCTGCGGGTCGCTGACCTGCCAGCCGTTCGTTTTGACCGTCTGGTTCTCGGGGTTATCCACAGGCCTGAGGACGGTGAACCCGTTGCTCTCCAGCTCCTGCCGGTGGCGACGGAGCAGGCTGTAGATCGCGTCCTCGTGGACCTCGAAGTAGTCCGCCACCATCCGCGTGGTGACGTACAGCCTGTCGGGCAGCAGGACGAGGGCCTTGACCTCGTCGAGGACTTCGGTGCGCTCGCACAGGCCGCTTCGGAGCGTCCTGGATTCGAGCAGCGCGGCTTCCATGGACATGGGAGTTGCCTCACAGGGTGAACGAAGACATGACGTGGGAACCGCCCTGTCGCCCGGGGCGGGCGGGGCCGGATCATCCGCCGGCCGGAGCAGAGGTCGCGCTACGTCCCACGTCACCCAATGGCCGGTTCTGTCGCCCGGCTATCCCCGACTTCACATCAGTTTCGAGTCAGCTCACCCTGTGTTGCCTCTGCGCACCGGGCTCAACGAGCCACCGGGCGGCGGGTTACGGGCAACACGTCGAAGGCCCCAATCACCAGGTGATCGGGGCCTTCGCGCCGGTGGGCCTAACAGGACTTGAACCTGTGGCCTCTTCCTTATCAGGGAAGCGCTCTAACCGTCTGAGCTATAGGCCCTTGCCGCACTGAAAGATTAGCGGACCGACGGCCGATCTCCCAAATCCATATCCCGGGCCCCCTCCGGACGGCCCTGCTCGCGGTGCTGCTCAGCGACCTCGGCGGCCTCGGCGAGCCACTGCGGGCGGGTCGGGGGGAGGCCGGAGGCGCCCGCGGGGGTGGGGCGGACGGCGAGGACCTGGTTGATGCCGATGTGGTTCTGCTCGAAGGAGACGGCGGAGGCGGCCATGTACAGGCGCCAGACCCGGGCCCGGCCGCGGCCGACCAGGGCGACGGCCTCGGGCCAGTGCGCCTCCAGGTTGGCGACCCACTCGCGCAGGGTGCGGCCGTAGTGCTCGCGCAGCGCCTCGACGTCGCGGACCTCGAAGCCGGCCTCCTCCAGCCGGGAGACCGTGGTGCCGACGGGGGAGAGCTCGCCGTCGGGGAAGACGTACCGGTCGATGAAGGGGGAGAGCCGGTACTCCTCGCCGGGGGGCAGCGGGCGGCGGGCGATCTGGTGGTTGAGCAGGCGGCCGCCGGGGGCGAGCAGCTCGTACAGGTGGCGGGCGTAGACCAGGTACTGGGCGGAGCCGACGTGCTCGGCCATGCCGACGCTGGAGACGGCGTCGAAGGGGCTGTCGGGGACCTCGCGGTAGTCCTGGAGCCGGATCTCGATCCGGTCGGCGAGGCCCGCCTCGGCGACCCGCTGCCGGGCCAGGGCGACCTGCTCGGTGGAGATGGAGACGCCGACCGCGTGGACGCCGTAGTGGCGGGCGGCGTGCAGGACCAGGGAGCCCCAGCCGCAGCCGACGTCCAGCAGGCGCATGCCGGGACGCAGGCCGAGCTTGCGGCAGATCAGGTCGAGCTTGGCGGCCTGGGCGTCCTCCAGGCTCTTGGCGGCGGGCTCCCAGTAGGCGCAGGAGTAGACCATGCTGGGGCCGAGGACGAGCCGGTAGAAGTCGTTGCCGACGTCGTAGTGGTGGCTGATCGCGGCGCGGTCGCGACGGCGGCTGTGGACCCGGCCGCGGCGGTGGCGGACCTCCTCGACCGGGGGAGCGGGGTTCGGGCCGACGGCGCCGAGCCGCAGGGCGGTGGTGAGCAGGCGGCGGCCGGGGGCGCCCAGGTAGTCGCGGGGGCCGATCCGCGGCCGGAGGGCGGCCGGGTCCTCGGCGAAGGCGGTGACGGCGGCCAGCACCTCGTACAGGTCGGTGTCGGGGGCGAGTTCGAGGTCGCCGGAGACGTAGGCGCGGGCCAGGCCGAGTTCGCCGGGGGCCCAGAGCAGGCGGCGCAGCGCGCGGCGGTTGCGCAGGACGACGGTGGGGGCGCCGGCCGGGCCGGCCTGGGAGCCGTCCCAGGCGCGCACCCGCAGGGGGACCGGACGGCCGAGCAGGTCCTCCACCGCGCCGACCAGTTGCTGTGCGTGCTGCCCCATGACGGACCCTCCGACCAGTCGTACCCGCCGGGACGCCCGGTGACCGCCGGAAGCGGCCGGGCGGCCCGCTGGACCGTTCCCGTTCTTCCATCTGTGCACGGTGGCCCGCGGCGCAAACCCCGGCGCGCCGGGCCGTCACCCGATTGCCCGGGAACGACGAAGGGCCCCGGGGACGTCAACGGCCTCCGGGGCCCGGGGAATTCCAGCGGTGCGACGCGGATCCGACGCGGGGTCAGTCCTCTTCGGCGAGGGTCAGCTCGATGCCCCCGGTGAAGCCCGCCGCCGAGTTGTAGATGAAGGCGGCGAGGGTGGCCAGGGCGGTCATCAGGACGATGTCGACCAGGGCGATCAGGGTGGTGAAGAGCATCACCTTGCCGAACCCGATGTAGTCCATCAGGTCGAAGGCGCCGGAGCTGTCGCTGCCGCTGCCGGTGACGTCCTTCAGGGTGCCGCTCAGCGAGGAGAAGACGCCGAGGCCGTCGAGGGTCATCCAGAGCACCGCGGCGGCCACGATGATGATCACACCGAGGGCCAGCGAGAGCAGGAAGCTGACCTTCATCACCGACCACGGGTCGGCCTTGGTGACCCGCAGCCGGGCCTTGCGGGTGCGGCCGGTGCCGCCGCCGGAGGGCGGCGGGCCGGGGCGGCGGGGCTGGCCGCCGGGGCCGCCGGGGACGCGGGTGCCGCGCGGCGGGGTGGGCTGGCCCTTGGCGTACGTGGTGGGCTGGGAGAAGCCGCCCGCGGGCGGGGTGCTCGGCGGGGGCGGGGTCTGGCCCCCGTAGGGCTGCTGGGCGGTTCCGCCCGGCCCGCCCGCCAGGCCGCCCGTGGCACCTCCAGCACCCGTGGCTCCGCTCACCGTGGTCCTCCCGAACCGTCCGCCAGGGCGGTGGCACACCGTCCTGGTCCGTTTTGTGCTCCTGCACCGCGTGCCCCGATGGCCCGCGGTTCAACCCGCGGTGCCCGCTCCGCCGGGGAGGCGGGGCGGGCACCGCAGTACGCGTCCGGGCGTCAGCCCTGTTCGGGCGTGCCGTCCGCGTCCTGCTCGGCGGGGGCCGCGGACCCCGTCTCGTCGACGGCGTCCTCCGCGCCCTCCTCCTCGTCGGCCTCCGCGTTGCGGGCCATGCCCACCACCGCGTCGCGCTTTCCGAGGTTGATCAGTTGGACGCCCATGGTGTCACGTCCGGTTTCACGCACTTCGGAAACCCTGGTCCGGATCACGCCGCCGGACAGCGTGATGGCCATGATCTCGTCGCTCTCCTCGACCACCAGGGCGCCGACCAGCGAGCCCCGGCCCTCGACGATCTTCGCCGCCTTGATACCGAAACCACCGCGCCCCTGGACACGGTACTCGTCAACCGAGGTCCGCTTCGCGTACCCGCCGTCGGTGGCGGTGAAGACGTAGGTGCCGGGCCGCACCACGTTCATCGAGAGCAGTTCGTCGTCCTCGCGGAAGGCCATGCCCTTCACCCCGGAGGTGGCCCGGCTCATCGGGCGCAGCGCCTCGTCGGTGGCCTTGAAGCGGATCGACTGGGCCTTCCTGGAGATCAGCAGCAGGTCGTCGTCGGCGGAGACCAGCTCGGCGCCGATCAGCTCGTCGTCCCGGCCCTCCTCGTCCTGGCGGAGGTTGATCGCGATCAGGCCGCCGGAGCGCGGGGAGTCGTAGTCCTTGAGCAGGGACTTCTTGACCAGGCCGCCCCGGGTGGCGAGGACCAGGTACGGCTTGTCCTCGTAGGTGCGCACGGCCATCACCTGGGTGATGTGCTCCTCCGGCTGGAAGGCCAGCAGGTTGGCGACGTGCTGGCCGCGGGCGTCGCGGCCCGCGTCGGGGAGCTCGTAGCCCTTGGCGCGGTAGACCCGGCCCTTGTTGGTGAAGAACAGGATCCAGTTATGGGTGGTGGTCACGAAGAAGTGGTCGACGATATCGTCCTGCTTCAGCTGCGCGCCGCGCACGCCCTTGCCGCCGCGCTTCTGCGAGCGGTAGAGGTCGGAGCGGGTGCGCTTGACGTAGCCGCCGCGGGTGATGGTGACCACGATGTCCTCCTCGGCGATGAGGTCCTCGATGGAGAGGTCGCCGTCGGAGGGGATCAGGGTGGAGCGCCGCTCGTCGCCGTACTTCTCGACGATCGCGGTGAGCTCCTCGGAGACGATCTCGCGCTGCCGGGAGGGCGAGGCGAGGATCGCGTTGTACTCGTTGATCTTGGCCTGGAGCTCGTCGTGCTCGCTGAGGATGCGGGCGCTCTCCAGGGCGGCCAGGCGGCGCAGCTGCATCTCGAGGATGGCGTTGGCCTGCAGCTCGTCGATGGCGAGCAGCTGCATCAGGCCGGTGCGGGCGGCGTCGGCGCTCTCCGAGGCGCGGATCAGGGCGATCACGGCGTCGATCTGGTCGAGCGCCTTGAGCAGGGCGCGCAGGATGTGCGCGCGCTCCTCGGCCTTGCGCAGCCGGAAGGTGGTCCGGCGGACGATGACCTCGATCTGGTGGGCGACCCAGTGCCGGATGAAGGCGTCCAGCGAGAGGGTGCGCGGCACGCCGTCGACCAGGGCGAGCATGTTGGCGCCGAAGTTGGTCTGCAGGTCGGTGTGCTTGTACAGGTTGTTGAGCACGACCTTGGCGACCGCGTCCCGCTTGAGCACGATGACCAGGCGCTGGCCGGTGCGCGAGGAGGACTCGTCGCGGACGTCGGCGATGCCGGCGATCCGGCCGTCCTTGACCAGGTCGGCGATCTTGAGGGCGAGGTTGTCCGGGTTGACCTGGTACGGCAGTTCGGTGATCACCAGGCACTGGCGGCCCTGGATCTCCTCGACCTCGACCACGGCGCGCATGGTGATCGAGCCGCGGCCGGTGCGGTAGGCGTCCTCGATGCCGCGGCGGCCGACGATCAGCGCGCCGGTCGGGAAGTCGGGGGCCTTGATCCGCTCGATCAGGGCCTCCAGCAGCTCCTCGTTGGAGGCCTCGGGGTGCTCCAGCGCCCAGAGCGCGCCGGAGGCGACCTCGCGCAGGTTGTGCGGCGGGATGTTGGTGGCCATGCCGACCGCGATGCCGGTGGCGCCGTTGATCAGCAGGTTGGGGATCCGCGAGGGCAGGACGGTCGGCTCCTGCTGCCGGCCGTCGTAGTTGGCGGCGAAGTCGACGGTCTCCTCGTCGATGTCGCGCATCATCTCCATCGCCAGCGGCATCATCTTGCACTCGGTGTAGCGCATCGCCGCGGCCGGGTCGTTGCCCGGGGAGCCGAAGTTGCCGTTGCCGTCGACCAGCGGCATCCGCATCGACCAGGGCTGGGCGAGGCGGACCAGGGTGTCGTAGATCGAGGTGTCGCCGTGCGGGTGGTAGTTGCCCATCACGTCGCCGACCACGCGGGCGCACTTGTAGTAGCCCTTCTCGGGCCGGTAGCCGCCGTCGTACATCGCGTAGAGCACGCGCCGGTGCACCGGCTTGAGGCCGTCGCGGACCTCGGGCAGGGCGCGCGAGACGATGACGCTCATCGCGTAGTCGAGGTAGGAGCGCTGCATCTCGGTCTCGAGCTCGATGAGCTCGACCCGGTTGCCGGCCTGGGCGGGGATGGTGCTGTCCTCGGGCTGCTCGCCGCCGTCCGGACGGTTGTCGTCGACCACTGGTGGTCAGTTTCCTTTCAACGATCCTGGGCGGACGTCAGACGTCCAGGAAGCGGACGTCCTTGGCGTTGCGCTGGATGAAGGAGCGGCGGGCCTCGACGTCCTCGCCCATCAGGACGGAGAACAGGTCGTCGGCCCGGGCGGCGTCCTCCAGGGTGACCTGGAGCAGCAGGCGGTGCGCGGCGTCCATGGTGGTGACGCGCAGCTCCTCGGCGTTCATCTCGCCGAGGCCCTTGAAGCGCTGGATCGCGTCGTCCTTCGGGAGCCGCCGGCCGGCCTCGACGCCGGCCGCGATCAGCGCGTCGCGCTCGCGGTCGGAGTAGGCGTACTCGAACTCGTCCCGGCCCCACTTGATCTTGTACAGCGGGGGCATCGCCAGGTAGACGTACCCGGCCTCGACCAGCGGGCGCATGAAGCGGAACAGCAGGGTCAGCAGCAGCGTCCGGATGTGCTGTCCGTCGACGTCGGCGTCGGCCATCAGCACGATCTTGTGGTACCGCAGCTTCTCCGCGTCGTAGTCCTCCTGGATGCCGCAGCCGAAGGCCGAGATCAGCGCCTGGACCTCGGTGTTCTGCAGCACCTTGTCGATCCGGGCCTTCTCGACGTTCAGGATCTTGCCGCGGATCGGGAGGATCGCCTGGGTGCGCGGGTCGCGGCCCTGTTTGGCGGAGCCGCCGGCCGAGTCGCCCTCGACGATGAAGATCTCGCACTCGGACGGGTCCTTGGACTGGCAGTCCGAGAGCTTGCCGGGCAGCGAGGCCGACTCCAGCAGGCCCTTGCGCCGGGTCAGGTCGCGGGCCTTGCGGGCGGCGACCCGGGCGCTGGCGGCCTGGATGGACTTGCGGACGATGTCCGCGGCCTCGTTGGGGTTGCGGTCCAGCCAGTCGGCCAGGTGCTCGTTGACCACCTTCTGCACGAAGGTCTTGGCCTCGGTGTTGCCGAGCTTGTCCTTGGTCTGGCCCTCGAACTGCGGCTCGCCGAGCTTGACCGAGATGATCGCGGTCAGGCCCTCGCGGATGTCCTCGCCGGAGAGGTTGTCGTCCTTCTCGCGGAGCAGCTTCTTGTCGCGCGCGTAGCGGTTCATCAGACCGGTGAGCGCGGCCCGGAAGCCCTCCTCGTGCGTGCCGCCGCCGTGGGTGTGGATGGTGTTGGCGAACGAGTACACGCCCTCGGTGTAGGACGAGTTCCACTGCATGGCGATCTCGACCGAGATCGTCTTGTCCTTGTCCTCGGCCTCGAAGTCGATCACCGAGGGGTGGACCACCTCGCCCTTGCGGGAGTTGAGGTGGGCGACGAAGTCCGCGATGCCGCCGTCGTACCGGTAGGTGACGGAGAGCGGATTGCCCTCCTCGTCCAGGTGCTCGGGGCGCTCGTCGGTCAGCGCGATGGTCAGGCCCTTGTTGAGGAAGGCCATCTCCTGGAAGCGCCGGGAGAGCGTCTCGAAGGAGTAGACGGTGGTCTCGAAGATGTCCGGGTCGGCCCAGAAGGTGACCGTGGTGCCGGTCTCCTCGGTCTCCTCGTGCCGCGCCAGCGGGGCGGTCGGGGCGCCGGACTTGTACTCCTGCGTCCAGCGGGCGCCGTCGGTGCGGATGTCCACCGCCAGGCGGGTGGAGAGCGCGTTCACCACCGAGATGCCGACGCCGTGCAGACCGCCGGAGACCGCGTAGCCGCCGCCGCCGAACTTGCCGCCCGCGTGCAGGACGGTCAGCACGACCTCGACGGCCGGCTTGTCCTGGCCCGGCATGATGCCGACCGGGATGCCTCGGCCGTTGTCCACCACCCGCACGCCGCCGTCGGCCAGGATCGTGACGCCGATGGTGTCGGCGTGCCCCGCCAGCGCCTCGTCGACCGAGTTGTCGACGATCTCGTAGACGAGGTGGTGCAGGCCGCGCTCACCGGTCGAGCCGATGTACATGCCCGGGCGCTTGCGGACGGCGTCGAGGCCTTCCAGCACCTGGATCGCGCTGGCGTCGTAGGCCTTCTGGTCGGACGGGTCTGGGGTCTGGCTGGGGTTGCCGGAATCGGCCACGAAGCGCCCTCTCTGGCACAGCGCGGGCCGCGCCCCTGTCCGTCCGTCCGGGCAGGTGTGCGACCACGGCGTTTCGACTCTGTTGCTCCACGCAACGTTGTTTGCTCTTCAGTCTACCGGTACGACCGACAGAGAGGGGCGTTTGGCAGCCTCTGAGGGCAGATGTGCCGCCCTGAATCCCCTCGGGACGTGTCCCGATACTCGCCAGGGGGGCTCAGAGCGCCTGGCAGGGCCGCCAGCGATTCCGGAAGATCCCGGTCCGCTCCGCCCGGCTCAGCCCCAGGTGTCGCCCGGCCCCTTGCTCCCGGGCGCCCGCAGCCGCCCGTAGCCGCGCACCGGGGCGTCCGGCCCCAGCACCTTGATCACCCGGACCGTCCCGTGCCCCAGCTCGTGGTTCAACCGGGCCACCAACTGCCGCGCCAGCAGCCTGAGTTGAGTGGCCCAGGCGGTGGAGTCGCACTGCACGGTGAGCACCGCCTCGTCCTCCGCGTACGACTTCGGCTCGCAGTGCGCGGCGATGTCCGGCCCGACGATCTGCGACCAGCGGCCCATCACCCCGCCGACCGCGGCCGGGGCCTCCCAGCCCCGCTCGGTGATCAGGCGGTTCAGCGCGGCCCCCAGCGGCACCGGGTCCCGCCCGTCCGCCCGGGCGCCGCTGCGCAGGCCGGTCCGCTTGGCCTCCCGCCGCTCGCGCACCTGCTCGCCGCGCTGCCTGGCCTGCTCCTTGGCGGCGCGCAGCGCCACCCGGGCCAGGTCCACGCCCGAAAGCTCCGGCCCCTCCGCCATCACGCTCCATCCCCAGGCTGTGGACAACTGTTCCGACGAGCCGCCCAGGCTACGTGGTTCCCGGGGCTCACGGGGTCAGCCGGTCCACCGAGCCGCCCGAGACGCCGTACCGGGCGCCGTGCAGCGCCTTCGGCACGTCCTCGGCCACCGCGGCGGTGACCAGCACCTGCTCGCCCCCGGCCACCAGCTCGGCCAGCCGGTCCCGGCGGCGGGCGTCCAGCTCGGCGAAGACGTCGTCCAGCACCAGCACCGGCTCCCCGCCCTCGGCGCGCAGCAGCTCGTACGAGGCCAGCCGCAGCGCCAGCGCGTAGGACCAGGACTCGCCGTGGCTGGCGTAGCCCTTGGCGGGCAGCGGGCCCAGCCGCAGCAGCAGTTCGTCGCGGTGCGGGCCGACCAGGGTCAGGCCGCGCTCGACCTCCTGCTTGCGGGCGTTCTGCAGGGCCGCCAGCAGTTGCCGCTCGGCCTGCTCGCGGCTGGTGGGCAGCTCGCCCTCGAAGGAGGAGCGGTACTCCAGGACGGTGTCCCCGCCGCCGGGGGCGAGCTGCTGGTAGGCCTCGGCGACCAGCGGCTGCAGGGCGGCCACCAGCTGGATCCGGAAGGCGGTCAGCTCGGCGCCGGCCCGGGCCAGGTGGCCGTCCCAGACCTCCAGGGTGGCCAGGTCGGCGGACTTGCCGCCGCCCGCCCGGCGGGCCATCGCGGCGGTCTTCAGCAGGGCGTTGCGCTGCTTGAGCACCCGCTCGTAGTCGGAGCGCACCCCGGCCAGCCGGGGGGCCCGGGCGGTCAGCAGCTCGTCCAGGAAGCGGCGGCGCTCGCCCGGGTCGCCCTTGACCAGGGCGAGGTCCTCGGGGGCGAACAGCACGGTGCGCAGCACGCCCAGCACGTCCCGCGGGCGGACGTTGTCGGAGCGGTTCAACCGGGCCCGGTTGGCCTTGCCCGCGGTCAGCTCCAGCTCGACCAGGGTGGTGCGGCCGCCCTGGGCGACCACGCTGGCCCGGATCACCGCCCGCTCGGCGCCGAGCCGGATCAGCGGGGCGTCGGTGGCCACCCGGTGGCTGCCCAGGGTGGCGACGTAGCCGACCGCCTCGACCAGGTTGGTCTTGCCCTGGCCGTTGGGGCCGACGAACGCGGTGACGCCCGGGTCGAGCGGGACCTCGACCCGGGCGTAGGAACGGAAGTCGGCGAGCGACAGGTGCGCGACGTGCATGGCGTGGACTGCGCTCGCCTTCTGTCCGGGGCCGCTTACTTGGACTCGACCGCGTGGCCGCCGAACTGGTTGCGCAGCGCGGCGATCATCTTCATCTGCGGGGAGTCGTCCTGGCGGGAGGCGAAGCGGGCGAACAGCGAGGCGGTGATCGCGGGCAGCGGCACCGCGTGGTCGATGGCGGCCTCGACCGTCCAGCGGCCCTCGCCGGAGTCCGCGGCCCAGCCCTTGAGCTTGGCCAGGTGCTCGTCGTCGTCCAGCGCCCGGACGGCCAGGTCGAGCAGCCAGGAGCGGATGACGGTGCCCTCCTGCCAGCTGCGGAACACCTCGCGCACGTCGGTGACCTCGGGGGCCGCCTCCAGCAGCTCCCAGCCCTCGGCGAAGGCCTGCATCATCGCGTACTCGATGCCGTTGTGGACCATCTTGGCGAAGTGGCCGGCGCCGACCTTGCCCGCGTGCACCGAGCCGAAGTCGCCCTCGGGCTTGAGCGCGTCGAAGACCGGCTGGACCTTGGCGACGTCGGCCGCCTCGCCGCCGTACATCAGCGCGTAGCCGTTCTCCAGGCCCCAGACGCCGCCGGAGACGCCGCAGTCGACGAAGCCGATGCCCTTCTCGGCGAGCAGCTCGGCGTGCTTGACGTCGTCGGTCCAGCGCGAGTTGCCGCCGTCGACCACCACGTCGCCGGGGGAGAGCAGCTCGGCCAGGTGCTCGACGGTCTCCTGGGTCGGGCCGCCGGCCGGGACCATCACCCACACCACGCGGGGGGCCTCCAGCTTGGTGACCAGCTCCTCGACGCTGTCGACGTCGGCGAGGTCCGGGTTGCGGTCGTAGCCGATGACGGTGTGGCCGGCGCGGCGGATGCGCTCGCGCATGTTGCCGCCCATCTTGCCGAGACCGATGAGGCCGAGCTCCATGACAAGTCCTTCACTGTGGTGTCGTGCCTGATGGCGGCGCCGTTGCCGCACCCACTGAGCCTACGCCGACGCCGAGGGCGCGCCGGGCAGCCACAGGGGCGCGGAGGCGGTCCGCCCCTCGCGCCCCTGGTGGTGACGGCCGGTCAGCCGGAGAGGCGGACCGGCATGATCAGGTACTGGTAGGCCTCGTCCGGCTCCGCGTCGACCGCGGGCTTGCCGGTGAGCAGGGCCGGCTTGGTCGGGGTGGTGAAGCTCAGCTGCGCGTACGCGGCGTCGATCGCCTTGAGCCCCTCCTCCAGGTAACCCGGGTTGAAGGCGATCGAGATGTCGTCGCCCTCCAGGTCGGCGTCGATCCGCTCGGTGGCCTGCGCGTCGTCGCCCGAGCCGGCCTCCAGGGTGAGGACGCCCTGCTCGAAGTTCAGCCGGACCGGGGTGTTGCGCTCGGCCACCAGCGAGACGCGCTTGAGCGCCTCCAGGAAGGGCTGGGTCTGCACCGCGGCGACCGCCGAGAACTCGGTCGGGAAGATCGACCGGAACTTGGGGAACTCGCCCTCCAGCAGGCGGGTGGTCGTCCGCCGGCCGGCGCCCTCGAAGCCGATCAGGCCCTCGCCCGCGCCGCCGGTGGACAGCGCGATGGTGACCTGGTCGCCGCTGCCCAGCGACTTGGCGATGTCCTGCAGGGTCTTGGCGGGGACGAGCGCGACCGCGTTGATGTCGTCCTGCTCGGGCTTCCAGAGCAGCTCGCGGACGGCGAAGCGGTACCGGTCGGTGGCGGCCAGGGTGATCCCGCTGCCGTTGATCTCGACCCGGACGCCGGTGAGCACCGGCAGGGTGTCGTCGCGACCGGCGGCGACCGCGGCCTGGCTGACCGCCGAGGCGAACACGTCGCCCGGGACGGTGCCGGTGGCGGTCGGCATCTGCGGCAGCGCCGGGTACTCGTCGACCGGGAGGGTCGGCAGGGTGAAGCGGGAGGTGCCGCAGACCACGCTGACCCGGGCGCCGTCGGTGGAGATCTCCACCGGGCGGTTCGGCAGGTTGCGCGAGATGTCGTTGAGCAGGCGGCCGGAGACCAGGACGGTGCCGGCCTCCTCCACGTCCGCCTCCAGCTCGACCCGGGCCGACACCTCGTAGTCGAACCCGGACAGCGCCAGGCTGCCCTCCTGCGCGGTCAGCAGCAGGCCGGCCAGCACCGGCACCGGCGGCCGCGCGGGGAGGCTGCGGGCAGCCCAGGCCACCGCCTCCGCGAGGACATCACGCTCCACCCGGAACTTCACCGGTAACCGCCTCCTGGCTGCTGTCGCCGCACGGCGGCCGGTACCGCCCGCCGTGCTGTTGATCGTCTGATCCTCTTGCGGCCCCCGGGAGGCACCGGGCGGATCCGCTCCGCCCCGTCCTGCTTCCGGTTGCCGAAGGACAGTCTGACGTACTCGGCTGACAGCCGGGGCAGATGGGCACAAGCGGGCCGAACAAATGTCGGGGCCCGGTTGTCCACAGATTCGGGCCACCCCCACTGTTGATCAAGCTCCGAGCTCTCTATGTGTAGCAGTAGTAGTAGGGCCTGTGGATACCGTGGATAACCCCGTTTTCGCAGCTCAGGGGCCAGATTTTGTCCACAGGACCTGTGGACGGCGGCTGTGGACAACCAGACCCCGCTGTGGACAGCGGAGAGTAATCCACAGGGCACGCTGAGTATCCACAGGTTATCCACAGCTGTGTCCACAGAAATCCCCGAAGTTATCCACCGCTCCCGATCAACATCACGTGACGCCTTTCACACCCAGGGCTGACAAGGGAGTTGATGTTGCCGAACTGTGGACGCAGCTGTGGAAAACCTGGGGATAACTCACCCGTTCCTGTGGACAGCCGGTGGATAACCCTGTGGACCGGCTGACGGGGCCTCAGTTCTCCACAGCCTGTGGATAACTGTTGTGCACAAGTCCACAGGTGGTTGACCTGCGCGGAAGAGCGTAGCGGCGATCCACCTGTGGAGGAACCTCTGGATAACTCGGCCCCGCGCACCCTGTGGACGGGGAGGACCCACCCGTTCCTGTGGAAAACCGGGGTGCGCACCCGAAGCGTTCGATTTGCTGCGCAGACGTTCGGTGCGGCGGCGGGCCCGGAGAACGGGCCGACCCGCGGATTCCTGCCCCGCCACAGGCCCCTCCACACCTTCCGGATCGCGCCGGCCGACCCCGACCGGCGCGATCCGGCCACCGTCGGGGCCGTTCCGCGTTCGATCGGCCGCCCCTCTACTACGCGGCGGTCGCCGCGGTCCGCGGAAGGGGTCCGCGTGCACTCGGACGAGTGCTTCCGGCCGCGGGCCCACCACTCGTCCGGGTAACGCTCCGGGCATGCGGAAGGGGAGCCGGGCCGCCCTGGCCCGACTCCCCTACGAGGCATCAACTACCGTTCCAGCAAAGGTTTTTGAGCATTCCGCACAGTGCCGCCGCAGCCGCTCCGCCCGGTGCCGGACTTTTGTTAGCTAGCTCTTGATGCGGTTGGTCAACTCGGTGACCTGGTTGTAGATGGACCGGCGCTCGGCCATCAGCGAGCGGATCTTGCGGTCCGCGTGCATCACCGTGGTGTGGTCCCGGCCGCCGAACTGGGCGCCGATCTTCGGCAGCGACAGGTCGGTCAGCTCCCGGCACAGGTACATGGCGATCTGACGGGCCGTCACCAGCACCCGGCTGCGCGAGGACCCGCACAGGTCCTCGACGCCCAGGCCGAAGTACGCGGCGGTCTGCTGCATGATCACCTGCGCGGTGATCTCCGGCCCGGCGTCCTCGTCCCCGCCCGGGATGAGGTCCTTCAGGACGATCCCGGCCAGCTCCAGGTCGACCGGGGCCCGGTTCAGGTTGGCGAACGCGGTGACCCGGATCAGCGCGCCCTCCAGCTCCCGGATGTTGCGGGTGATCCGGGAGGCGATGAACTCCAGCACGTCGGCCGGGGCGTTCAGCTGCTCCTGGATCGCCTTCTTGCGCAGGATCGCGATCCGGGTCTCCAGCTCCGGCGGGGTGACGTCGGTGATCAGCCCCCACTCGAAGCGGTTGCGGAGCCGGTCCTCCAGGGTGATCAGCTGCTTGGGCGGCCGGTCCGACGAGAGGACGATCTGCTTGTTCGCGTTGTGCAGGGTGTTGAAGGTGTGGAAGAACTCCTCCTGCGTCGACTCCTTGCTGGCCAGGAACTGGATGTCGTCGACCAGCAGGATGTCGATGTCCCGGTAGCGCTTGCGGAACGCGTCCGCCTTGCCGTCCCGGATCGAGTTGATGAACTCGTTGGTGAACTCCTCCGAGCTCACGTACCGCACCCGGGTGCCCGGGAACAGGCTGCGCGAGTAGTGCCCGATGGCGTGCAGCAGGTGGGTCTTGCCGAGGCCGGACTCGCCGTAGACGAAGAGCGGGTTGTAGGCCTTGGCGGGCGCCTCGGCCACCGCCACCGCCGCGGCGTGCGCGAAGCGGTTGGAGGCGCCGATCACGAAGGTGTCGAACAGGTACTTGGGGTTCAGCCGGGCGTTCGGCTCGTCCTTGCGCGGGCCGCCCGCCGGGGGAGCGCCGGGCGGGGCCGGGACGCCGGGGGGCCGTTCGACCTGGGCGTGCTGCGGCTGGGCGGCGGGCCGGGCGCCGCGGCGGAAGCCGCCCTGGCGCGGCCGGTCCTCGTCCGGGGAGCCGAGCGCCCCGCCGAACAGGTCGCCCTGCGCCGAGTCCGGGCCCGGCCGGTGCGAGCGCCGCGGGGCCGGGTCCGGCCGCCGTTCTGGCACCGGGGCCGACTCGCCCCAGCCGCCGGCCTCCGCGCCGGGCTGGTGGTCGCGGTACGGCGCCTGGGCGGGCGGCCGGTAGGGCTCGGCCGCCGGGTAGCCCGGGGGCTGGTACGGCGGGTGCTGGTAGTCGTCCCCGGCCCGGCCCGGCCAGGCGCCGGGCGGCGGCCCGGGCTGCTGGTAGCCCCCGGGCCCGGCCGGGTAGGGCTGCTCGACGCGGCCGGGGTACGGCTGCTCGACGCGCGCCGGGTAGGACTGCTCGGGGCGCGGGTGCGGCCACTCCGGGACCGGCTCGGGGTCGAGCTCGGGCTCCTGCTCCGGCTCGCCGACCGGGGCGGCGTTGGCGTCCACCATCACCGCGATCCGGACCTGCCGCCCGAACTCCTGCGAGATGGCGTCGGTCAGCTGCGGCAGCAGCCGTCCCTCCAGCACCTGCTTGGCGAACTCGTTGGGCGCCGCGAGCAGGGCGGTGTCGTGCATCATCCACATCGGCTGGGTGCGGCGCACCCAGTTCTTGTCCTTCTCCACGACATCGCTGTCGCTGACCAGTCGCTCGACGACCCTCGACCACATCAGGACGAGATCGCTGTTGACATCAGCCACTGGTACACGCTTTCTCGTTCCCCGGACAGGGGGAGCCAGGCAAGGTCAAGGAAGGGGGGAGACGGGGTTCGGGCGGCGCGGCGCCGGTGCGGTCGCGGGCACAGAACAAAAGAGACAAGTCCTGCAACG
Source organism: Kitasatospora sp. NPDC001540 (assembly GCF_042894345.1). Classification (NCBI taxonomy): domain Bacteria; kingdom Bacillati; phylum Actinomycetota; class Actinomycetes; order Kitasatosporales; family Streptomycetaceae; genus Kitasatospora; species Kitasatospora sp. NPDC001540. The sequence goes on from NZ_JBIAVO010000003.1 coordinate 203,725, forward strand.
GTAGTCAGCGCGCAGAGCTGATTCAAGTTTCTGTCCACAGGCTGTGGGCAACGGCGTGGCGGCCACCTGGTTTGACCCTCGGACCCGCTCCCGCGTACCGTAACCAGGTCGAGTTGTCGATGGCCGCTGCCGCATGTCCGCGGGTCCGCCCGCTTCGCATGACGCGCGCAGCACGGGCGCCGTGGTGGTTCTCAACCCAGCAGATCTGGGTCCGGAACCGGATTTCCCACTGCAAGGGGAGATCGCGCGGACGCACGGTGACGGCCAAGCGACTCCCCGTCATCCTACGATTCATCCCAGGAGCCCCCGAGTGAGCAAGCGCACCTTCCAGCCGAACAACCGTCGTCGCGCCAAGACCCACGGCTTCCGGCTGCGCATGCGTACCCGCGCCGGCCGCGCCATCCTGGCGAACCGCCGTGCCAAGGGCCGCACCGCCCTGTCCGCCTGATCCGCGTAGAGGGTCTGCAGTGCTGCCCACCGAGAATCGGCTGCGGCGGCGCCAGGACTTCGCGACCGCGGTGAAACGCGGTCGCCGCGCAGGTCGGCCCCTGCTGGTGGTCCACCTCCACAGAGAGGTGGACCACGACACGGGCGCCGACCGGAACAGCGATTCACACCCGCACGTCGCCGAGGGGCTTCCTCCGGCGCGTGCGGGTTTCGTCGTGAGCAAGGCAGTCGGCCCGGCGGTGGTCCGCAACGCGGTGAAGCGTCGGCTGCGTCACCTGGTCCGCGAGCGTCTGTCCCGGTTGCCCGCAGGTAGCCTGATAGTGGTACGGGCGCTGCCCGCTGCGGCGACGGCCCCGTACCCGGACCTCGGGCACGACCTGGACGCGGCCCTGCGCCGCCTGCTCAGGTCGGAGCCGACCGGCAGTGCCCCGACGGGAACAGGGCGATGAAGTACCTGCTGATGGGCCTGATCAGGCTCTACCAGTGGACGATCAGTCCGCTGCTCGGTCCGGTGTGCCGTTATTACCCCTCGTGCTCGCGCTACGGGTACGAGGCGGTTCGCGTCCACGGCGCGATCAAGGGCGGTTGGCTGACCGGCTGGCGCATCCTGCGCTGCAACCCTTGGTCTCCCGGTGGGGTTGACCACGTTCCGCCGCGAAAGCACCCGGTGTGGCACCGCCGGCTGCGCAATCTGCTGAACCCCACGAGCGGGACCGCCGAGCCGGAGCCGGTGGCGAAGCCCGATGCCCAAGGAGTCTGACCGGTGACCTTCGGTTTTCTGAGTCCCCTCTACACAGCGGTGTCCTGGATCATCGTCCAGTTCCACTCGCTGTTCAGCCACGTCTTCGACCCCGACGGTGGCCTGGCGTGGGGTCTGTCCATCGTGATGATGGTGGTCGTCATCCGGATCTGCCTGATCCCGCTCTTCGTGAAGCAGATCAAGGCGACCCGGGCCATGCAGGCGATCCAGCCGAAGATGAAGGCCATCCAGGAGCGCTACAAGAACGACAAGCAGCGCCAGTCCGAAGAGATGATGAAGCTGTACAAGGAGGCGGGCACCAACCCGTTCTCCTCGTGCCTTCCGATCCTCGTGCAGGCGCCGTTCTTCACCGCCCTCTACGGCGTGCTGGCCTCGATCGCCAACGACAAGACGATCGGCGTGATCGACAAGCCGCTGCTGGACAGCGCCAAGCAGGCGCACATCTTCGGCGCCCCGTTGTCGGCCAAGTTCGTCGGTGCGGACAGCATCCACATCCAGATCGTCTGCGCGGTCATGATCGTGCTGATGTCGCTGTCGCAGTTCATCACCCAGCGTCAGCTGATGACCAAGAACGTCGACCTCTCGGTCAAGACGCCGTTCATGCAGCAGCAGAAGATGCTGATGTACGTCTTCCCGGTCATGTTCGCCGTGATGGGCATCAACTTCCCGGTCGGTGTGCTGGTCTACTGGCTCACCACCAACGTCTGGTCGATGGGCCAGCAGCTGATCGTCATCCGCAACAACCCGACGCCGGGCAGCCGGGCGTGGGACGAGCGCCAGGCGCGGCTGAAGAAGGCCGGTCGGATCAACCCGGACGGCTCGATCCAGAAGGTCGGCCTGGCGGCCATGCTCACCGGCTCCAAGAACCCCAAGGGCGCGGAGGCCGCCGCCCAGGCGGCGGTGGCGGAGAGCGTGCAGGTGCGCCGCCAGCAGCCGCGCAAGCAGAGCAAGGCCCAGCGGCAGGCGGCCACCGCCCACCAGCCGCACGGCACGGAGCAGGCGGACGCGCCGGACGCGGCGGCGGTGGCGGACGAGGCGGAGGCCAAGCCGACCGCGTCGACCGGGACCGGGGCCGGGAAGTCCGGTACGAAGGCGGGCAGGTCGAAGCCGGGGGTCCAGTCGGGCCAGGGCCAGCGCCAGCAGCCGCGGCGCGGTGGCCAGAGCGGCCAGCGGCCGAAGAAGAAGTAGAGTCCCACCCTCGTTCTCGGCCCCACCCGAGGGCCTCGTTTCCGAAGGAGTCCACCTGTGACGGATGGCACCACCTCCGCCGTCGACACCGCCCCGGCCGGTGAGAGCGCCCTCTCGCGTCTGGAGCACGAGGGTGACATCGCCGCCGACTACCTGGAGGGTCTGCTGGACATCGCCGACCTGGACGGCGACATCGACATGGACGTCGAGGGGGACCGGGCGCTGGTCTCCATCGTCAGCGAGGGCGACGACCGGACGCTGCAGCGGCTGGTGGGCCAGGACGGCGAGGTGCTGGAGGCGCTCCAGGAGCTGACCCGGCTGGCCGTGCACCGGGAGACCGGTGAGCGCAGCCGCCTGATGCTGGACGTCGCGGGCTTCCGGGCGCGCAAGCGGGCCGAGCTGGCCGAGCTGGGCGCGGAGGCGGCCGAGCGGGTCAGGAGCACCGGCGAGCAGGTCAAGCTGCGGCCGATGACCCCGTTCGAGCGCAAGGTGGTGCACGACGCGGTGGCCGCTGCGGGTCTGCGCAGCGAGTCGGAGGGCGAGGAGCCCCAGCGCTGCGTGGTCGTGCTGCCGGCCTGACGCCGGTGGTGCTGCCGTTCCGGTGTCCGACCCCGCCCGCCTCGCGCGGGCGGGGTCGTCGGCTCTGCGGCGGAGTGGTGTTTCACGTGGAACAGTGCTGGTACGGCGGGTGGATTCGACGGTGAGCGGAGAGGCAGAGATGGACAGGGACGGCACGGAGGCCGAGGCGCCGCTGGAGGGGCCCGGTCAGGCTCCGGAGACGGCGGGACGGATCTTCGGCGATCGGCTGCCGCAGGCCGTGCGCTACACCGAGCTGCTGGCGACCGCCGGGGTGCAGCGCGGGCTGATCGGCCCGCGCGAGGTGCCCCGGCTGTGGGACCGGCACGTGCTCAACTGCGCGGTGCTGGCCGAACTGCTGCCCGCCGAGGTCTCGCTGTGCGACGTCGGCTCGGGCGCCGGTCTGCCGGGCATCCCGGTGGCGCTGGCCCGGCCGGATGTGTCGGTGACCCTGCTGGAACCGCTGCTGCGGCGCACCACCTTCCTGGAGGAGGTGGTGCGCGAGCTCGGTCTGCAGAACGTCACGGTGCTGCGCGGCCGGGCCGAGGAGACGGTCGGCAAGCTGGCGGTGGACGTGGTGACCGCCCGCGCGGTGGCGCCGCTGGACCGGCTGGCCGGCTGGGGCATGCCGCTGCTGCGCCCGTACGGGCAGATGCTGGCGCTGAAGGGCGACACCGCCGAGCAGGAGCTGGCGGAGTCGAGGGCGGCGCTGACCCGGCTCGGTGCGGTGAAGTGGTCGGTGATCGGTGTCGGCGAGGGCCTGCTGGTGACCCCGACCCGGGTGGTGCGGGTGGAGGCGGGGGAGAGCCCCGGCGGCGTGAAGGCGGCCACCCGGCGGGCCAAGGCGGCCCGGGCGGGGCGCGGTGGCAAGGGCGGCGAGGGCTCGGGTCGGCGCGGCGGCGGTCGCGGGCGGCGCTGAGCGGCCTGGTACTGGTGTTCGGGGCGGGTGGCCGGTGGGCCGCCCGCCCCGTTTCCGTTGGGGTTCCGATGGGGCCGGGCCCGGAGTGTCGAGTCGGTTGATCCCGACATTCCGGGCATCGTGTTCCACGTGAAACGTCGCTTCCTGCTCTCCGGCGTACTTGATCAAGACCGCAACCCAACCCGGGACCGTCACCCGGAGGTGACTGTCGCGGGCCAGGTTTCACGTGAAACACTGACCCCCATGCAGGAGTCGGAGATCGTCGATCAGGTGGATGACACCCCCGTCGCCCGGGCTGCGCACGTCGCCCCGGCCGTCGGGCACACCGGGGAAGCGCTGCCCCGGCCCGCCGCGACCCGGGTCATGGTGGTCGCCAACCAGAAGGGCGGGGTGGGCAAGACCACCACCACCGTCAACCTGGCCGCCGGTCTGGCCATGCACGGCCTGCGGGTGCTGGTCATCGACCTCGACCCGCAGGGCAACGCCTCGACCGCACTCGGCATCGACCACCACGCCGAGGTGCCGTCGATCTACGACGTGCTGGTCGAGGGCAAGCCGCTGGCCGACGTGGTGCAGCCGGTGGTGGACGTGGAGGGGCTGTTCTGCTGCCCGGCCACCATCGATCTGGCGGGTGCCGAGATCGAGCTGGTCTCGCTGGTCGCCCGGGAGAGCCGACTGCAGCGCGCCATCGCCGCGTACGAGCAGCCGCTGGACTACGTGCTGATCGACTGCCCGCCCTCGCTGGGGCTGCTGACCGTCAACGCGATGGTGGCCGGGCAGGAGGTGCTGATCCCGATCCAGTGCGAGTACTACGCGCTGGAGGGCCTCGGCCAGCTGCTGCGCAACGTGGAGCTGGTGCGGGCGCACCTGAACCCCTCGCTGCACGTGTCGACGATCCTGCTCACCATGTACGACGCCCGGACCAGGCTGGCCGCGCAGGTCGCCGAGGAGGTGCGGACGCACTTCGAGAAGGAGGTGCTGAACACCGCCATCCCGCGGTCGGTGCGCATCTCCGAGGCGCCCAGCTACGGGCAGACCGTGCTGAGCTACGATCCGGGCTCCACCGGTGCGCTCTCCTACCTGGAGGCGGCGCGCGAGCTGGCGCTGCGGGCCGAGGTCGCCAAGCCGACGGTCGGGCGGCACCGGGCGGGTGCGGCGGTCGTTCCGCCGCGCAGCGGCGGGGAGACGTCCGCGCCGACGGCACAGCACAGTTCGATGGAGGGCAAGCGGTGAGTGGCACGCGCAGGGGTCTGGGCAGGGGTCTGGGGGCGCTGATCCCGGCGACCCAGCCGGCGGTCGCCGGGGGAGCTCCGGCCGAGTCGGCCGAGCCCGGGACGGTCACGGTGGTGCCGGTGGTGCCGGTGCCGACCGACCGCGGCACGGTGGCCGCCAAGGCCGCCGCGGAGAGCCTGCGGGAGCTGGCGGGCGACCAGCGCCGCAGCGTCCTGGAGGCGGCGCTGACCCCGGTGGACGGCGCCCGGTTCGCCGAGCTGCCGCTGGAGTGGATCCGGCCCAACCCGCGCCAGCCGCGCGAGGTGTTCGACGAGGTGAAGCTCGCCGAACTGGTCGCCTCGATCAGGGAGGTCGGCCTGCTGCAGCCCGTGGTGGTCCGTCAGACCGGTCCCGACCGGTACGAGCTGATCATGGGTGAGCGCCGCTGGCGGGCCTCCCGGGAGGCCGGTCTCGACACCATCCCGGCGATCGTCCGGGCCACCGAGGACGAGAAGCTGCTGCTGGACGCGCTGCTGGAGAACCTGCACCGGGCCGAGCTGAACGCGCTGGAGGAGGCGGCCGCGTACGACCAGCTGCTGCGCGACTTCGGCTGCACGCACGAGCAGTTGGCGGACCGGGTCGGCAAGTCCCGCCCGCACGTGTCCAACACGCTGCGGCTGATGACGCTGCCGGTGTCGGTGCAGTTGAAGGTCGCGGCGGGGGAGGTCAGCGCCGGGCACGCCAAGGCGATCCTGATGGTGCCGGGTCCCGAGCAGCAGGAGAAGCTGGCCCACCGGGTGGTCTCCGAGGGGCTGTCGGTGCGCTCCACCGAGGAGGCGGCCAAGCTGCTGGCGGGCATCGAGCCGAAGAAGCGGGCCCCGCGCGCGGAGCCGCTGCCCACCCCGGCCTTCGAGGAACTGGCCGGCCGGCTCTCGGACCGCTTCGAGACCCGGGTCAAGGTCGAGGTCGCCCAGAGCGGCGGCAAGTTCGGCAGGGGCAAGGTGGTACTGGAGTTCGGTTCGGTCGAGGACCTGAACCGGATCCTGGACACTCTGGCCCCGGGCGAGCAGGGTCTGCCGCTCTCCTGATCCCGGGACCGCGATCGGCGAACCAACGGGTGCATGTTTCACGTGAAACGTGCACCCGTTCCGTCGGGCGGAGCAGACTGGAGGTCTGGACCGTTTCCGCCTGGAGGAGGAGGTGCGGGCGTGGGACGGAGGGTCGTTCCGCTGACGTTGGACAACCTCTCGGATCTGCCGAACACCTGCCGTTCCTGCGTGTTCTGGGAGCTCGACCCGGTCAGCGGGCGGGACGCGCAGGATGCCGGCAAGGGGGAGTTGGAGAAGGAGGGGTGGATCTCGGCGGTGCTGCTGGAGTGGGGCTCCTGCGGGCGGGTCGCCTACGTGGACGACCGCCCGGCCGGGTTCGTGCTCTACGCCCCGCCCGCGTACGTGCCGCGCGGGCAGTCCTTCCCGACCAGTCCGATCTCGCCGGACGCGGTGCAGCTGATGGTGTCCCGGGTGCTGCCGGACTTCCAGGGGCAGGGCCTGGGACGGGTGCTGGTGCAGTCGGTGGCCAAGGACCTGGTCCGGCGCGGCTTCCGGGCGATCGAGGCGTTCGGCGCGCAGGGGCGTGAGGTGCCGAGCTGCGTGCTGCCCGCCGACCACCTGCTGGCGGTGGGCTTCAAGACCGTCCGGCCGCACCACCGGTACCCGCGGCTGCGGTTGGAGGCGCGCACCACGCTCTCCTGGAAGGAGGACGTGGAGGGCGCGTTGGAGCGGCTGCTCGGCGGGCGGCGCACCGAACCGGCGCTGCGGCCGTTCTGAGCGGGTTCCCGGGAGCTTCGGTGGGAGCGGTTCTCCGCCGCGGGGCGGTCGCTCGCGGCGGGCTGCCGCGGCGCTGAGGGCTTCTCAGCGAAGCCTCCGGAGCGCCGGAGCCCGCGGCCGGACGGAGGCCCTCGCGCTCCCGGGGCTTCCTGACGAAGCCTCGGACCACCCCGGGAACGCCGAGGCGGCCCGGACGGATCATCCGTCCGGGCCGCCTCGGCGGTGCGGGAGGACCTACAGGTACTCGGCCAGCTCGCGCAGCAGCGCGGCCTTCGGGCGGGCACCGGTGATGGTCTTCACCAGCTCGCCGCCCTTGTAGACGTTGAGCGTCGGGATGGAGATCACGTTGTACGCCGCCGCGGTCTCCTGGTTGGCGTCCACGTCGAGCTTGACCACGGACAGCTTGTCGCCGTGCTCGGCCGCGATGTCCTCCAGGACCGGGGCGACCTGGCGGCACGGGCCGCACCAGGTGGCCCAGAAGTCGACGAGGACGGGCTTGTCGCTCTTGAGGACCTCGGCCTCGAAGGTGGCGTCGGTTACTTCCTTGGTGGCGCCGGCCACGGGAACTCCTTGGGGTCGGAGGAGGGGTGCGTCAGTGATAACAACGGCGGGGGCGGATCTGTTTCTGCCTCCTCCGCCCGGACGGGCCTGTTGCTGCGTCAGGCCCGTCACGGCCGCCGGGTGCTGCGGTGCGGGGCGGGTCAGACCGCGGCGACGGCGGCCGGGGCCTCCTCGGCGTCGGACAGCGCGGCGAGGTAGCGCTCGGCGTCCAGCGCGGCGGAGCAGCCGGTGCCGGCGGCGGTGATGGCCTGGCGGTAGGTGTGGTCCACCACGTCGCCCGCGGCGAAGACGCCGGGGACGTTGGTGCGGGTGGAGGGGGCGTCGACCTTGAGGTAGCCCTCGGCGTCCAGGTCGAGCTGGCCCTTGAAGAGGTCGGTGCGCGGGTCGTGGCCGATCGCGATGAACAGGCCGGTGACGGGCAGCTCGCGCAGGTCACCGGTGTTGGTGTCGCGCAGGGTCAGGCCGGAAAGCTTCGGGTCGCCGTGGATCTCCTCGACCGCGCTGTCCCAGGCGAAGGTGATCTTCGGGTCGGCGAAGGCGCGCTCCTGCATCGCCTTGGAGGCGCGCAGCGAGTTGCGGCGGTGGATCACGGTGACGCTGCGGGCGAAGCGGGAGAGGAAGGTGGCCTCCTCCAGGGCGGTGTCGCCGCCGCCGACCACCGCGATGTCCTGGTCGCGGAAGAAGAAGCCGTCGCAGGTCGCGCACCAGGAGACGCCGCGGCCGGAGAGCTTGTCCTCGTTCGGGAGGCCGAGCTTGCGGTGCTGCGAGCCGGTGGCGACGATCACGGCGCGGGCGCGGTGCACGATGCCCTCGGAGTCGGTGACGGTCTTGATGTCGCCCGTGAGGTCGACCGCGACGATGTCGTCCGGGACCAGCTCGGCGCCGAAGCGCTCGGCCTGGGCGCGCATGTTGTCCATCAGCTCGGGGCCCATGATGCCGTCGCGGAAGCCCGGGAAGTTCTCCACCTCGGTGGTGTTCATCAGCGCGCCGCCCGCGGTGACGGCGCCCTCGAAGACCAGCGGCTTCAGGGAGGCGCGCGCGGTGTACAGCGCAGCGGTGTACCCGGACGGGCCGGAACCGATGATGATCACGTTACGGACGTCGCTCACTGCTTCTCCTGGTTCGCCTGGCGTCCCGCTCGCGCGGTGGAGGGCGGTCTGCTCCGCCGCCCCGGACAACGACTCACCAGTCTCCCGCATTCCCAGGCCCGACCGCACCCACCGCCCGCACTCCGGTCGCGGCGGGCCCGGCCGGGGGAGGAATCAGGGGGCCGGGACGGTGCTGTGCAGCAGGATCGTCGATCCGGGGCAGTCCGGGGTGGCCAGGTAGACGTCCAGCGGCCCGCTGCCGCCCGGCGGGCGGAACACCAGGGCCAGCACCGTTCGGCCCCGGTAGCGGCCGGGGCCGACGGCGGCGGGCTGCTCGCCGGAGTGCCCGGCGGCCTCCAGCACGCAGGGTGCGGGCGCCGTCGCCGCGTCGGGGGTGGGCGCGCCGAGCTGGTACGGGGTCTTCCCGTCCAGCAACTGCCGGACCTGGGCGGGGAGCTGCTCGGGGGTGAAGTCCGGCCCGACCGCCTCGGCGCCGTTGCCCGGGGCGACCTGCCGGGGCGCGGTGGAGTCGCCGCCGGTGCTCTTGGCGGCCTGGGAGCCGTCGGCGGCCGCCATCGGCGAGGCGGCGCCGGCGGCGGTGGACTTCCCGCTGTCGCCGCCGCGGTCGAGCAGCGCCCCGCCCAGGCCCGCGCCGAGCACCACCAGGGCGACGGCCGCGGTGGCGAGCAGCAGCCGGGCCCCGCGCCGACGGCGGCGCGGCGGGCGGCCGGGGCCGGTGCTGGCGGTCGGGGCGCCCGCCGGGGAGCCGGTACGGGCGGGGGCGGGCGGAGCGGGCGGGCCGGACGGGGGAGTGGCGCGGGGCGGCTCGGCCGGGGTCTGCGGCCGGGTCTCGGTGCGGGCGGCCGACTCGGCGGCCAGGGCGGCCGCCAGCCGGTCCGCGAGGTCCTGCGGCATGGCGGGCACGGGGGTGTCGGCCAGCAGGTCCGGGAGCTCGCGCAGCAGGGCGAGGTCCTCGGCGCAGGCCGGGCAGTCCGCCAGGTGCGCGTGCAGGGCGGCGGCCCGCTCGGGCGGCAGCAGCTCCTCGGCGAGGTCGGCGAGGGCGTCCGGGCCGGGGTGGTCGGAAGGCGGGTGCGGCGTCATCGCGGGGTCGCATCTCCTTCCAGCGAGGGCGAAGGGTCCGTGGGTGGGACGGGGGAGGGCGGGCTCGGGTTCCCGACCCGGGGAGCGGGCGGGGCGGTGGCGCTCCGCACCGGTGTTCCACGTGGAACACCGGTCCGACCGCCCGGCGGTGTTTCACGTGGAACACCGCCGGTGGGTACGTCGGACACGGCGGCCGTTCCACGTGGAACCGGAGCGCTCCCGCCGGGTCCGGTTCCACGTGGAACCGGACCGGGGCCGAGGTGGCGCAGCAGCGGCAGCAGCCGGGCCCGGCCGCGGGCGCAGCGGCTCTTGACCGTGCCGACCGGGACGCCGAGCACCTCGGCGGCCTCGGCCACCGGGTAGCCCTGCATGTCGACCAGCACCAGGGCGGCCCGCTGCTCGGCGGGCAGCTCGGCCAGCGCCTCGGCCACCTCGCGACGTGTCTCGGCCCGTTCCGCGTGCCGCTCCGCGCCCTCGGCGCTGCCGAGCGCGCGCTCCGCGGTGCCCCCCGGCCGCTGGTCGAGCGGCTCGGCCCGGCGGACCGCGCTGCGGCGGGCCCGGTCCAGGCAGGCGTTGACCACGATCCGGTGCAGCCAGGTGGTGACCGCCGAGCGGCCCTGGAACCCGGCGGCGGCCCGGAACGCGGAGACCAGGGCGTCCTGCAGGGCGTCGGCGGCCTCCTCGCGGTCGCCGAGGGTGCGCACCGCGACCGCCCACAGGCGGTCCCGGTGGCGGTGCACCAGCAGCCCGAAGGCGTCCGGGTCGCCCGCCGTGTGCCGGGCGAGCAGTTCGGCGTCGGTGGGCTCCTCGGCCATCCGCCCCCTCCTTGCGGTTCGGCCGTCCACTGCGGCGGCCCGGGTCACGTCGTTGCGGCCCCGGGTCACATCGTTGGGGATGTGCCGGAGCGGATCAAGGGGTGTTCGGCGGCGGGGCCCGACCGGACAGGACCTAACCGTTGACCTGGACCTCGGCGACCTTGCCGCGGAAGCCGCCGCCGTCGTCGTTGGCCGGGACGTTGGTCAGCCAGAGCAGCAGGTACCGGGTGGTGACCGGACTGTCCGGCTTCAGGGCGACCTTGGTGCCGGAGCCGGCCGCGACCGAGGCGCCGAAGCTGCGGAAGCCGGAGTCGTCGGCGGTCGGCGGGGTGGTGGTGCCGGCCGGGGCGGCCTTCAGTTCGGCCTTGGTGTCGCCGAGGAACTGGACGTCCACCGAGCCGACCCGGCGGGCCGAGCCGAGGTCGATCAGGATGCCGGTGCCGGGGCGGTAGGCGCCGCCGAACTGGTCGTTGTAGCGCTGGGTGGTCCAGGCGGTGGACGGGTTGCCGTCGGTGGCGTTCGGCAGCTCGGCGCTGTGCTCGTCCTTGGTGTCGCCGAAGGCGTTGAACGGGGCCAGCGAGGCGATCGGGAGCTTCTCGCCGGTGACGGTGGCCGCCGAACCGGTCGGGGCGGGTGCGGGGCTGTTCTGGGTGCTGTCCGCCTTGTCCTGCTGGACGTTGACGTACTGGGCCAACTGCCAGGAGCCGACCGCCACGGTGGAGAGCGCGACCAGCGCCGCGGTCCACTTCAGCAGGCGGCGCAGCCCGCGGCGGCGGCGCGGCACGGGGACCGGGGCGGACCCGGTGGGCGCGGTGGGCGCGGTGGGCTCGGTGCGGGGGAGCGCCTGGGTCGGCGCTCCGGCGGCGTAGCGCGGCCGGGTGGCGGGCAGCGCGCGCAGTGCGGGCGGGGCGGGCTGCTCGGGCTGCCGGACCTTCGGCATCCGGCCGATCTCCGCGGCCAGCTCGGCGGGGCTGGTGATCGGTTCCTTGTGGTTCGGGGGCTGCTCGCACAGGATCCGCGCGGCGAGCTCCGCGAGGCCCTTGTGGACGCCCGCCCGGACCTGGTCCGGCGGGACGCAGCCGAGGCCCTTGGGCAGGCCCTGGAGGTCGTAGCGGTCCTCGGGGTAGGGCCAGCGGTGGGTGAGCGCCGCGTACAGCAGTGCGCCGATCGCCCGGACGTCGGTCAGTTCGGCGTCCTCGGAGGGCAGGCCGCGCAGGGCCGCGTCCACCGCGATGCCGTTGATCCGGTACTGGCCGCCGTCGGTGCGCAGCACGCACTTGGGGGTGAGCCGCAGGTGCGCTTGGCCGCGCTCGTGGGCGGCGGCGATCGCGTCGGTGACCTGGCGGACCATCTGGTACGCGTCGTACGGCTCCATCGGGCCGTCGGCCAGCAGCTCGCCGAGGTCGTGGGCGCCGGGCAGCCACTCGCGGATGACGTAGACCAGCTCGCCCTCCTGCACCGCGTCCAGCACCTGGACGAAGCGCGGGTCGCCGAGCAGGGCGGCGCTGCGGGCGGCGGTGAGCACCGACTTGGCGCGGCGGTGGCCGGCCGCGAGCAGGTGGACGCCGACGGCGCGGCGGAGCTTCTCGTCGACGGCGCGCCAGCTGCTGAAGGTCTCCGACTCGGAGATGCACTCCTCCAGCCGGTAGCGGGCGCCGATCTTGTCGCCGCTGTGCCGCTTCGGGGCGGGCAGCACGGTCGGCAGGGTGGCGGTGTCGGCGTCCAGGGTCTCGGTGCTGGTGGCGGGGACGGGCTCGGCGGGCTCGACCGGCGGCAGCGGGCGGCGCACCCCGCCGCTGCGGGAGGGGCGGTCGGGGCGGGCGCCCCGGGCGGCGAGCTCGGCGTCGATCTCCTGGGCGGAGAGCGGGGCGGTGGCCTCGGGAGGCAGGCCCTGCGGCTGGTCCGCGGCGCCGTCCCGGGCGGGGGCGTCGGTGCGGGCGTCGGCGGGGGCGTCGGCCTTCGGACGGGCCGGGCGCAACGGGGTGGTCTTCGGGTCCGCCTTCGCGGTGCCCTTGCCGTTGCTCCGGCCGCCGTTCTTCGCCGGGGCCTTCGTCGTGCCGCCGGGACTGCCGCCGGGGCTGCCGTTGGCGGTGGCCTTCGTCGCGCCGTTCAGCGCGCCCTTCGCGACGCCGTTCACCGAGCCCTTCGCCGGGCTCTTCGCCGAGTTCGCGGCGGCGCGGCCGGGCTCGGGCGCGCGGTCGGACCCGTGGTCGGATCCGGCGTCGGGCTCCGGGCCCGTCACCGGCGCGGCCTCGGTCGCCGCCCCGTCCGTCTCGGACGTGTCGACGATCGCCTTGGTGCCGTCAGCCACCGTGGTCCTGCCTCCCCTTGAGTCGCCCCGGTCCATCCCTGGACGGTCGACGTTCCCGTTGCCTGCCGGAGCGGTCGGCCGTGCAGGGTCAATTGTGCCCACTTCCGACCCTCAGGTACGACCTCTGGGGGTGGCGGGAGGTTGCCCGGTCCCCCACTTCCGGTGGAACAGCAGACGAACGGGCCGGAACCGGGGGCGAACCCCGACTCCGGCCCGGGAGAAGCGTACTGAGGATCCGACGGTTCGTCCGCGTCCCGGTTGACGGCTCGTCAACGCGGCGCCCGCGGGCGGTTCAGCGGCCGAGCCGCCTGCGGACCATTCCGGTGAGCGCGCCGAGCTCCTCGATGCGCATCTTGCGGGCCAGCACCAGGAAGACCGCGAGCTGCGCGCCGCCCGCGACCAGCAGGGTCAGCACGTTGCCGATCCAACCGTCCAGCACCTGCAGGGCGAGCAGTTCGAGGGCCAGGCCGACCGCGGCGGCGGGCAGCGAGGCGATCGCCAGTCGGACGTAGGTCTTGGTGATCCGGGCGGTGTCCAGGCCGCCGACCTTCGCCTTGAGCTTCGGCACCGCGACGGACACGCCGACCGCGTAGGAGAGGCCGTAGCCCAGCGCCATGCCGGTGACCGCCCACTGCGCGGGCAGCACCAGCCAGCACAGCACCGCCGCGGCGGCCTGGGTGAGCGCCACCCAGACCGTGTTGGAGAACGGCGTGCGGGTGTCCTCGTAGGCGTAGAAGCCGCGCAGCAGCACGTACTGCACCGAGTACGGGATCAGGCCGAGGGCGAAGGCGGAGAGCATGTAGCCGACCGCGGTGGTGCCGTGGGCGACCGCGCCGCCGTTGCCCAGGCCGTAGATCGAGGAGCCGATCACCGGGCCCAGTGCCAGGAACAGGAACGCGGCCGGGACGATCGCCACCGCCGAGGTGCGCAGGCCGTACGAGAGGTCGTCGCGGACGGCGCCGGAGTCCTGGTCGGCGGCGGCCCGGGAGAGCCGGGGGAGCACCGCGCTCATCACCGAGACGGTGATGACGGCCATCGGCAGCTGCCAGATCAGCAGCGCGTTGGAGTACGCGGCCAGGCCGACGCCGAGGTGGCCGTCCTGCTCGGCGGCCTTGCCGGCCGCGGTGGCCAGCTGGGTGACCACCAGGAAGCCGGCCTGGTTGGCCAGCACGAACAGGAAGGTCCACTTGGCGAGCCGGGCGGCCTTGCCCAGGCCGTGGCCGCGCCAGTCGAAGCGCGGCCGGAACGAGAAGCCCGCCGCCCGCAGGTACGGGATCATCGACAGCGCCTGCACGGCCAGGCCCAGCACGGTGCCGATGCCGAGAAGCCGGACGCCCTCGGGGGAGATCGACTGCGGGGTGACCTCGGTGTGCTGGAAGGTGCCGTACACCGCGATGTACATCACGAAGGTGAAGATCACCACGACGTTGTTCAGGACCGGCGTCCACATCATCGCGCCGAACCGGCCGCGGGCGTTGAGGATCTGGCCCATCACCACGTGCACGCCCATGAAGAAGATGGTCGGCAGGCAGTACCGGGCCAGCGCCACCGTGGTGTCGGCGCTGGCCTGGTCGCGCATCAGCGCGTGCGAGATCAGCTGCACCAGCACCGGCGCGGCCAGCACCGCCACGAACACCACGCCCGCCAGGCCGGTCACCACCAGGGTGAGCAGCCGGTTGGCGTAGGCGGTGCCGCCGTCCTCGTCGTTCTTCATGCTGCGCACCAGCTGCGGCACGAACACCGCGTTCAGCGCGCCGCCGCCGATCAGGATGTACAGCAGGGTGGGCAGGGTGTTGGCGGCGTTGTACGAGTCGCCCATCGAGGCCACGCCGATCGCGGCGGCGATCACCATGGTGCGCAGGAAGCCGGTGCCCCGGGAGACCAGGGTGCCGGCCGCCATCACGGCGCTGGAGTTCAGCAGCCCGGCGACCCGGCCGCCGCCGTCGGAGCGGTCCGGCGCCGCGGGCGCCTCGGACGGGGCGGGCCCGGGCGCGAGGGCGGGCGTCGCCGGGCCGGTGGGAACGGCCGCGGCGGCCGCGTTCGCCTCCAGCACGGCGGCGTCGGCCTGCAGCACCGCCTCCTCCTCGGACAGCGGCGGGTCGAACTCGATCGGCGGCACGTACGGGCGCCGCTCCTCCTCCGCGGCGGGCCCGGACCGGTCCGGCCCGTCCTCCGCGGGCCCGTCGGCGGCCGCCGACAGCAGCGAGTCCACCCCGACGTAGTCCTCCGCGGGCTCCGGGTCGGTCTCGACCTTCCAGCGGGGCCCGGCCGCACCGGTCCCCGCGGCGGCCTCCGGGCCGGTCCGCGGCTCCGGGCCCGCTTCGGCGTCCTCCTCGGCGTCCTCCTCGGGATTCGCCTCGGGGTTCGTCGTGGTGCCCGCCTCGGCGCCCGCCTCCGCCGCGACCTCGGCGGCGATCGTCGCCCAGCGCGGGGCCGGGGCGGTCAGTTGCAGGGTGGCCTCGGGCCCGCGCTCGCTCTGGCCGGGCACCGCGGCGGACCCTTCCGGGGTGTCCGTCTCGTCGGGGCCGGCCCCCGGCAGGTCGATCGCGCCGTACGGGTCCGTGCTCCCGAACGCCCCGGCGGCGTACGGGTCGTGGGCGTAGGTGTCGGCGACGTACCAGTCGGCGGTCGGGTCCGCGGGGGCGGCGGACCGGGTGCCGCCCGGGCGTTCCTGGGGCGGGCCGCCGCCCTGGTCCTGGGTTGCTCGCTCGCTCCGCTCGTTCATGCCACCAATCCACGTCAGAGAGGGGGATGGGCGCCCGGGGGGTGGGGCGGCCTAGTGATCCACCTTCTCATCACCGGCGACCCGATCGGTGTCATCCGCAGCGGACGAGGGGTCCGCGTCGGACGGCGCTCCCGGGCCGGGCCCGGCCCCGCCGGGGCCGTCGACCGGGCGGTCCGGGTCCTCGTCGACCTCGCCGGCCGCCCGGCGCTTCTTGCGCTGCAGGGAGAACCGCACCCCGGCCAGGACCATCAGCACGGTGCCGCCGACGATCACGTACATCACGCCGCTGGCCACCGAGGTGACGTCGACGGTGAACTCCATCGCCTCGCCGTAGGGGCGGGCGTCCGGGCCGGTGGTCCACAGCTGGGCGGTCACCTGGACCGGGCCGTTGACCTGGGCCTCGACCGGGAAGCGGAGCGAGGAGTTGGTGGTGGCGTCCAGCACCAGCGGCTGGATCGGGTAGTCGATCCGCAGCCGGTTCGGCTGGGTGGAGACGACGCGCAGCTCCAGGTTGCCGACCGACTGGGTCAGCCCGTTCTTGACGCTGACCAGCATCGTCGCGTTGTCGCCGGGCAGCGTCACCACGCTCTTCTGGACCACCCGGACCGCGGACTTCAGGTTGTCCAGGTAGGTGCGCACCCCGAGCCGGTACTCGGTGCCGGCCTTCGGCTGGTCGCGCCACTCGGTGGACATCGAGCGCACCATCGCGGCGCTGAACGACTCCCGCACCCGTTCCGGCCGACTGAGGATCATCATCAGCTGGTCCACGCCGTCCTGGAGCTGCATGGTGGCCGTCAGCTCGGCGGTGGACAGCTCCCCGGCGGCCGCGTCGGACGGGTACGACCCCGGGACGGCGGTGTTCGCCTCCTTGTCCGGGGCCATCCCGGCGACCTTCTCCAGCGTCGCCTGGGCCACCCAGCCCCCCTCGGCGGCGGCCTGCACCGAGTCGTGCAGCGCCTGCGCGGTGCCGACGGTCAGCGTGCGGGGCGGCAGCACCAGCACGCCGCGGGGGTGCTCCGGCTGCTGGTGGGCGATGGCCATGGTCTCGGCGAGGAAGTGCTGCTCGGTCAGGGTGCGGTCGTGCTCCGAGGGCAGGTCGGACTGGAACATCGCGGCGAGCACCGGGTCGGAGACCACCGCGGTCTGCCCGTTGCCGATCGACCGGGCCGCGCCCGGCGTGAAGGGCAGCTTGTCGGACTCCGGCAGCGACCCGCCGTCGACCAGCACGATCCGCCCGCCGGCGGTGGCCGCCACCGACGCGGTGCGCTGGTCGAGCAGGCCCCGGTACGGCCAGGCGACGTCGGAGCGGGCGTCCACCGACAGCCGGGCCTCGGTGGTGATCTGCCCGGCGGTCACCGCCTTGCGCAGCGCGTTGTCCATCCCGTTCAGCCCGGCGCCGTTGTGCGCGATCGAGGCCAGGTCGGGGTCGGCGTACGGCAGCGACACCACCGCGCTGCCCGAGGCGGTCAGCGCGGAGCGCAGCTTCGCCAGCCAGGTCGTCGCCGCGTCGCGGCCGGTCCCCGGGACGGTGTTCTCCTCGCTCGCGGACTCGCCGGAGGTGCCGGGCTTCTGTACCCGGTACGGCTTGGTCATCGCGTACACGGTGTCCAGCAGGTTCGGGTCGATCGCCCAGGTCAGGTTCGGCATGCCGGTGCCGAGGTCGACCAACCGGTTCAACCGCCCGTCGCCGGTCAGCTCGGCGGCCAGGCCGTCGTCGCGCAGCACCGGCGTCTGATCGGCGTCCGCCATGGTCTGGGCGACCAGCACCGGCGCGTGGGTGAGCGGCCAGACCACGGCCAGCTGCGAGGGCTGGGCGCTCTCCTTGCCCTGGTACGGCAGGTACGTCCGGCCGATGCCCAGCGGGTGGGGCTGCTCGCCGCCGGTGCTGCCCCAGACGTCCACCGCCAGCTCGTAGGGGCCGGTGTCCTTGACCTGCAGCGCGGAGACCGGCACGGTCAGGACGAAGTCCTCGCTCTGGCCGGGCCCCAGGTCGCCGACGGCCTTGGACGGCTGGTCCATGGCCAGGCCGTCCAGGGTGCTCGGGGTGGTGCGGGACTCGGCCAGGTCGATCTCGCTGCGGGTCTTCATCGGCCGGGCCTGCGGTCGGCGGACCTTCACGGTCGGCGACTTGAGCGTCGCCTGGCCGGAGTTGAGGACCTTGCCGGTGATCGTCACGTTCCCGTTCTCGTGCGCGACCTTCGGCGCCACGGTGTCGATCTCCACCACGGCCGGGTAGTCGGCCGTCGCGGCCGGTCCGGCGCCCGCCGGGGCGGCGCACAGGGCGCCGACCAGCCCGCTCGCGAGCAGGGCGGCGGAGGCCCTGGCCAGCAGGCCCGCCCACCGTCCGCGACGCGCCGCCACTGCCGCGTTCCGCCCGGTCCGCTCGTCCACGCGCGTCCTCGCCGTTCCCGATCGTCTCGATCACTCCACGCACCGCCGCGGCCGCCCGACCGCGCGGGCCCCTGCCGAGGAGCGCCCACCCGGCATGGTAACGACGCCGTCCGGCCCGCAGTGTTGCGGCCCGGGAGCTGCCGGACCGGCCCGGCGGCGCGAAACGGGAGGGCGGTGGAGCGGGCCGGGCACGTACCCTTGTGAGCCGTGTCCACTGCCAATGCGTCCAGCGCCAATCATTCCAGCTCCGCCGACCGGGTCGCCCTGCCGGGGCTGACCGAGGCGCAGACCCTCGGCCTGCAGGAACTGCTGCGGGTCTCCCCGGTCGCCGACGAGATCGCCCGCCGCTTCCAGGAGGCCGGCCACCGGCTGTCGCTGGTCGGCGGGTCGGTCCGGGACGCCCTGCTCGGCCGGCTCGGCAACGACCTCGACTTCACCACCGACGCCCGCCCGCAGCAGATCCTCAAGCTGGTCAGGGGCTGGGCCGACGCGGTCTGGGACGTGGGCATCGCGTTCGGCACCGTCGGCGCCCGCAAGGACACTGCCGAGGGCTCGTTCCTGATCGAGATCACCACCTACCGCAGCGAGGCGTACGACCGCAGCTCGCGCAAGCCCGAGGTCAGCTACGGCGACTCGATCGAGCAGGACCTGGTGCGCCGCGACTTCACCGTCAACGCGATGGCCGTCGACCTGCCCGGCCGCGGCTTCGTCGACCCGCACCGCGGCCTGGACGACCTGGAGGCCCGGGTGCTGCGCACCCCCGCCACCCCCGAGGAGTCCTTCTCCGACGACCCGCTGCGGATGATGCGGGCCGCCCGCTTCGCCGCCCAGCTGGACTTCGACCCGGCGCCCGAGGTGGTCGCCGCGATGACCGCGATGGCCGAGCGGATCACCATCGTCTCGGCCGAGCGCGTCCAGGCCGAGCTGAACAAGCTGCTGCTGGCCGAGCACCCGGTCAAGGGCCTGCGCCTGCTGGTCGACACCGGCCTGGCCGACTTCGTGCTGCCCGAGCTCCCGGCGCTGCGCCTGGAGAGCGACGAGCACCACCGGCACAAGGACGTGTACGAGCACTCGCTGACCGTCCTGGAGCAGGCCATCGCGCTGGAGACCGAGGGGCCCGACCTGGTGCTGCGGCTGGCCGCGCTGCTGCACGACATCGGCAAGCCGCGCACCCGCCGCTTCGAGTCGGACGGCCGGGTCTCCTTCCACCACCACGAGGTGGTCGGCGCCAAGATGACCCGCAAGCGGATGCGCGAGCTCAAGTACTCCAACGAGCTGGTCGGCGAGGTCTCCCGGCTGGTCGAGCTGCACCTGCGCTTCCACGGCTACGGCGGCGGCGAGTGGACCGACTCCGCGGTGCGCCGCTACGTCACCGACGCCGGGCCGCTGCTGACCAGGCTGCACAAGCTGACCCGCTCCGACTGCACCACCCGCAACAAGCGCAAGGCCGCCGCGCTGGCCCGCACCTACGACTCGCTGGAGGAGCGGATCACCGCGCTCCAGGCGAAGGAGGAGCTGGACGCGATCCGCCCCGCGCTGGACGGCAACGAGATCATGCAGCTGCTCGGCCTGCGCCCCGGCCCGGCGGTCGGCCGGGCCTACAAGCACCTGCTCGAACTGCGCCTGGAGAACGGCCCGATGGAGCACGAGGAGGCGGTGGCCGCCCTCCGCGCCTGGTGGGCGGAGCAGCCGCAGGACTGACGCCCGCCCGGCGCCGCCCCGCGGTGGGTCAGTGCTTGCCCGCGGTGGCGCCGGGCGCGGGCGCGGCGTTCACCGGGCTCAGGCAGAGCCGGTAGCGGGTGGTGTGCTTCCGCGACCGGTACTTGCCGTCGTAGGGGGTGGTGCCCGGGCGCTCACTGGCGCAGTTGAGCAGGGAGACGGTGCCGTTCTTGCGGTAGTCGACCTTCCACCTGGCGTCCGAGGCGGTGCAGGACACCTTCTTGTGCTGGGCGTTCAGGCAGTCCCCGACCTCCGGCCCCTTGTCGACGCGGCCCAGGAACACGATCCAGAGGAAGGCGGCCGCGAGGCCGAGCAGCACCACGCCGAGCGCCGTCCGGCGGACCACGGTGCGGGTGGTGACCGGCCCGGCGGGCTTGACCGGAGCCCGCGGCGGCTCCTGCCCCCAGGCGGGCAACTGCCCCTCCCCGGTGGGCGGTTGGCCGTACGCGGGCGGCTGGCCGTACGGGGGCGCCGGGGCCTGCTGGCCGTACGCGGGGGGCTGGGCGTAGCCGGACGGGGGCTGCTGCCCGTACGCGGGGGGCTGCTGGCCGTAGGCGGGTGCGGCGGGCTGCTGGCCGTAGGCGGGGGGTTGGGCGTAGCCGGACGGGCCGCCGTACGCGGGCGGCGGCTGCTGGCCGGGCTGTCCGTACGGGTTGGGCTGCCCGTACGGCTCGGGCGGCTGCGGTGTGCTCATCTGATGATCCCCCCTGCGGCGGTTAGGTTGCCGTGCGCCCACGTACCCTAGCGGCCGACCCCCCGTCAGGGACGGCGGGTGGCGCGGAAGTAGAGCACCGCCCCGAGCGCGTACAGCACCGACAGCGCCAGCAGCACCGGCACCGAGCGGCCGTCCAGCGGCAGCACCAGTGCGGTGACGGCGGCCGCCGCGACGTACGAGACGTTCATCAGGACGTCGTAGATCGCGAACACCCGGCCGCGGTACTCGTCCTCCACCGACTCCTGCACCAGGGTGTCGGTGCAGATCTTGGTGCCCTGGGTGACCACGCCCAGCAGCAGCGCCGCCGCCATCACCGGGGCCTCCCGGAAGGTCAGGCCGAGGGTCGGCACGGACACCGCCGCGCCGGCCAGGCAGATCGTCATCCAGCCGTGCAGGCCGAACCGTCGGGTGGCCCACGGGCTGGCCGCCGCCGCGAGGAAGAAGCCCACCGCGGACATCACGACCGTCAGGCCCAGGGTGGCCAGGCCGCCGTCGACGTCCTCGGCCCGGTTGAAGGTGTAGCGGCACAGCATCAGCACCACCACGGTCAGCACGCCGTAGCAGAACCTGGCCAGGCTCACCGCGGCCAGCGCGCGCACCGCCGGGCGGCAGTCCCGCAGCAGGTGCCGCAGTCCGGCCCGCAGGTCGTGCCAGGCGGTCGCCAACGCCTGCCGCAGCGGCGGGAGTTCGAGGTGCAGGCCGGGGCCCAGCTCGTCCGGGGCGATCGGGCGCACCGCCAGCGCGGCGACCAGGTACAGCAGCGCGGAGAGCCCCACCGTCAGGGCGGTGGCGGCCGAGCCGGAGGCCAGCGCGCCCCCCACCAGGCCGAGGGAGCCGCCGACCGTCGCCGCGACCGTGCCCAGGGTCGGCGAGACCGCGTTCGCGGTGACCAGCGCGGACGGGTCCGGCACCACCCGGGGCAGCGCGGCCGACAGCCCGGCCAGGATGAACCGGTTGATCCCGATCACCACCAGCGCCGCCGCGTAGAAGACCCAGTGGGGCAGGCCGCCGAGCAGCAGCAGGGAGGTCAGCAGGCAGAGCGCGCAGCGGAGCAGATTGCCCGTCAGCAGCACCTGCCGCCGTCGCCAGCGGTCCAGCATCACCCCCGTGAACGGCCCGACCACCGAGAAGGGCAGCATCACCACCGCCAGCGCGACGGCGATCTCGGCGGGGGAGGACTGCTTGTCGGGGGAGAAGAGCGCGTAGGTGGCCAGCGAGGCCTGGAACACCCCGTCCGACAGCTGCGAGAGCAACCGGACCGTCAGCAGCCGCCGGAAGCCGGGACCGCGCAGCAGGCCGAGCAGCAGCCCGGGCAGGGTGGCCTCCCGCGGGGGCCGTTCGGTGATCACCCGCCAAGGGTGCCACGCGGCCGATCCTGTTTCACGTGGAACATCCGCCGACTTTCCGGCGGGCGGACGCCCCCCGCGCGCTCCCGCACCACCGATGTCCTCACCACTGCGGGGTCGTTGACCACCTCGGGAGGGAAGAACCACCTCGGACAACGGGAGGCTCCCATGCGAGAAGAGTTCACCGCCCTGCTGCTCGGACAGGTCGGCCAGCACGAAGGCCGCGACCCCGACGGCACCTGGAACAACCGCCAGCGCTACAGCACCGAGACCCCCGGACTGGAATGGTCCGACGGCCAGCCCTGGTGCGCCACCTTCGAGGCCTGGGCCGCCCACCGGGCCGGCATGGACGCCCTCTGGCCGATGACCGCCTCCTGCCTGGCCGCGGTCGCCTGGTGGCGCGAACGCGGCCGCTGGAGCGACTACCCCGTCCTCGGCGGCCCCTTCTACCTCGGCCCGGACGGCGGCACCCACACCGGCGTCGTCGTCGCCTACGACGCCGACACCATCAGCACGGTGGAGGCCAACACCAACGACAGCGGCGCCGCCGAGGGCGACGGCGTCTACCTCAAGTCCCGGCCGCGGCGCGGACCCGGGTCGCCGTACGGCTACGGCGTCCCGGCCTTCCCGGAGGGCACCGTCTCCGCCGACCCGGCGCTCGGCGGCGTCCCCGCGGCCCGGACGGCGGCCCAGGCGACCGCCCCCGCCGCCGGGGCGCCGCGCTGGCCGGGCCGCTACCTGCGGGTGAGCACCCCGATGCTGCACGGGGACGACGTGCTGATGTGGCAGCGGCGGATGGCCGCCCGCGGCTGGTCGATCACCGCGGACGGCTGGTACGGCCCCGCCTCCGCCCGGGTCTGCCGGGCCTTCCAGCAGCGCCACGGCCTCGCCGTGGACGGCGTGGTCGGCCCGGCCACCTGGGCCGCCGCCTGGTCCTGAACGCGCCGGAGGGCCGCCCCGCACGAAGCGGGACGGCCCTCCGGACGACGGGTCAGTGGTCAGGGACCAGAGACACCGAGCGCTCAGCGCTCGACCTCGCCGCGGATGAACTTCTCGACGTTCTCCTTGGCCTCGTCGTCGAAGTACTGCACCGGCGGGGACTTCATGAAGTACGAGGACGCGGAGAGGATCGGGCCGCCGATGCCGCGGTCCTTGGCGATCTTCGCGGCGCGCACGGCGTCGATGATGACACCGGCCGAGTTCGGGGAGTCCCAGACCTCGAGCTTGTACTCGAGGTTCAGCGGGACGTCGCCGAACGCGCGGCCCTCGAGGCGGACGTACGCCCACTTGCGGTCGTCGAGCCACGCGACGTAGTCGGACGGGCCGATGTGGACGTTCTTGGCGCCCAGCTCGCGGTCGCGGATCTGGGAGGTGACCGCCTGGGTCTTGGAGATCTTCTTGGACTCCAGGCGCTCGCGCTCGAGCATGTTCTTGAAGTCCATGTTGCCGCCGACGTTCAGCTGCATGGTGCGCTCGAGGACGACACCGCGGTCCTCGAAGAGCTTCGCCATCACGCGGTGCGTGATGGTGGCGCCGACCTGCGACTTGATGTCGTCGCCGACGATCGGGACACCGGCCTCGGTGAACTTGTCGGCCCACTCCTTGGTGCCGGCGATGAACACCGGGAGGGCGTTCACGAAGGCGACCTTGGCGTCGATGGCGCACTGGGCGTAGAACTTGGCGGCGTCCTCGGAGCCGACCGGCAGGTAGCAGACCAGGACGTCGACCTGGCGGTCCTTGAGGACCTGCACGACGTCGACCGGAGCCTCGTCGGACTCCTCGATGGTCTCGCGGTAGTACTTGCCGAGGCCGTCGAGGGTGTGGCCGCGCTGCACGGTGACACCGGTCGGCGGCACGTCGCAGATCTTGATGGTGTTGTTCTCGCTGTTGCCGATGGCGTCGGCCAGGTCGAAGCCGACCTTCTTGGCGTCCACGTCGAACGCGGCGACGAAGTCGACGTCCTTGACGTGGTAGTCGCCGAACTGGACGTGCATCAGGCCGGGGACCTTACCGGCCGGGTCGGCGTCCTTGTAGTACTCGACACCCTGCACCAGCGAGGCGGCGCAGTTGCCCACGCCGACGATGGCTACGCGAACCGAACCCATTCCGGTTGCTCCCTGAATCTCATGAGGTCCGCCGTGCTGCGGCGGCAACCTCGTTCCACATCTGTTCTTACTGTCTGATCGGGCGCACGGAGCGCCCGCGCCTCGCCGCGGGCGGCGGGGCCGGCGCGGTGGTGCAGCGCTCCGCTAGGAGCGCCCCGGGCGGTCGTACGGTGGCCCGGGCGGGTCGGAGGACCCGTCGGCCGGACCACGGCCGTCCGAAGTACTGGGGGACGCGGCGCTGCGTCCGGTCCGGGTGGCCCGCTCGGTCTCGATCAGCTCGTTGAGCCACCGGACCTCGCGTTCCACCGACTCCAGGCCGTGGCGCTGGAGTTCGAGGGTGTAGTCGTCGAAGCGTTCGCGGGTGCGGGAGATGGAGCTGCGCATCCGCTCCAGCCGCTCCTCCAACCGGCTGCGGCGGCCTTCCAGCACGCGCATCCGGACCGCCCGGTCGGTCTGGCCGAAGAAGGCGAAGCGGACGCCGAAGTGCTCGTCCTCCCAGGCGTCCGGGCCGGACTCGGCGAGCAGCTCCTCGAAGCGCTCCTTGCCCTCCGGGGAGAGCCGGTAGACGATCTTCGACCGCTTGCCGTTGAGGGCGGTGGCCGGGACGTACTCGACGTCCGGGTTGTCCTCCACCAGGAAGCCCTGGGCGACCAGGCTCTTCAGGCAGGGGTAGAGCGTTCCGTACGAGAAGGCCCGGAACGAGCCCAGCAGGACGTTGAGCCGCTTGCGCAGCTCGTACCCGTGCATGGGCGCGTCGTGGAGCAGGCCGAGGACGGCGAATTCGAGGACGCCGGAGCGTCGGCTCATACCGCCTTCCTCCTTCCGTGAGGGTTCCTGCTCGCCGGGTGCGGGCCCCGGTCCGGCAGTGTATGCCGAACCGATGTGTCGCGCCGATGTATCGGCTCGATATATCGGCAACAGTAACCCTGGGTCACGGAAGGAGCAAGAGGGGCACGCGTAACTGCGATCACAAGGCCCCTGGGCAACGGGCGTGTAATGAATCGCGGTCAGTTCGTCCCGGTTGGCTTCCAATGCCCGATTAGATGGCTTTTCGAGAGCCGTACTCTTTCGCCTGTGCACCCTGACCGAGGAGCTGCGGAGAGATGAGCGAACACCGGCGCAGGTCGGCCAACCCCGGAGGCGAGCAGCCGCCTCCGCGGCGGTCCGACTCCGGAAGGCCGTATGCGTACGGGAACCCGGTCGAGGGCGCTCCCGAGTACGGCCGCGGGGGTCCGGGCGGTCCGGGTCGTCCGGGCGGCGGGCAGCCCGGCCTGGGCCGGGCCGGTCGCCAGGTGCCCGGCCAGGGCGGCCCGGGCGGACCCGGTGGACGGCGCGCCGCGCGGGAGACCGCCGAGCAGCCCCGGCTGACCCGGGCGGAGATGCGCAAGCAGTCCCGCAAGGGCGGCGGTGGCGGCGACGGCGGCGGACCGCAGGGCGGCCGGGCCGCCGGGCGCAACGGCAGGCCGGGCAAGAAGCGGATGATCGACTACCCGCGGTTCGGCAAGACCGGCTTCCGGCGCTGGGTGCCGTCCTGGAAGCAGGTGCTGAGCCTGTTCCTGGTCTTCTTCGGCGGCAGCGTGGCCGCGGTCGGCCTCGCCTACGCGATGGTCCAGGTGCCGAACGAGAAGACCCCGCTGGAGATCCAGAGCAACGTCTACTACTGGGCCGACGGCAGCGAGATGGCCCGCACCGGCACCGAGAACCAGCAGCTGGTGGAGCTCTCGCAGATCAGCCGCCCCGCCCAGGACGCGGTCATCGCGGCGGAGAACGCCACCTTCCGCACCGACTCCGGCATCGACCCCAAGGGCATCGCCCGCGCCGTCTACAAGATGGCCACCGGCGGCGAGACCCAGGGCGGTTCGACCATCACCCAGCAGTACGTGAAGAACGTCTACCTCTCGCAGGACCAGACGCTCTCCCGGAAGGCCAAGGAGTTCTTCATCACCCTGAAGGTCAACGGTGAGAAGACCAAGGACCAGATCCTCGAGGGCTACCTGAACACCAGCTGGTTCGGCCGCGGCGCGACCGGCATCCAGGCGGCCGCGCAGGCGTACTACGGCGTCGACGCCAGCAAGGTCGACGTCTGCCAGGGCGCCATGCTGGCGGGCCTGCTGAAGGGCGCGGGCCTGTACGACCCCAGCCTGAGCAAGGCCAACCACGAGCGCATGGTGGGGCGCTGGAACTGGATCCTGGACCGGATGGTCACCACCAAGGTGCTGTCCGCCGAGGACCGGGCCAAGTGCAAGGACTTCCCCGAGCCGATCGACGCGCAGAAGGTCACCAAGACCACCGGCGAGATCACCTACCTGGTCCAGATGGCCAAGCAGTACGTCAGCGTCAAGGACCCGAGCATCACCCCGGCGGCCCTGGACCGCGGCGGCTACGAGATCCGCACCACCTTCCAGAAGGACAAGGTCGACGCCCTGAAGAAGGCCGTGGACGACTTCTCGGCGGCCACCCTGAAGCCGGACCGGGAGCAGGACAAGAACGTCCAGGTGGGCGCCGCCTCGGTGCTGCCGGGCGACGGGGCGATCGTGGCCGTCTACGGCGGCCCGGGCGCGGAGAACGGCCACTACAGCAACAACGCGGACGGCTCGGTCCTGGTCGGCTCGACCTTCAAGCCCTTCGTGCTGGCCGCCGCGATGGAGGACGGCGTCCTCACCAAGAACGGTCCGGACGGCAAGCCGGCCAAGATCAACCCGGACTCCCGCTACCTGGCCGACGACAAGGCGCAGATCTACCGCGCCGACGGCAGCAAGGCGATCGGCGACGACGGCCAGCCCTACCACCAGAAGAACAGCGACCCCGGCAACAAGGGGTACGTGACGCTGCGGACGGCCATGCAGTGGTCGTACAACGTGCCGTTCGTGCAGCTGGGCCAGGACGTCGGCGGCGACAAGGTCGTCGCGATGGCGGAGAACCTCGGGCTGCGCAAGGAGACCCTGGCAGGGGCCGACACGCTGACCCTGCCGCTGGGCACCTCGACGCCGAGCTCGATCCGGATGGCCTCGGCCTACTCGGTGTTCGCGGCGCACGGCCAGCAGCTCGACCCGTACTCGGTGACCTCGGTGAAGTTCCGCGGCAAGGAGCTGACGCAGTTCACCAAGCCGACGCCGAGGACGGCGCTGGACCCGCTGGTCGCCGACACCATCACCGACGTGCTGCAGAACGCGGCGAAGAACGGCACCGGCAGCAAGACCGCCGAGCTGGGCTTCCCGGTGGCCGGCAAGACCGGCACCACCGACCGCAGCGTCTCGGCCTGGTTCGTCGGCTACACGCCGAGCCTGTCCACCGCGGTCGGCATGTGGCGCGACGACGTGAACGACAAGGAGAAGAAGGAGCCGCTCACCCTGGAGGGCACCGGCGGCAAGAAGGAGGTGCACGGCGGCGACTACCCGGCGGACATCTTCACCCGTTACATGAAGGTGGTCGGCCCGGGCAACCCGCGCAACTTCACGCCGCCGTCCGGCACCTGGGGCGAGGAGGTCGACTCCTCCGGGGCCCCGGCCACCGCCTCGCCCTCGGCCTCGGCCTCCAGCTCCGAGACGCCCACGGCCCCGCCGACCGAGCAGGTGCCGAGCGAGACGCCCGACCCGTCGCCGTCCGCGTCCGACCGCCAGAGCGGCAAGCCCAGCGGGCGTCCGACCTCGCCGACCTCGTCCCCGTCGGGCTGCCTGATCCCGGCCCTGTGCCCGACCTCCAGCCCGAGCTCGGGGACGAACGGCGGGACGACCGGCGGCACGACCGGCGGGACGACCGGTGGCGGCGGCGGGGGCCGGAACGGCGGGACCACCGCCGGCACCACCACGCAGTAGCCGCCGCATCCCGGCGCAAACACCGCAGAGGGGCACGGATCGCGAGGGCGATCCCGTGCCCCTCTTCGATTGCACCGGACGGTGCGGCAGTATGTGCGCCATGACCTCCAGCCTTCGTGACGAGACCTCGCCGCCCGGCCCCGCACAGGCCGACGGTCCGCTGCCCAACACCGTGGTGGTGCCCGCGGACGAGGACCCGGTCGCGGAGGCGGGCAGCGAGCTGTTCGGCGGCCCGCCCGGGCGCCGGGCGCTGCTGGGGGTCTCCTGGTGGACGCCGGCCAAGTTCCTCGCGCTGGCGGTCATCGCGGTCTACGTGCTGGGTCTGTTCCAGAAGGCCCCGTGCTACACCGACGGCTGGTTCCACGGCGCCACCACCCAGTACACGAAGGCCTGTTACAGCGACATCCCGCACCTGTTCTCCGGTCGCGGCTTCGCCGACGGGCTGCACCCGTACCTGGACCCGATCCCGCAGGGCTCGCCGGACATGCAGTACCTGGAGTACCCGGTGCTGACCGGCCTGTTCATGCAGGTCGCGGCCTGGCTGACCACCCACAGCGGCGACCTGATGAGCCGTGAGCAGTGGTTCTGGATGGTCAACGCCGGGATGCTGATGATCTGCGCCGTGGTCGCGGTGGTCGCCACCTCCCGCACCCAGCGCCGCCGCCCGTGGGACGCGCTGCTGTTCGCCCTGGCCCCGGCCCTGGCGCTGAACGCCACCATCAACTGGGACCTGCTGGCGGTCGCCCTGGCCGCGGTGGCGATGGCCTACTGGTCGAACTCCAAGCCGGTCTGGGCGGGCGTCTTCATCGGGCTGGCCACCGCCGCCAAGCTCTACCCGGTGCTGCTGCTGGGCCCGCTGCTGGTGCTCTGCCTGCGGGCCGGCAAGTGGAAGGAGCTCGGCCAGGCGTTCGGCGGCGCGGCCGGCGCCTGGCTGGTGGTCAACCTGCCGATCATGCTGGCCAACTGGAAGGGCTGGGTGACCTTCTACAGCTTCAGCCAGACCCGCCGGGAGGACTACGGCTCGTTCTGGCTGATCCTGATGCAGGGCATCCGCAAGGGCAAGAACCTGGAGACCCTGAACACCTGGATCGCCGTCCTGCTGGTGCTCAGCTGCCTGGCGGTCGGCTGGCTCGCGATCAGCGCCCCGCGCCGCCCGCGCTTCGCCCAGCTCGCCTTCCTGGTGGTGGCGGCGTTCATCCTGACCAACAAGGTCTACTCGCCGCAGTACGTGCTCTGGCTGATCCCGCTGGCCGCGCTGGCCCGGCCGCGCTGGCGCGACTTCCTGATCTGGCAGGCCTGCGAGGTGCTGTACTTCCTCGGCGTCTGGTCGTACCTGGCCTACAACGGCGACGGCAAGCACCACGGCATCGACCAGCAGTGGTACCACTTCGCCATCGCCCTGCACCTGGTCGGCACCCTGTACGTCTGCTACGTGGTGGTCCGCGACATCCTGCAGCCCGACCACGACCCGGTCCGCTGGGACGGCAGCGACGACCCCTCGGGCGGCGTGCTGGACGGCGCCCCGGACCGGTTCGTGCTCGGCTCCGCCCGCGCCCTGCGCGAGCAGGAGACGTACGCGGCCTACGCCCCGGAGCGGGACTGGCTGAGCAAGGACCCGGAAGCGCTGGGCGAGGTGGAGCCGGGCGCCGGGGCCGGCCCCGAGCCGAAGCCCGCCGAGTAGCCGCAGCCCGCGCCCCGGACGCACCGGAGCCCGCCCGCCGTGGTCCGGCGGGCGGGCTCCGGCGTCGCGCGGCCCGGGCCCCTACCGCTCGACCACCCGGTCGAAGTGGGTGGTGGTGTGGCGGACGGT
The DNA here is from genome assembly GCF_042894345.1 of Kitasatospora sp. NPDC001540. Taxonomy (NCBI): domain Bacteria; kingdom Bacillati; phylum Actinomycetota; class Actinomycetes; order Kitasatosporales; family Streptomycetaceae; genus Kitasatospora; species Kitasatospora sp. NPDC001540. The sequence goes on from NZ_JBIAVO010000003.1 coordinate 233,155, forward strand.
CAGCGCCAGCTCGTCGCCGATCGCGGGCGGCTTGAGCTCGCCGGGCAGGAACAGGATCGACACCTGCATGTGCGGCGGCTCGGCGAACCACAGCTGCTTGCCCTGCCAGGAGTACGGAGAGAGCGTCCGGTTGACGGTGGCCAGGCCGGCCCGGGCCAGCCCCCTGGCCCGCGGCAGCACCCCGTGCACGTACTTGGGCGCCTCCAGGCCGACGCCGTGCGCGGTGCCGCCGCCCACCACCAGCAGGTGGCCCTCGGAGGGGGCCTTGTGCTGCCGGTAGCCGTAGCGCTCGCCGCGGGCGACCGGGGTGACGTCCAGGACGGCGGCCCGGGAGGACAGCGCCTCCACGTCGCCCAGCCACAGCCGGGTGCCGATCCGGGAGCGGAACTCGGTGTCGGGGTGCCGCTCGGCCAGCCGCAGCCCGTCCTTGGCGGACAGGTGGCTGAGGTAGACGGTGGTGGTGGGCAGCCCGGCCCCGTCGATCGCCCGGACCAGCCGGTCCACCTCGTCCACCGGGTCGCTGCCGTCCGGCCGGTCCAGCGGCAGGTGCAGGGCGAAGCCCTCCACGGTCAGGTGGCGCACCGGCAGCCGGGGCAGCTCGCCGACCGCGACGCCGTGCCGCCGCATCGAGGTCATGCACTCGACCACGACCCGCGTCCCGGCGGGCAGCGCGGCCAGCGCCTCGGCGTGCGCGACGGTGCGCACCACCCGGCCGGCGGGCAGGTCGACCTCGGGCTCGCCGGGCCGGTGCGGGGTGAGCACCAGCAGGTCCCCGGGGAAGGCGTCGGCCACCGCGGCCGCCTCGTCCGTGCTGCCGACCGCCAGCATCGGGACGTCCAGCCGGGCCGCCTCGGCGGCCAGCCGGACGTTGCCGAAGCCGTAGCCGTTGCCCTTGGCGACCGGGACCAGCCCGGTGAACTCGGCCAGCAGTCCGCGCTGGTGCGCCCGCCAGCGGCCGGTGTCCACGTACATCGTCAAGGTCATGGCGTTCTCCCCGTGGTGTTCTTCAGGTGGCTCAACGACGCGACATGTAGAGGTCGAGCGCCTTGTGCAGCAGCTTGTTGAGCGGGTAGTCCCACTCGCCGAGGTACTCCGCGGCCTGGCCGCCGGTGCCGACCTTGAACTGGATCAGCCCGAACAGGTGGTCGTCCTCGTCCAGCGTGTCGCTGATCCCGCGCAGGTCGTAGACGCTCGCGCCGAGCGCGTAGGAGTCCCGGATCATCCGCCACTGGATCGCGTTGGACGGCTTGACCTCGCGCTTGTGGTTGGCGGAGGCGCCGTAGGAGTACCAGACGTGCTCGCCGACCACCAGCATCGTGGTCGCGGCCAGCGGCTCGCCCTCGTGGTAGGCGATGTAGAGCCGCATCCGGTTCGGGTCCTCGGCGGTGAGGGCCTGCCACATCCGCTGGAAGTAGGACAGCGGCCGGGGCGTGAAGTGGTCGCGCTCGGCGGTGACCACGTACAGCTTGTGGAAGACCGCGAGGTCCTCGTAGCCGCCCTGGACCACCTCGACGCCGCTCTTCTCGGCCTTCTTGATGTTGCGCCGCCACAGCTGGTTGAAGCCGCGCTGCACGTCGTCCAGCGAGCGGCCGCCGAGCGGCACCTGGAACACGTACCGGGGCTGGACGTCACCGAAGCCCGCGCCGCCGTCCTCGCCCTGCAGCCAGCCGGACCGGCGCAGCCGCTCGGCGGTCTCCAGGGCGCGCGGCTCGGCGAAGTCCGGGTCGAGGTCGCGCAGCCGCTTGGCCTGCTTGCCCGCGATGGCGTCCTTGATGGTGCTGGCCTCCCAGCGGCGGACCACCACCGGCGGGCCCATCTTCACCGAGAACGCGCCCTGCGACTTCAGGTGCGCCAGCATCGGCTTGAGCCAGCGGTCGAGGTCCTGGTCGAACCAGTCGATCACCGGGCCCTCCGGCAGGTACGCCAAGTACCGCTTCACCTTCGGCAGTTGGCGGTAGAGGACCAGCCCGGCGCCGACGATCGCGCCGGAGGCGTCGAACCATCCCAGGCTCTCCGCGCGCCACTCCGCCTTCACGTCCGCCCAGGAGGGCACCTGCATGTGGCTGGCCGAGGGCCGGCTCTCGATGAAGGCCAGGTGCTCCTCGCGCGTGATCGTCCGCAGTCGCAGGCTCATGCCGCGTGCTCCTCCTCGTCGGATCTACCCATGGTGACCCTATCGCCCGAATGGTCCGATTCGACCGGGAACCGACCCGACATGATGATGCCCCCCCGCACGCACCCGCTGGTACAGGTACTACGCCGGGAGGGCATCGGAGGTTGCGCGGCGGGCCGAAGGTTCACCCCCCGCCGCGCCCGGGGGTCACCACACGCCCCCGAACAGGCCGCCGTGCGCGACTCCGAGGAACAGGCCGAACGCGGCGGCGCCGGTGCCGATGACGACCGCGAAGCGCTCTGCGGTGGTCACCGAGACGAACAGCCCGGTCAGACCGGTGATCACGCCGATCAGACCGGTCCACGAGGTCAGGATGTGCAGGTTGTCGAAGAACGAGGTGACGAAGGCGACCACGCCGAGCAGGACGGTCACGCCGACCAGCGCGTTCTCCCGCGGGTGCGGGTGTCCGTCGGTGTTGAGGGTGAACTGCGGCCGGTGCTGCTGCCGCGGCCTGGGTGCGGCCTGTGCCATGGGACCCACCTCCTGGGGGAGGGAACGTTCGTTCTGTCCAGGTTGCGGCCGATGTGACCGAGATGACAACCCAGGTGGACAACTGTTTTGTCCGCCGGTCGGCTCACCCGGTAGGCTTGCCCCTCTGCACTGGTGTAGGGGCGTGCCCGCATGCCCGCAACCACCGGTGCCGACGCGCACAACCCTCCTGCCACGGAAACGCCGTGGCCGTTGAGTCCAAAGGAGGTGGGTTACACATGCGTCACTACGAGGTGATGGTCATCCTCGACCCCTCGGTCGAGGAGCGCGCTGTCTCCCCCCTGATCGAGAGCTTCCTCAACGTCGTCCGCACCAGCGGCGGCAAGGTTGAGAAGGTCGACACCTGGGGTCGTCGTCGCCTGGCGTACGAGATCAACAAGCAGTCCGAGGGCATCTACTCGGTCATCGACCTCAAGGCCACGCCCGAGGTCGTCAAGGAGCTCGACCGCCAGTTCAGCCTGAGCGAGTCGGTTCTGCGGACCAAGGTCCTGCGCCCGGACACCCACTGAGCCCACTCCCGGCGTCCGCGCCGGAGGGTTCACGTCCGGTGTTCCACGTGGAACACCGCTGACGAGCACCGCAGAACTTCTTTCCGAGAGGTCATCACCACATGGCAGGCGAGACCGTCATCACCCTCGTCGGCAACCTCGTCGACGACCCCGAGCTGCGCTTCACCCCTTCGGGTGCCGCGGTGGCCAAGTTCCGTATCGCGTCCACCCCGCGCACCTTCGACCGCCAGACCAACGAGTGGAAGGACGGCGAGAGCCTCTTCCTCACGTGCAACGTCTGGCGCCAGCCGGCGGAGAACGTGGCCGAGTCCCTGCAGCGCGGCATGCGCGTGATCGTGCAGGGCCGACTGCGCCAGCGGTCTTACGAGACCAAGGAGGGCGAGAAGCGGACGGTCTTCGAGGTCGAGGTCGATGAGGTCGGCCCGAGCCTGCGCTCGGCGACCGCCAAGGTCACCCGCGCCAACCGGACCGGCGGTCCGGGCGGTGGCGGCGGCTTCGGCGGCGGCCAGCAGGGTGGCGGCGGCTTCGCCGGCGGCAACCAGGGCGGCGGCGGCTGGGGTGGCAACTCCGGCGGCGGCAACCAGGGTCCGTCCGACGACCCGTGGGCGTCCAGCGCCCCCTCGTCCAACCAGGGCGGCGGCTGGGGTGGCAACTCCGGCGGCGGCTACTCGGAAGAGCCCCCGTTCTAAAGCGGTGCACGGCCGGGCCCCCGCGGGCCCGCCGATGCTGACAGATCTCGTACCTAACGGAGCACACAATGGCGAAGCCGCCTGCTCGCAAGCCGAAGAAGAAGGTTTGCGTCTTCTGCAAGGACAAGGCCACGTACGTGGACTACAAGGACACGAACCTGCTGCGGAAGTTCATCTCCGACCGCGGCAAGATCCGTGCCCGCCGGGTCACCGGCAACTGCACCCAGCACCAGCGTGACGTCGCCACGGCCGTGAAGAACAGCCGTGAGATGGCGCTGCTGCCCTACACCTCCACCACGCGCTAAGAGAGGGTGACCGAAGAATGAAGATCATCCTCACTCACGAGGTTCCCGGCCTCGGCAGCGCCGGCGAGGTCGTCGAGGTCAAGGACGGCTACGCCCGCAACTTCCTGGTCCCGCGCGGCTTCGCCATCCGCTGGACCAAGGGCGGTCAGAAGGACGTCGACGCCATCCGTCGCGCCCGGAAGATCCACGCCATCCAGACCCTGGAGGCGGCCAACGAGGTCAAGGCCAAGCTGGAGGGTCTCCAGGTCAAGCTGGCCGTCCGCTCCGGCGAGGCCGGCCGCCTGTTCGGCTCGGTGACCCAGGCCGACGTCGTGGAGGCCATCAAGGCCGCCAGCGGCCCGGCCGTGGACAAGCGCGCCGTCGCGATCGCCTCGCCGATCAAGACCGTGGGCAGTCACAAGGTCTCGGTCAAGCTGCACGCCGACGTCCAGGCCAACCTCGACGTCAACGTCGTCGCCGCCTGAGCGCAGCAGTAGCGCAAGTCCGGAGGGCCGGACCCCGTTCGCGGGGTCCGGCCCTCCGGCCGTTCCCCGCGCGGGCCGTCCCCCCGCGGTTCAGGACCGGACGGCGCCGGTGACCATCCAGTGGCCGGTGCGCACCCGGCCGACCAGGAACCCGGCCCGGGTCAGCATGAACAGGTTCATCGCCCACCACAGCCCGGCCAGCCCCAGGCCCAGCGCGGGCACCGCCAGCGCCGCCGGGACGAACACCAGCAGGGTGGCCAGCATCGCCCAGGCCAGGTAGCGGCCGTCGCCCGCGCCCATCAGCACGCCGTCCAGCACGAACACCAGCCCGCCCACCGGCTGGGTCAGCGCGGCCAGCAGCAGTGCCGCGGACAGCTGGTGCCGCACGGCCGGGTCGGAGCTGAACAGCGGGACGTACAGCGGCCGTCCCAGCACCATCAGCAGCCCGAACAGCACGCCCGCGCCCAGGCCCCACTCCACCATCCGCCGGGTCGCCGCCCGGGTGCCCGGCAGGTCGCCCGCGCCCAGGTAGCGGCCGATGATGGCCTGCCCGGCGATCGCCACCGCGTCCAGCGCGAAGGCGACGAAGGACCAGACGGTCATGGTGATCTGGTGGGCCGCGACCTCGGCGTCGCCCAGGTTCGCGGCCACCGCGGTGGCCAGCAGCAGCACCGCGCGCAGGCTCAGGGTGCGCACCAGCAGCGGGCCGCCGGCCCGGGCCGAGGCGCGGATGCCGGGGGCGTCCGGCCGCAGGGTGGCGCCCTCCCGGCGGGCGCCGCGGACCACCACCGCGACGTACACCGCGGCCATCGCGTTCTGGGCGATCACGGTGCCCCAGGCGGAGCCCGCCACGCCCAGGCCCGCGCCGTACACCAGGCCCAGGTTGAGCAGCAGGTTGGCGGTGAACCCGCCGATCGCCACCAGCAGCGGGGTGCGGGTGTCCTGGAAGCCGCGCAGCACGCCGGTGGCGGCCAGCACCAGCAGCATCGCGGGGACGCCGAGCGCGCTGATCCGCAGGTAGGTGACGGCGTGCGGGGCGGCGGTGGCGGAGGCGCCGAGCAGTCGGGCGGCCTGCGGGGCCAGCAGCAGGGTCAGCGCCACCACGCCGACCGAGAGCAGCAGTGCCAGCCAGATCCCGTCGACGCCCTGCTGCACGGCGGCCCGCCGGTCGCCCGCCCCGATCCGGCGGGCCACCGCGGCGGTGGTGGCGTACGCGAGGAAGGCGAACACGCCGACGACGGTGGTGAGCGCGGCGGAGGCGACGCCCAGGCCGGCGAGCTGGGCGGTGCCGAGGTGTCCGACGATCGCCGAGTCGGCCATCAGGAACAGCGGCTCGGCGACCAGGGCGCCGAAGGCCGGGACGGCCAGGGCGAGGATCTCCCGGTCGTGGCGGCGGCGCTCGGCGGCGGCGGGGGATCTGGCGGGCATGGGGTCAGCCTACTCATCCACAGGTAATGGGTACAGATGTATTTGGACTCTTACCCAGGCTGTGGACGGCGGATGTGTCGAACGCCTCTTCGGTGGAGGCCCCGGCCGTGTGAAGAATTTCTCATGCACAGGCTAAGTGGGGAGTAGTCGCAGGTCAGCGAGTTGACATCGGGCCGATAGGATGGTTATCCACAGGGTTGTGCACAGCTTTGGTGGAGTTCTCCACAGGCTCGGAGCGGTTATCCACATCCCCTGTGGATAACATCGCCCGTCGCGGCGGCCCCCGCGTAGCCTGGCGCGGGCCGGACCGGCGGCCGTTCGGGGTGACCCGCGCGGGGCGGCCGCTGTCGGCTCGGTACCGTAAGAAGGACAGGCGCCGAAGACGGTACGTCACCGGCCCGGCCCGTACCAACTTCGCACGCTCGCTGATCGGGGAACACGCGTGACCGGCCCCCAGTACGACGACCACGACGCCCCGCCGCCGGAGGACGACTGGCAGCCCTCCGACGACGCCTTCCCGCTGGACGCCTTCCCCGACGTCCCGGGCGACCGCCTGCCGGTCACCCGCCGCTCCGGCGGCCCGGCCGGGCGCGACGGCGGCTCCGGTGGCTCCGGCGGGTCGGGCGGCGGCTTCCAGCGGCGCGACGGCGGCAAGGGCGGCGACCGCTTCCCCGGCAAGGGCGAGCGCCGCGACCGGGACGGCGAGCGCGAGGGGGGCTTCGGCGGCGAGGGGTTCGAACGCGTCCCCCCGCAGGACCTCGCGGCCGAGCAGTCCGTGCTCGGCGGCATGCTGCTCTCCAAGGACGCCATCGCGGACGTCGTCGAGGTGCTCAAGCCCGCCGACTACTACCGCCCCGCCCACGAACTCATCCACGGCGCGATCCTCGACCTCTACGCCCGCGGCGAGCCCGCCGACCCGATCACCGTGGCCGGCGAACTCACCAAGCGCGGCGAGCTGGCCCGCGTCGGCGGCGCCTCCTACCTGCACACCCTGGTCAACTCCGTCCCCACCGCGGCCAACGCCGAGTACTACGCCGAGATCGTCCACGAACGCGCCGTCCTGCGCCGCCTGGTCGAGGCCGGCACCCGCATCGCGGGCATGGGCTACGCCGCCGAGGGCGACGTCGACGACATCGTCAACGCCGCCCAGGCCGAGATCTACGCCGTCACCGAGCAGCGCACCAACGAGGACTACGCCCCCCTCGCCGACATCATGGAGGGCGCCCTCGACGAGATCGAGGCCATCGGCTCCCGCTCCGGCCAGATGTCCGGCGTCCCCACCGGCTTCGCCGACTTCGACCAGCTCACCAACGGCCTCCACCCCGGTCAGATGATCGTCATCGCGGCCCGCCCGGCCATGGGAAAGTCAACGCTCGCACTGGACTTCGCGCGGGCGTGCTCGATCCACAACAACCTGCCGAGCGTGATCTTCTCGCTCGAAATGGGCCGCAACGAGATCGCCATGCGACTGCTGTCGGCGGAGGCGCGGGTGGCGCTGCACCACATGCGGTCCGGGAACATGACGGACGACGACTGGACGCGGGTGGCCCGGCGGATGCCGGAGGTCAGTGCGGCGCCGCTGTACATCGACGACTCGCCGAACCTGTCGATGATGGAGATCCGGGCCAAGTGCCGACGGCTCAAGCAGCGCAACGACCTGCGGCTGGTGGTCATCGACTACCTGCAGCTGATGCAGTCCGGCGGGTCGCGGCGGGCGGAGAGCCGGCAGCAGGAGGTCTCGGACATGTCCCGCAACCTCAAGCTGCTGGCGAAGGAGCTGGAGATCCCGGTGATCGCGCTCTCCCAGCTGAACCGCGGCCCCGAGCAGCGCACCGACAAGAAGCCGATGGTCTCCGACCTGCGCGAGTCCGGCTCGATCGAGCAGGACGCCGACATGGTCATCCTGCTGCACCGCGAGGACGCCTACGAGAAGGAGTCCCCCCGCGCGGGCGAGGCCGACCTGATCGTCGCCAAGCACCGCAACGGCCCGACCGCGACCATCACCGTGGCGTTCCAGGGCCACTACTCGCGCTTCGTCGACATGACCAGGGACGTGACCTGACGTCTGTAGGGTCTCAAATTTCGTGCCGGAATCTCACCGCCGATGTCGGATGGAAGTCGGATCCGACGTTGCGGTGAGACAGCGAAGTTCAGCGGGTCCTCGGGGGCTCAGATGAGGGCTTCCCGGGTTTGGCGCCTGGGACGGGGTCGCCAGTACAGGCGAAAATGACCAGGTCTGGGGTCGGCACGTCGTGGGAGGATCCGGCTCGGCCTACGAAGGGATTGCCTGCATGGGGGTCGACTACAGCTACGAGATCGTTGTTCCTCCTCGGAACGTCGCCCGCGCACTGACTGAGCTTGCCGAACTGGCGCCGAGGGCCGGTGGAGGGCCGCTGACCACGGTGACCCTGCCGGGGGGCGACCAGGTGCTCCTGCCGTTCACCTCGAACTTCAGGAACGAGCCGGTCGACTGCTCGGACGGCAGCACACTGCACCTCGATACCGCGATCATGTTCGGCGTCGACGACGACGCCATGCGTGAGTTCTCCGAGACCAGTCGAAGGGAACGCGACGAGCGCGGGAGGCTGGCGGTCGGATACATCTACCTTGCGGTCCAGTTCACGTCCTGGTGGCACCCCGGCTACGCGTCACTGCGCTTCACCGCGGCCACGACGGGCATGAGTCTGGCGTTCGAGCGGTCCGCGAGCATCCGGGAGGTGTTCACCGGACTCACCGCGGCGAGCGGCGGGGTGTGTTGCCTGCTCGACACCGAGACGGTCACCTGGCAGATCTGTTGGCTGAACGGTGAACCGATGCATGACACCGTCCCAGGTTCGCGTTTCGCCGGCCACCACGATCTGGTGGCTACCTGGCCCGCCCCGGAGGGGGTGCGCGGTGGGACCGCGGGCCGGACGGACTGGACGCGGACGGTCTCGGTGGCACCGGTGCCCACGCCATTGCTCGACAGTCGCGTCGGCAGCTCGACACAGCAATCGACACCGAACACTCAACCCGCCGACTGAAGCGCTCGGCCGTAGGAGTTGGCCAAACTTCGCTGAGACGCCGTCAATCGATGAGACGGGTCAAGCGGGTCGCGCCAGTGCCGTCGATCGGCAGGGCCGGCGATTACCGACACGCAGCTGAGACGCCGAGCGTCCGACACGACGTGAGACAGCGGGTGGACCCGCAGGTCACGGGATCGTCGTCCGACGCGAGCGGCGAGACCCTACGACGTCGGCCGGGTCGGCGTCAGGACGGCTTGGTGGTGCGGGTGGGGGGATTTGAACCCCCAGCCTGTCGCCTTGCATTCAGAGGCGGCTGCTCTGGACCGGTTGAGCTACACCCGCGGGCCCCGGCCGGACCGGGATCCGGTGGGTGGCGCCGTCCCGATTGTGCGGCACGGACGGTCGCCGGGCACCGGGTTTTCCGGCCGGGGCGGGCGGCGGGGTGCAGGGCGGTGGTGGCGGGCAGCAGGGTGGGGCCGTCGGGAGCGGGGGCGGGGCGGAGCGGGGTGCCGGGCGGGAAGAGGTAGGCGCGGTTGGCGCCGCCGTCGGCGAGCCAGCTGGCGCACATGCCGGGGTCGAAGTCGCAGAGGAAGACGGCGGCGGTGCCGTGGTCGAGCGGCAGGTGGGCGATGAACTGCAGGGGGCTGTCGCACTCGCGGCAGTGCGGCCACGCGAAGTCGGCGGGGGCGAGCGGGAGGCCGCCGGTGCGCGGGCCGGGCGCATCGGCGGCGCTGGGGCCGTCGTCCAGGAGCAGGTGCATGCGGGCAGGGTACGCAGGGGGTCGGACGCCGGTCAGAACCAGTGCAGGCAGTGCGGTTCGCGGTCGGAGCGGAACAGGGCGTCGGCGCGGGCCGGGACGTCGGCGCGGTGGGCGCGCAGGTGGCCGGCCCGGACCAGGGTGCTGGGGGCGGTGCCGCCGAGCAGGATCGAGCCGAGGTCGCTGACGTCGAGGGAGAGGTCGGGCGCGAGGTCGGTGGGGGTGCACTCGGCCCTGCCGTCGCGGACGGTCAGCAGGTGGCGGTGGCGCTCGCCGAGGAACGGGTCGTCGACGTCGAGGACGAGCGTGCCGTCGGTGCTCCAGCCGCGGGCGGTGAGCGCGCCCGGGACGTCCAGCACCCGGGCCCAGAGCCAGTCGGTGTGCTTGCCGGGCTGGGCGGCGTTGAAGTCGGCGAGCTGCCAGGGCAGCGGGCTGTCCGGCGGGACGTGCCGGAACACCACCTCCTGGACCAGGTCGTGGCCGAGCAGGTAGCGGACCAGGGCGGTGTACCCGGCGTCGGTCGCGGCGATCGTCTCGTCGACGACCAGGCTGCGCTTGTCCTCGATCGCGTAGCTGGCGTACCCGTCGGGCTCGCCGTCGGCGTTCCGGTGCAGGGCGACGTAGCGGGGCTTGGGGGCGACCGGGGGCTGGCCGGCGCCGCGGTCCCACCAGCGGTGCGGGCGGGAGACCGAGCCGGGGCGGGTGCGCCGGTAGCGGTCGTAGACCTGCTCCAGCAGCTCCACCGCCTTGTCGCGGTGCAGCAGTTCGACCGTCCCGGCGGGCTCGGCCCCGGCGCGCGGCGGGGTGAGGGCGGCCTTGTGCCGGGGGACGGTCAGCGCCCGGGTGTAGGTCGCGGGGCCGTAGCCGAAGCGCCGGTAGATCACCGACTCGGAGGCGAGCAGGACGGACAGCACCTCGCCGCGGGCCCGCAGGTCGGCGAGTTGACGGCGCATCATCGCGGTGAGCACGCCCTGCCGCCGGTGTGAGGGCAGCACGCCGACGGCCGTCACCCCGGAGACCGGGACGATCCGCCCGCCGGGGAGGGTCAGTTCGAAGGTGTACGCCCCGGCGGTGCCGATCGGCCGGCCGTCCGCGTCGCGGGCGAGCAGGCCGCGCTCCGGTTCGAAGGCCGACCACCAGACGCCGCCGCCGTCCTCGCCGGGCGGGTCGACGAACAGGCCGAACGCGGCGTGCATGGTCTCGACGAAGAGCTCGTGGTCCTGCTCGGTGGTGGGCCGGATGTCGATCAACTGCCGCTGCCTTCCCGGGGCGCCGTCGCTGCTGCGGATCAGTGCAGCCGCCTGGCGCGTGCACGGTCAAGTGGTTAAACGGGGCCGCCCGGGGGGTGGGGTAGGGTCGCCCGCCATGGACGAGGACCTGGAACTGCGCCCGCTGCCGGACGAAGTACTGGCACTGCTGGGCGAGTTGGCGGCGCCGCCGCGGCTGGTGGCGCACCTGCGGCTGGTGCACGACGTGGCCTGGCGGCTGGCCGACTGGGTCGCGGAGCGCTGCCCGGAGCTGGCGTTCGACCGGGACGCGGTGCTGTTCGGCGCGGCCACCCACGACATCGGGAAGACGGCGCACCGGGGCGAGCTGTCCGGCCCGGGCTCGGCGCACGAACCGGCCGGGCGCGACCTGCTGCTCGCCGCGGGCGTGCCGCCCCGGCTGGCCCGGTTCGCGGCCGGACACGCCGACTGGGGCCCGGCCGCCACCGCCGAGGACCTGCTGGTCAGCCTGGCCGACAAGGTGTGGAAGGACCGGCGGGTGCCGGAGCTGGAGGACCTGCTGGTCGACGCCCTGGCCCGGGCGGGCGGCGGCGAGCGCTGGTCGTGGTTCCTCGCCCTGGACGAACTGCTGTCCGCCGTCGGCGAGTCGGCGGCGGCACGCCTGGCGTACCAGGCGCGCCACCCGCTCTAGGCCCTAGCGGAGCGTGACGGTGCTGCGGAAGACGGTCGCCCCCGGGCCGGTCAGGACGGTCGTGGTGCCGCGGGCGGGGAGGAACGCGGACTCGCCCCGGCGGAGCGTCAAGGTCTGCTCGCCGGAGGTGAGTTCGGCCGTTCCGGCGGTGCACAGCAGGATCTGCGGGGCGTCGCCGGGCAGGGTGGCGGGGCGGTCGGCGAGGTCGTAGCGGGAGAGCCGGAACTCGTCGATCGGCACCGGGTAGAGCCGCTCGCCGTCCGCAGCGGGCTCGGGGCGCAGGACCTCCGGGAGGCCGCTGCGGAAGTCGACCACCCGGAGCAGCTCGGGAACGTCCACGTGCTTGGGGGTGAAGCCGCAGCGCAGCACGTTGTCGGAGTTGGCCATGATCTCGACGCCGGTGCCGCGCAGGTAGGCGTGCGGCAGGCCGGCTCCGAGGTAGAGCGCCTCGCCGGGCTGCAGCCGGACGTGGTTGAGCAGCAGCCCGGCGACCAGCCCGGGGTCGCCCGGCCACTCGGCGGCGGCGAACGCGTACCCGGCCAGCTCACCGGTCGGGTCGGACGGGGCGGCGGCGGTGACGGCGCGGGCGACGGCGTCCACGGTCTCCCGGCCCGCGGCGTCGGTCAGCCCCAGCGCCCCGGCGAGCGCCCCGGCCAAGGCCTCCGCCTCCGGCTTGGTGCGCAGCAGCTCGATCAGCGGGTCCAGCCCGGGGACGTCGAGCGAGGCCATCAGCGCGGCCGCGTCGGCGGGCGGGCGGAAGCCGCACAGCCCCTCCAGCCCCTCGTCGAGCGCGCAGATCAGCTCCGGCTTGTGGTTGTCGTCCTTGTAGTTGCGGTGCGGGGCGTCGAGCGGGACGCCGCGGGCCTCCTCGTCCGCGTACCCGGTCCGGGCCTGCTCGCGGGTCGGGTGGACCTGCAGGGAGAGCGGCAGGGCCGCGGAGAGCACCTTCGCCAGGAACGGCAGCGTCGTCCCGAACCGCTCCACGGACGCGGCGCCCAGCTCGCCGACCGGGTCCGCGGCGATCACCCGGTCGAGGGCGACCGGACCGTCGCCGCGGTCGACCAGGGACGGCGCGCCGGGGTGGGCGCCCATCCACAGTTCGGCCTGGGGCGCACCGGTGGCGGGACGGCCGAGCAGTTCCGGGATGGCCGTGGACGAACCCCAGGCGTAGTCGCGGACGGTGTTGTCGAGCCGATCCATCACGTTCTCCCGAAATGGTGGGTGTCGAGCTGCCAGGTGCGCGGAGAGCACCGACAATATCCGACGCCCCCGGACCGCCCGCCCGTCCGGTTGATCACCCTCCTGGGCGTGCCCACCCGGCGGCACCGGGGTCTTCCGGCCAGGCTGGACGGTACGGGACCGCCCGCGGGCCCGCCGCACCGACCACCGGACCGAGCAGGGGAGCAGCCGTGAACGCGTCACCGCCCGACGAGAGCGCCCACGGCCACCCGACGGGCGCCGTCCCGGCCACCCGCCCGCTGCAGGTCGAGGTCTTCACCGGCCCGGAGAGCGCGTTCTTCGCCACCTCCAGCCTGATCATGGGCGAGCGCACGGCGATCCTGGTCGACGCCCAGCTGACCCGCAGCGCCGGCCGCGAACTCGCCGAGTGGATCGCGGGCAAGGGCCGCGACCTGCTCGCGATCGTGGTCAGCCACCAGCACCCCGACCACTACTTCGGCGCCGAGGAGGTGCTGCGGCTCTTCCCGACCGCGCAACTGGTCGCCGCGCCCTCGGTGGTCGAGGGCATCGGGCAGACCGCGGCGGCGAAGGTCGCCCAGTGGAAGCCGGTCTACGGCGACGACATCCCGGACCAGCCGCTGCTGCCCGCGCCGCTGCTCCCGCAGCCGCTGATGATCGACGGCCAGCTGATCCGGGTCCTGCAGCTGGGCCAGGGCGACAGCGCGGGTTCCACCCTCGTCCACCTGCCGAGCATCCGCACCGTGATCGCGGGCGACTTCGTCTACAACGGCACCCACGTCTGGACGGCCGACACCGACCCCGACGCCCGCGGCCAGTGGTCGCACAACCTCGGCCTGATCGCCGACCTCGGCGTGGACCGGGTCGTCGCCGGGCACCGCGCCCCCGGCGCGGACGACGACGCGCACCGGGTGCTCGCCTTCACCGCGGGCTACCTGCGCGACTTCGACGAGGCGCTGCACGACCACCCGGACGACCCGGAGGCGCTGGTCGCCGCGGTGAACGCCCGCTACGGAGGCCTGACCCTGCCCGCGATCCTGGAGCACGGCGCGGCGGCGAACACCGCCCGCCGGGTGATCCCGACCGAGCCGGACGAACCGACCGAGCCGAACGGCACGGAGGGTGCGGACGGGGTGGCCGAGGCCGAGGTCGGCGACGGCGAGCGGTGATACTGCCGGGGTGACGGAGAGCGGGTACGACGCGGTGGTGGCGGCCGGCGGGGCGGGGCGTCGGCTCGGCGGGGCGGACAAACCGGCGCTGACGGTCGGCGGCCGTCCGCTGCTGGACCGGGTGCTGGCGGCCTGCCCGGACGCCCGGGCGGTGCTGGTGGTCGGCCCCCGGAGGCCGACCGAACGGGGCGGGGTGCGTTGGCTGCGCGAGGACCCGCCGGGCGGCGGGCCGGTCGCGGCGGTGGCCGCCGCGCTGCCCGCGGTGACCGCGCCGCGGGTCCTGCTGCTGGCCGCGGACCTGCCCTTCCTGGACGCCGCGACGGTGCGACGGCTGCTGGCCGCGCTCGACGACCCCGCCCGCGACGGCGCCCTCCTGGTCGACGCCGCGGGCCGCGACCAGCCCCTGGCCGCCGCCTACCGCACCGCCCCGCTGCGGGCCGCGCTCGCCGCACTGGGCGACCCGGCCGGCCGACCGCTGCGCCGCCTCCTCGACGGCCTGCGCCTGGCCCGGCTGCCCGATCCGGCGGGTGCCTCCTTCGACTGCGACACCTGGGACGAACTGGCGGCGGCCCGCGAGCGGGCGGGCGGGTGAAGCGGCCGGGAGTCCGGGGGGCGGTGGCTTCGGGTTCTGTCACTGCGGCCCGGAGCAGCGCGGACGCGTCGGTGGGTTCCGGACGGCGGCAGCTCGGACTCGCCGTTCCCCGAGCCCCTGGCGGGGCCCCTGCCCGGTGTCCGCGGGCGGGCGTCTCACGGTGGGCGGGGGCGGACGGTGAGCGAAACGAACCGCGGTGCTCACCGGGGGAGCGGCTTGTCGGGGTTGGGATCGGGCAGCATGGCGTCATGGAACGCACACTGGACGACTGGATGGCCGCGGCCGCTGCCGAACTGGGCGTGGAGCTGGACGTGGACGTCCGCGGGCTGCTGGACATGACCCGGGTGGTCGCGCACGGCGTCGAGCGCCCGGCCGCGCCGCTCACCGCGTTCCTGGTCGGCTACGCGGCGGCCGCGGGCGGTGGCGGGGCGGCCGCGGTGGCCGCGGCGAACGCCAGGGTGACGGCGCTGGCCGAGCGGTGGGCCGCGGAGGCCGACGGGGCGGACGGGCGATGAGCCGGGCGGCGGCGGAACGGGCGCAGGAGGTCCGGGTGACCTCCGGGGCGCCCACGTTGCGCGGGTGTCCGTGGCCGGCGGCCCGGCACGCGGCGCGGTCGGCGGCCCGCCCGCTGCCGGTGGAGCGGGTGGAGCTGGCGGTGGCGGCCGGGCGGACGCTCGCCGAGCCGCTGGCGGCGCTCACCGACCTGCCGGCCTTCGACACCTCGGCGATGGACGGCTGGGCGGTGGCCGGGCCGGGCCCGTGGCGGTTGTCCGGTCGGGTGCTGGCGGGCCAGGACTGCGCGCCGCTGGCGGACGGCGCGGCGGTGGAGATCGCCACCGGTGCCCAACTGCCGCCCGGCGCCACCGGGGTGCTCCGGCGCGAGCACGGCGTGCGCACCGAGCTCCCGGACGGCACCGCCGAGCTGCGCGGTGAGGTGGCGCCCGGCCAGGACGTCCGGCCGCGCGGCCAGGAGTGCGGCCGGGGCGAGGAACTGCTGCCCGCCGGGCTGCCGGTGACCCCGGCGGTGCTGGGGCTGGCCGCCGCGGCCGGGCACGACCGGCTGGCGGTGCACCGGCGGCCGACCGTGGAACTGCTGGTGCTGGGCGACGAGCTGCTGGTGGCCGGGCTGCCCGGGCCGGGACGGGTGCGGGACGCACTGGGTCCGCTGCTGCCGCCGTGGCTGGCCGGGGCCGGGGCCGAACTGCTGGGCAGCCGCCACGTCCGGGACGACTTCGGGCTGCTGCGGGACGCGATCCGGCACTCGCCCGCCGACCTGGTGCTCACCACCGGCGGGACGGCCGCCGGGCCGGTGGACTTCCTGCACGCCGCGCTGGAGGCGACCGGCGGGCACCCGCTGGTGGACGGGGTGGCGGTGCGGCCCGGGCACCCGATGCTGCTGGCGGCGCTGCCGGGCGGACGCCACCTGGTGGGCCTGCCCGGCAACCCGCTGGCCGCCGTGGCGGGCACCCTCACGCTGGCCCTGCCGCTGCTGCACGCGCTGTCCGGCCGCACCGTCCCGGCCGCCGGACCCGCCGAACCGCTGGCCGCCGCGCTGCCCGGCCACCCGGCCGACACCCGGCTGCACCCGGTGCGCCGCACCGCCGCCGGGCTGGCCCCGCTGCCGCACGACGGCCCGGCGATGCTGCGCGGTCTGGCCCGGGCCGAGGCGCTGGCGGTCGTCCCGCCCGGCGGCCTGGCGGCGGGGGAGTGCGCCGAGGTGCTGGCGCTGCCGCTGTCCTGAGGCCCGGGCGGACCGTTCCACGTGGAACCGGACCGCTCGCGTCCGGGTGACGCGTACGGGAACGCGACGGCCTCGGTTCCACGTGGAACCGAGGCTCCGGCGGAGCGTCAGTGGACGACCGGGGCGCCCGGCTTGATGACGATCAGGCGGTCGGTGAGCTGCAGGGTCGCGGCCTCCGGCTCGGTGTAGTTGAGCACCCGGCGGCCGCGGACCACCGCCACCACCAGGTCGTCCAGCTCGCGCGGACTGCGCCCGGCCTCGGCCTTGGTGACCGGGCGTTCGGCGACGTCCAGGCCGTTGCCGTAGGTCAGCAGGTCCTCCATCACCGAGCCCGCGTTCGGGCTGAGCATCGACATGCCGAGCAGTCGGCCCGCGGAGCTGGACGAGGTGACCACCACGTCCGCGCCGCTCTGCCGCAGCAGCGGGGCGTTCTCGTCCTCGCGGACGGCGGCGACCACGGTGGCGCCCTTGTTCAGCTGGCGGGCGGTCAGGGTGATCAGGGCGGCGGTGTCGTCGCGTTCGGGGGCGACCACCACCTGGGCGGCGCGCGGCAGTTCGGCCCGGACCAGGGTCGCGGCCCGGGTGGCGTCGCCGAGCACGCCGACCAGCCCGTCGTGGGTGGCCTGGTCGATCGCCTTGGCCTGCGGGTCGACCACCACGATGGACTCCTTCGGGACGCCCTGGCCGAGCAGGGTGTCCACGGCGCTGCGGCCCTTGGTGCCGTAGCCGATGACGACGGTGTGGTCCCGCACGGTCTGCCTCCAGCGTTCGATCCGCCACTGCAGGCGGGTGCGTTCGGTGAGCACTTCGAGGGTCGTGCCGACCAGGATGATCAGGAAGAGCACGCGCAGCGGCGTGATCACGAGGACGTTCACCAGCCGCGCGGAGTCGCTCACCGGGGTGATGTCGCCGTACCCGGTGGTGGAGAGGGTGACGGTGGCGTAGTACGCCGAGTCGAGCAGGCTGACCGAGGAGTCCGCGTTGTCGTGGTAGCCCGCGTGGTCCGCGTACACGATCAGCGTGGTGGCCACCAGCACGCCCAGGGCCAGCAGCAGGCGGCGGGCGACCTGGCGCAGCGGCGGGCGGGTCCGCCGGGCCGGCAGGGCGATCCGGCGGGTGGGGTCGATGGTGTCGGTGCCCGTGTCCCGGAAGCGGTTGAGCGTCAGGCGGGACGGCCGGGCACCCGTGTCGTGGGGCGGCTTGGAATTCGGCACAGGCACAAGGATGGGGGGTCAGGGCGGTGCCGGGGGGCGGTGGGGGCGGAGTGTCGCCACCCTGTCACCGGGGCCCCGCGGACCCTGACGGACTGTCCGTTGACGGCGAGGGGGCCGGGGTGCGAAGGGGGCGGGGGCGTAGCGTGGCGGCCATGCGAGCCATCACGATTCCCGAGCCCGGCGGCCCCGAGCGGCTGGTCTGGGCCGAGGTCCCCGATCCCGTCCCGGCGGCCGGCGAAGTGCTGGTCGAGGTCTCCGCCACCGCGGTCAACCGGGCCGACCTGCTGCAGCGCCAGGGCTTCTACGACCCGCCGCCCGGCAGTTCGCCGTACCCCGGCCTGGAGTGCGCGGGCCGGATCACCGCGCTCGGCCCCGGTGTGGCCGGCTGGGCGGTCGGCGACGAGGTCTGCGCGCTGCTCGCGGGCGGCGGGTACGCGCAGCAGGTCTCCGTTCCGGTCGGTCAACTGCTGCCGGTTCCCAAGGGGTTGACCGCCCAGCAGGCGGCGGCGCTGCCCGAGGTGGCCTGCACGGTGTGGTCCAACGTGTTCCAGGTGGCCCACCTGCGACCCGGCGAGACCGTCCTGCTCCACGGCGGCGCCAGCGGCATCGGCACCATGGCGATCCAGCTCGCCAAGGCCGTCGGCGCCCGGGTCGCGGTCACCGCGGGCAGCCCCGAGAAGCTCGCCCGCTGCGCCGAGCTCGGTGCCGACCTGCTGATCGACTACCACCGGCAGGACTTCGTCGCGGAGGTCGCCGCGCTCGGCGGGGCCGACGTCGTCCTCGACATCATCGGCGCCAAGTACCTGCAGCGGAACATCGACGCGCTGGCCGTCAACGGGCGCCTGGTGGTGATCGGCCTGCAGGGCGGCGTCAAGGCCGAGGTGAACCTCTCCACCCTGCTCGGCAAGCGCGCCGCGCTGGTCGCCACCAACCTGCGCGGCCGCCCGCTCGGCGAGAAGGCGGCCATCGTGGCGGCCGTCCGGGAGCACGTCTGGCCGCTGGTCGAGGCGGGCGTGGTCCGTCCGGTCGTCGACCGCGTCCTGCCGATCACCGAGGCGGCCGAGGCCCACCGGGTGGTCGAGGCCGGGGCCCAGGTCGGCAAGGTCGTGCTGGAGGTCCCGGGCGGCCCGCAGGGCTGACCGGCCGCGCGGTGGGGCGGGTCCGGTTCCGGCGGGTTCGGGAAAGTTCGGCGGTGTCCGAACGGTACGTCGACTTCCCGGGCAGTACCGGTTGGTTGGTGTGCGGTCGGCTGTTGCACGGCGGTGACGAATCGAGCACCGATGCGGGATAACCGCTCGACATGATTCCCGTACCGCGTCCGACCGGGCCCGCCGGCCCGAACAGGGCGGACGCGAACCCCGCCGCTCGCCCGCCCACTTCCGAGGGAACAGCCCGATGTCCGTCCGCACCCGCCGCGCCCGCCTCGCCTCCTTCGCCGCCGTCGTCGTCCTCGGCGCCACCGTCCCCGTCCTGACCGGTGCCTCCAGTGCCTGGGCGTGCGGCGACGAGCCCGCTGCCGCGTCGGCCGCGGGCGCCCCGGCCGCTCGGCCCTCCGCCGCGGCCGCCGTGCCGCAGGGCGTGTCGGCCGGCGTGCTCCCGATGACGGAGAGCCAGGTCACCGCGGGCGGCGCGCCGGTCGAGTTCGGCGTCGAGATGCTCAACCCGGGCCCGGGCGTCGCCCAGGGCGTCGTGCCCTTCCTGACCTTCCACAACGGGGCGGGCAACGGCACCGAGGGCAACCTGACGCCGAAGGACCTGGTGCTCCAGGTCATGGCGCACGGCGAGTGGAAGACCGTCCCGCTGGCGTACGGCTGTGACGTGGTGCTGCACGCCGACACCTCCTTCCTGGCCACCGACCTCGACGCCGTTCGCGCCACCCGGTTCCTGTTCCGGCTGTCCGTCGCCAAGCAGTTCGACGCCGCGCAGGCCCGGGTCGACGTCTCGCTCGCGGCCGGGCGGCTGTCCGGTGGGGCCCCGCTCGGGCCGGTCACGAACTTCGCGCTGCCGATCGTGCACCCGGCCGCCCCGACCGCCTCGGCTTCCGCGACCGCCACCAAGGCCCCGACCAGCCCCGCCGCCACGCCCGGCACCACGGCCCCGAGCGCCTCGGTGGCCCCGGCCTCCCCGACCGCCCGGGCCGCCGTCCCGGCCGCGGCCGTGAGCTCCGCCGTCGCGAGCCCGTCCGCGGTGCCCGTCGCGGCGAACCTGGCGTCCACCGGCGGCGGCTCCTCCTCCGCCCCGATGCTGATCGGCGGGACGGCGCTGGTGGTGCTCGGTGCCGGTGCCGTGGTCTTCGCCCGTCGTCGTGCCGCGGGGGCCCGCGGCTGACCGGTCGGTCCTCGACCTGCTCCGCCCCGACGGCCGCCGGCGCCGTCGGGGCGGAGCGCTGCGTCGGCGGGCGGCTGTGGCCGGGGCCGGGGCCGGGTGAGGTCGGCATCGACTTGGTACGGCGGGGCGTCGTCGTGCGGTCGGGAGCAGGGGGCGGGACGTCCGATATGCCTGGTTCGCGATGGTATGTGAGTCTGGTCACAAGCTGTTCCGCCTCCGCCCGCAGCCCTCTGCGGCGGCCGTCGGGAGGACCTGCTTTCCATGCTCGCTCGCCGCCGCTCCGTGCCCGCCGTCCCGGTCCGCGCCACCGTCGCCCGTCCGCTCGCGCTGCGCCGTTGGGCGGCGCTGACCGGCGCGGCGGTGCCGCTGCTACTGACCGTTCCGGCGCTGGCCGTCGATCCGGCGGCTGCCGCCCGGCAGCAGGCGCAGGCGCAACTGGACGCGGCCCGGCAGCAGGCGCGGGCCCAGTGGGACGCGGTCCGGCAGCAGGTGGCGGGGCTCGCGGCGGGGGCCACCGCGCTGCCCGCGAGCCCGCTGCCGAGCAGTTCGCCGTCCGGCGGCCCGGCGCCCGCCGAGGGCCGTCCGCCGGGCGGCGCGATATCCGGGACGGCGGTGCCGTCCACCCCGGCCACTGGCACCGCCACGGCCACGGCCACCCGGGTGGCCGCCTCGCCGATCGTCCCGCTCCCGCCGCTCCCGCCGCTCCCGTCCGCTCCGGCCGGGCCCTCGCAGCCTTGGCAGCCCTCGCAGTCGGCGCAGCCCTCGGAGGAGCCGCAGCCGTCGGAGTCGCCGGAACCGTCCCCGTCCCCCTCTCCCACGCCCGCGCCCACCCCGGCGCCCCCGGTGCCCTCCGGTGCGGCCGGGGAGCCGCAGCCGACCGCGGGCCCCGGGCACGGGCGGCACCAGCAGCCGGTGGTGCCGATGTTCCCGGCGGAGCCGTGGAGGCCGGGAGCGGGCGGAGCCGGCGGCACGGACGGCGGGCAACCGGGGACGCCGGACGCGGCGGAGGAGGGGGACGCGGCCACCGCCCCGCCGAGCACGGGCGCTGGCACGGGCGCCGCCGGGTCGTCCGGCACGGCCCCGGGCGCGGGCCCGGACGTCGGCACCGCGCCGGACGACCCGGCGGCCGCGCCCGCGGAGGGGTCGGCCGCGGCGGACGGGGTGCTGGCCGCGGGCCCGGCGGTGCCGGTGCTCCCGCCGCTGCACCACTGGAGCGACCCGTCCGCCCGGCTGCTGCCGCTGGGCGTCGGCCTGGGGCTGATGGGACTGGGACTGGGCCTGGTGGGGCTGCGGCTGCGCCGCCGCTAGGGTCCGTCGGGCCGTCCGGTCCGGTCCGGGACGATCTGCGGGTCAGCTTCGTTGACCATCGTGGTGGACGAAGCATATGAAGGAGCTATGACCAACCCGATGAACGAGCGGTCGCAGCAAGAGTCCTTCCCGGCGTCGCAGGCCGCGGCGGGCGGGAGGGCGGAGGACAGTCCGAAGGTGCTGATCGTCGGACCGGACGGAATGGCGGTGGGCACCGCGTCGGCCGGCGGGCTCGGGCGGGGCGGCGAGGAGGACGAGCCGCGCGAGCTGCCGGTGACCGAGATGGTCGAGCAGCCGGCGAAGGTGATGCGGATCGGCAGCATGATCAAGCAGCTGCTGGAGGAGGTGCGGGCGGCGCCCCTGGACGAGGCGAGCCGGGCGCGGTTGAAGGACATCCACGCCAGCTCGATCAAGGAGCTGGAGCTGGGCCTGGCCCCGGAGCTGGTCGAGGAGTTGGAGCGGCTGTCGCTGCCGTTCGCCGACGACACGATCCCGACCGAGGCCGAACTGCGGATCGCCCAGGCGCAGTTGGTGGGCTGGCTGGAGGGCCTGTTCCACGGCATCCAGACCGCGCTGTTCGCCCAGCAGATGGCGGCGCGCGCCCAGTTGGAGCAGATGCGGCGGGCGCTGCCCCCGGGCCTGCAGGGCGCGGAGGGCGAGCACGAGGAGGGCCCGGGCCGCGGGATCCGCTCCGGTCCGTACCTGTAGCCCTACCCACGGTGGCCTCGCGGGGGCCGCGTCTCGGCGCGGCCCCGAACCGCTACCCTGACCGGTGTCCGGAGTAGTACCGCGCGCCGAGGGGGAGCTGGGACGATGACAGAGGGCACCACCGAGGGGTACTCGCTCGGGCACGGCCGGTACGTGCTGCAGCGGCTGCTCGGGCAGGGCGGCATGGCCTCCGTCCACCTCGCCCACGACACGGTGCTGGACCGTCAGGTCGCGGTGAAGACGCTGCACACCGAACTGGGCCGCGAGGCCTCGTTCAAGGAGCGGTTCCGGCGCGAGGCGCAGGCGGTGGCGCGGCTCCAGCACACCAACATCGTCTCGGTGTTCGACTCCGGCGAGGACGTCGCGCCGGACGGGTCGACCACGCCGTACATCGTGATGGAGTTCGTCGAGGGCCGTTCGCTCAAGGACGTGCTGGACGAGCAGGTCACCACGCTCGGCGCGATGCCCAACGAGCAGGCGCTGAAGATCACCGGTGCGGTGCTGGCGGCCCTGGAGGCCTCGCACGACCAGGGGTTGGTGCACCGCGACATCAAGCCGGCCAACGTGATGGTGTCCACCAAGGGCGTCGTCAAGGTGATGGACTTCGGCATCGCGCGCGCCCTGCAGTCCGGCGTCACCTCGATGACGCAGACCGGCATGGTGGTCGGCACCCCGCAGTACCTCTCGCCGGAGCAGGCGCTCGGCAAGAGCGTGGACGCCCGCTCCGACCTGTACTCGGTCGGCTGCATGCTGTTCGAACTGCTCAGCGGGCAGCTGCCGTTCGACGGCGACTCGGCGTTCTCGATCGCGTACAAGCACGTGCAGGAGACCCCGCCCGCGCCGTCCACGCTGAACCGGGCGGTCACCCCCGCGATCGACGCGTTGGTGGAGCGGGCGCTGCGGAAGGACCCGGCGCACCGGTTCCCGACCGCGGAGGCGATGCGCGAGGAGCTGGAGCGGGTCCTGGCGGGGGCGCAGGGCGGCGGCAACACGCCGTTGCAGGCGTCCACCCCGCTGGTGATCGGCGAGGGTCCGCGCTCGGTGCACGCCGCGCCGTCGCTGACCAACTTCCCGCCGGTGCCCGGTCCGCAGGGCCCGCCGTCGGTGCAGCAGCCGTACCAGCCGGTGCCCGGCCCGCACACCCCGCCGCCGTACGCGGCGCAGACGCCGCCGCCGTTCCCGCAGGTCGCGCAGACCCCGCCGCCGTTCCCGCAGCCGGGCTTCCAGCAGCCGTTCCCGCAGGCCACCCCGGCGCCGTTCCCGGCGCAGCACGCCCCGGCGCCGATGCCGTACCCGGCCCCGGCGGCGAGCGGGCGCAACGGTTGCTCGACGGCGGCGATCGTGATCTGCGTGATCGCGGGCGTGCTGCTGCTGGGGTTCGTCATCCTGGTCGCCGTGCTGGCCAGCGCGAACAGCTGACGCCCCGGGCGCACTTGCTCGACACGGTACTCGAACCCGCTCCCCCCGCGGGCTCGCGAGGCCCGATCCCACCCCCGCGCGCGTGCTCCCGTTCCACGCCGGAGGGCGCGAGACGGTAGCGTGCTGGGGAAGAACCGACAGGGCGAGCGCGCGCCGAGCGGGTGCCCGGGGCGAGGAGCGATGGGTCAGAGCGAACGACCGGACGACGGCGGGGAACAGCGGCGGGACGTGCCGGGCGGGGATGCCCGGGACGGGGACGCGGAGCGGCCCGAGGAGGCCACCGGCCCCACCGAGGTCATCCCGGCCGGGCCCCGAACTCCCGGACGCGGCACCTCGGTTCCGTTCCCCACGGTCGGCGACGGCCGCTACCGGCTGACCCGGCGGCTGGGCCGCGGCGGGATGGCCGAGGTGTTCGCCGCCCAGGACATCCGGCTGGGCCGCACCGTCGCCGTCAAGCTGCTGCGCTCGGAGCTCGCCGAGGACGACACCGCCCGGTTGCGCTTCACCCGCGAGGCGCACGCCGTCGCGGCGCTCAACCACCACTCGATCGTCGCGGTCTACGACACCGGCGAGGAGCGGCACGGCGGGGAGTCCGCCCCGTACATCGTGATGGAGCTGGTCGAGGGCCGCACCGTGCGCGAGCTGCTGGTGGACGAGGAGGCGCCGCCGGTCGACCAGGCGCTGATCATCACCGCCGGGGTGCTGGAGGCGCTGGCCTACAGCCACCGGCACGGCATCGTGCACCGCGACATCAAGCCCGCCAACGTCATCATCACCACCGGCGGCGCGGTCAAGGTGATGGACTTCGGCATCGCCCGGGCGCTGGCCGGCGGTGCCACCACCATGACCCAGACCGGCATGGTGATGGGCACCCCGCAGTACCTGTCGCCCGAGCAGGCCCTCGGCAAGGCCGTCGACCACCGCTCCGACCTGTACGCGGCCGGCTGCATGCTGTACGAACTCCTCACCCTGCGGCCGCCGTTCGTCGGCGAGACGCCGCTCTCGGTGGTCTACCAGCACGTCCAGGACGCGCCGGTGCCGCCGTCCCGGGTCAACGACCGGGTGCCGCCGCAGCTGGACGCGCTGGTGATGCGGGCGCTGGAGAAGAACCCGGACGACCGCTTCCAGAGCGCCGACGAGTTCCGCGCCCACGTGCAGCACGCGCTGCGGCAGATGCACGGCGCGGCCGGGGCGGGCTACCCGGCGGGCGCGGCGGGCCTGGCGGCGGCCGCCGCGGCCGGGGCCTGGGAGCAGACCCCGCCGGTCGGCTCCGCCTCGCTCACCGAGCCGCTGAACCCGGTGGCGGGCGGCGCCGACGCGACCGAGGCGCTGCCGTACCAGGTCACCTCGGCGTACCGCACGCCCGGGCAGCCCTACCCGGCGGTGTCCGGAGCGGGCGGCGGCGGGGAGGACGGGGACGGTGAGGAGCCCGGGAAGCCGCACCGGCGCAACCCGTGGGGCTGGGTGCTGGGCGCGGTCGCGCTGGTGCTCGCCGCCACCATCGGGGTGGCGCTGGCGCTGACCGCCAACCACCGCGGGCAGGAACCGAAGGACCAGAAGCCGACGGCGCCGGTGCAGAGCGCCACCGCCCCGACCAGCGACGAGCCGGTCGAGCGGCCCACCACGACGGTGCCGACCCGCGCCCCGAGCAGCAGCCACCAGCCGGAGACGCCGGGCAGCACGCCCCCGCCGACCGCCTCCCGCCCGGCGAGCCCGTCGGCCTCGGCCTCGAGCGGCACCTCGCGCTCGCCCTCGGCCAGCAGCTCGGCGTCCGGGAGCGCGAGCCGCAGCGCCAATCCGTCCGGTAACGCGAGCACGCCCAGCACCACCAACCCGGCGCCGAGCGGTACCGGGGCGGCCCTGGGGAACCTGCCGATCCCCGGATAGCCGCTGCGGGCAGGTCAGTTGACGAAGGCGTCCATGACCTGCTCGTACTCCTGGCACCACCAGGTCAGCTGCTCGGCCGCGGCCGGGAACAGCGGGTCGGCGCGGTGGTCGCGGCGCTGGTAGTGCCACTGCAGCATCCACAGGTCGTTCAGCCGCTCCCACCAGACCCGGTGGACGGCGCGGGCGACCTGTTCGGCGTCCGCGGCACCGGTGGCGCGGTAGGCGCGGGCCCAGTGGCGGACCCGGGGCAGGTCGAGGACGCCGGTGGTGCGGTCGTTGAACAGCAGGGTGGCGGCCCGGACGGCCTCCTCGGCGACCGGGTGCGGGGCGAGCTTGTCCCAGTCCAGGACGGCGCTGACGGTGTCGCCGCGGTGCAGCAGGTTCAGGCCGTGGAAGTCGCCGTGGGTCCAGCCGGTGGGCGGGGCGTCGGCCGGGTCCGGGCGGCGGTGGCGGTGGGCGGCGAGCAGTTCCAGGCGCTGGACGAGGTGCTGCTCGGCGTGCCGGTCGAAGGCGTCGTAGGGGCGGTGGGCCCGGGCCAGGGCGCGGAGGTCGGCGACGATCAGCGCGGTCTCCTCGACCTCGGCGCTGAGCACCCCGGCGGGCTGCCGCAGGGGGGCGCAGACCTCGGCCAGTGCGCCGTGCAGGGTGCCGAGCAGGGTGCCGAGCCCGCCGCACCGGGCGGGGTCGAGCTCGGTGCCGTGCCGGTGGTTTCCGGCCACCCACGGGTAGAGCGCGAACAGCCGCCCGCCGTGCGCGGTGACGGTGCCGCCGTCCGCGTTGGCGAGCGGGGCGGGCACCGGCAGGCCGCGGGCGGCCAGCGCGGCGGTGGCGCGGTGCTGGGTGGTGATCGCGGACCGGCGGGCGGTGGCCGGGTCGACGTAGCACTTGAGGAAGTAGTCGCCGTCCCCGGTGGAGACCCGGTAGCCCCGGTTGAGCAGGCCCTCCGCGACCGCGGTGACCGCGGTGGGCGGCGGGGTGCGGTAGGCGCGCAGGACCCCGGCCACGGCGGCGTGCGCGACCGGGGGGCTGAGGGTTCCGACGGGGGGAGCGGTGGCGTCCGGGCGGGCCGGCGCGAGGGAGAGGGTCTGTCCGTCCGTCACGCACCGAGCGTATTACTCGGCGTGACGGTGACTTGACACAGCGTGTGCGAACGTGCTCAGTGGTGCTGGTCGGCCTGGCGGCGGGCCACGTAGGCGGCGGCCTGGGTGCGGCGCTCCATGCCCATCTTGGCGAGCAGGCTGCTGACGTAGTTCTTCACCGTCTTCTCGGCCAGGTGCAGCTCGTTGCCGATCTGCCGGTTGGTCATCCCCTCGCCGATCAGGTCGAGGATCCGGCGCTCCTGCTTCGTCAACTGCGCGATCCGCTCGTCCTCCTTCTCGCCCCCGTCGCGCAGCCGGGCCAGCACCCGACTGGTGGCCACCGGGTCGAGCAGCGACTTGCCGGCCGCGACGTCGCGCACCGCGGAGAGCAGGTCGGTTCCGCGGATCGCTTTCAGGACATATCCGGAGGCCCCCGCCATGATCGAGTCGAAGAGCGCCTCGTCGTCGGAGAAGGAAGTGAGCATCAGGCATTTCACCGAGGGGTCCTGGGAACGGATCTCGCGGCACACCTCGACGCCGTTTCCGTCGGGCAACCGGACGTCGAGCACCGCCACGTCCGGGTGGACCGCGGGGATGCGGTTGAGCGCCTCGGCCGCCGTCCCGGCCTCGCCCACCACCTCGATGTCGCCCTCCATGGAGAGCAGGTCGTGCACGCCGCGCCGGACCACTTCGTGATCATCGAGGAGAAAGACCCTGATATGTCCGTTATCAGTCATTTGCAAAGCGTCGCACAAATCGATGCCGGTTACCCCCTTTCGCAGCGGCCCGTGCCCGGATACCGTGCGCTGGTGTCCTGACCGGAACGGCCGAGCCGCATCACCTCCACGGTCTCAACAACTAGGACGTCCTAGCGCAAAGGCGCCGGGGGGCGTCGCTGGGTAACGTTCTCGTGAGGGACGCCGTCGGAAAGGGAACACCGCCCGCCCGCACTGGTGCGCACACCCAAGCGCACGAGCCGGAAGGGCGATCCGGACCGGCCACCGGCGACCCCGGGCGGGCCGGACAGACCGAGGAGTGAACGTGACCGTCAAAAGCACGTCGAGGGCGCGCAAGAAGGCCGCCCCCGGCGTCCCCGACCCCGCCCGGGCCGGCGTCGGCGCCGAGCCGGAGCTCGTCCAGCTGCTGACCCCCGAGGGCGACCGGGTCGAGCACCCGGAGTTCCCGCTGACCGTGACGCCGGAGGAGCTGCGCTCGCTCTACCGGGACCTCGTCCTGGTGCGGCGCTTCGACGCGGAGGCGACCTCGCTCCAGCGTCAGGGCGAACTGGGCCTGTGGGCCTCGCTGCTGGGCCAGGAGGCGGCCCAGGTCGGCTCCGGGCGCGCGATGCGCCCCGGCGACTACGCCTTCCCCACCTACCGCGAGCACGGCGTGGCCTGGTGCCGCGACGTCGACCCGCTGAACCTGCTCGGCATGTTCCGCGGCGTGAACAACGGCGGCTGGGACCCGAACGAGAAGAACTTCCACCTCTACACCATCGTGATCGGCGCGCAGACCCTGCACGCCACCGGCTACGCGATGGGCATCACCAAGGACGGCGCGGACGACGCGGTGATCGCCTACTTCGGCGACGGCGCCTCCAGCCAGGGCGACGTCAACGAGGCCTTCACCTTCGCCTCGGTCTACAACTCGCCGGTGGTGTTCTTCTGCCAGAACAACCAGTGGGCGATCTCCGAGCCGACCACGGTGCAGACCCGCATCCCGTTGTACCGCCGCGCCTCCGGCTTCGGCTTCCCCGGCGTCCGGGTCGACGGCAACGACGTGCTCGCCGTCCTCGCGGTCACCCGCTGGGCGCTCGACCACGCCCGCACCGGCCAGGGCCCGGTCCTGGTCGAGGCGTTCACCTACCGGATGGGCGCGCACACCACCTCCGACGACCCGACCCGCTACCGGCAGTCCGAGGAGACCGAGGCCTGGAAGGCCAAGGACCCGATCCTGCGGCTGAGGGCCCACCTGGAGAAGGAGGGCCTCGCCGACGAGGCGTTCTTCGCCGAGGTCGAGGCCGAGAGCGAGAAGCTGGGCCTGCGCGTGCGGGAGGGCGTCCGCTCGATGCCCGACCCGGACCCGACCCTGATCTTCGACCACGCCTACAGCGAGCCGCACCCGCTGGTCGACGAGGAACGCGCCGAGTACGAGGCGTACGCCGCCTCCTTCGAGGGTGGGGAGCACCACTGATGGCCGGCCAGCTCAGCATCGCCAAGGCGCTCAACGAGGCGCTGCGCAAGTCGCTGGAGAACGACCCGAAGACCGTCCTGATGGGCGAGGACATCGGCAAGCTCGGCGGCGTCTTCCGGATCACCGACGGCCTGCAGAAGGACTTCGGCGACGACCGGGTGATCGACACCCCGCTCGCCGAGTCCG
This sequence comes from Kitasatospora sp. NPDC001540, assembly GCF_042894345.1. NCBI lineage: Bacteria > Bacillati > Actinomycetota > Actinomycetes > Kitasatosporales > Streptomycetaceae > Kitasatospora > Kitasatospora sp. NPDC001540. The sequence goes on from NZ_JBIAVO010000003.1 coordinate 261,912, forward strand.
GCATCGTCGGCACCGCGATCGGCCTCGCGCTGCGCGGCTACCGCCCGGTGGTGGAGATCCAGTTCGACGGCTTCGTCTACCCGGCCTTCGACCAGATCGTCTCCCAGCTCGCCAAGATGCACGCCCGGGCGCTCGGCCACGTCAAGATGCCGATCACCGTGCGCATCCCGTTCGGCGGCGGCATCGGCGCGGTCGAGCACCACAGCGAGTCGCACGAGGCGTACTTCGCGCACACCGCCGGTCTGCGGGTGGTCAGCCCGTCCAACGCGCACGACGCGCACTGGATGCTGCGCCAGTCCATCGAGTCGGACGACCCGGTGGTCTTCCTGGAGCCCAAGCGCCGCTACTGGGACAAGGGCGAGGTCGGCGAGGACCCGATGCTGCCGCTGCACTCGGCGCGCGTCGTCCGGCCCGGCACCGACGCCACGCTGATCGCCTACGGCCCGATGGTCAAGGTCTGCCAGGAGGCCGCGCAGGCCGCCGAGGAGGACGGCCGCCGCCTGGAGGTGGTCGACCTGCGCTCGCTGTCGCCGATCGACTTCGCCACCCTGGAGGAGTCCGTCAAGCGCACCGGCCGCGGCATCGTCGTGCACGAGGCCCCGGTCTTCCTCGGCCTCGGCGCCGAGCTCGCCGCCCGGCTCACCGAACGCTGCTTCTACCACCTGGAGGCGCCGATCCTGCGGGTCGGCGGCTACCACGCGCCGTACCCGCCGTCGCGCGTCGAGGAGACCTACCTCCCCGACCTGGACCGCGTGCTCGACGCCGTCGACCGCGCGCTCGCGTTCTGAACAGGGGGACGGGATGACCACTGACGTTCACTCGCTCCGCGAGTTCAAGATGCCCGACGTGGGCGAGGGCCTCACCGAGGCCGAGATCCTTACTTGGTACGTGAAGCCGGGCGACACCGTCACCGACGGGCAGGTGGTCTGCGAGGTGGAGACCGCCAAGGCCGCCGTCGAGCTGCCGATCCCGTTCACCGGCGTGGTCGAGGCGCTGCACTTCCCGGCGGGCGCCACCGTCGACGTCGGCACGCCGATCATCGCGGTGGCCGTCGCGGGCGCGGCGCCCGCCGGTGCCGCCGCGCCCGCGCCCGTCGCCGAGGCGCCCGCCGCCGAGGCGGAGCCGGAGCGGCGCGAGGTGCTGGTCGGGTACGGGCCGCGCACCGGTTCGGTGCAGCGCCGGGCCCGCCGCACCAACGGGACGGCCGCCGCGGCCGCGCCCGCGGCTCCGGTCGCCCCGGCGGCTCCGGTGGTGCCCGCCGCTCCGGCGGCCCCGGTCGCCCCCGCGGCTCCGGCCGCTCCGGCCGCTCCGACCGGGGAGGGGGAGCGTCCGCTGGCCAAGCCGCCGGTGCGCAAGCTCGCCAAGGACCTCGGGATCGACCTGCGCGCCGTGGTGCCGACCGGCCCCAACGGCGTGATCACCCGCGAGGACGTGCACGCCGCGGCGAGCACCGCCGCCGAGGCGGTCGTCGAGCCGGTGGCGGCCCCCGCGGAGCCGGTGGCCGAGGCGGCGCCCGCGCTGCCGGTGCCGAGCGCGGCCGGGGACGTCCGGGTGCCGGTGAAGGGCGTGCGGAAGGCCACCGCGCAGGCGATGGTCGCCTCCGCGTTCACCGCGCCGCACGTCACCGAGTTCGTCCAGGTCGACGTGACCCGGACGATGAAGCTGGTGCGCAGGCTCAAGGAGAGCGGCGAACTCGGCGCCGGGGTGCGGGTCAGCCCGCTGCTGCTGGTCGCCAAGGCGCTGCTCACCGCCGTCAAGCGGCACCCGGAGATCAACGCCAGCTGGGACGAGGCGGCCCAGGAGATCGTCCTGCGGGGCGCGGTCAACCTCGGCATCGCCGCGGCCACCCCGCGCGGCCTGATCGTTCCGAACATCAAGGACGCGGGCTCCCGGACCCTCTCCCAACTGGCGGTCGCCCTCGGTGAGTTGGTGGAGACCGCACGGCAGGGCAAGACCTCCCCGGCGGACATGTCGGGCGGCAGCATCACCATCACCAACGTCGGCGTCTTCGGCGTCGACACCGGCACCCCGATCCTCAACCCCGGCGAGGCCGCCATCCTGGCCTTCGGCGCGGTCCGGGAGCTGCCCTGGGTGCACAAGGGCAAGGTGGTGCCCCGCCAGGTCACCACGCTGGCGCTCTCCTTCGACCACCGGTTGGTCGACGGCGAGTTGGGCTCCAAGGTGCTGGCGGACACCGCCGCGATCCTGGAGCACCCGAAGCGCCTGATTACCTGGGGCTGACGCCGCCCCGCCCGCAGGACCCCGCCGGGCCCCGCTCCGCAGCACGCCGGAGCGGGGCCCGGTGCGTCCGGGCCCGGTGCGTTCGGGCCAGGGTGCGTTCGGGCCAGGGTGCGTCCGGGGTCGGGGCCGGGCCGTTCAGGGCCGGGCGGAGCGCCAACTGGCGTCGGCCAGGGCGTGGAAGCCCGCGGCGGCGGGGCGGCCGAGGCCGAGGGCGGTGCGGAGCAGGGCGGCGGTGGCGGGGCGCGGCCCGGCCACGCTGCGTTCGAGGTCGGACAGGGTGCGGACGCCGAGCCCGGCCTTGGCGGCCAGCTCCTCCTGGGTCAGCCGGGCGGCCCGCCGGTGCGCGCGCAGCGCGCGGCCGAACGTCTCGCGCGGGTCGTCCTCCCGCCGGGTCTCCACGGCCTCGCCCCCCTGTCGTTCCCCCGTTCGGCAGCGTATCCCGTCCGGACGGGAGCCGTTCGCATTTCCAACTCGGCTTCGGGCATGAGGAATTGGGCGTTCCGTCGGCGGCCTAGCGGAAATCACCCGGCCGGGTCCGGCATTGCGCCGCCCGAGGGAGTTTCGCGCCGCCCCCGCCCGGGCCGGGGCCGCGACGGGTACGTGTGTGCGACCAAGCCGCCCGCGCAGCCAGGCCGGGCGGCCGTCGCAGCGAGGACCCCCGCGTATGCCGACTGGTGCTCCCGGCCCCGTGATGCGTTCTGCGGCCGCCCTGCTCCTGGTGGCCGCCGCCGTGCTGCCCGCCGTGGTGGAACTGGCCTCGCCCGCGCCCTCGACGGCGATAGGGCCGCCGCCCGGCCCGGACCGGGCGCTGCCGCCGGTCTCCCACCCCGACCTGCGGCCCCCCGGCGCGCCCTCGGTCGACCTGCGGCTGACCGGCGACGCGTCCAACCGGATCACCCTGGTGCTGCTCGGCGACGGCTACACCGCGGCCCAGCAGCAGTTGTTCCACGAGCAGGCGGACCGGGCCTGGCGGGCGCTGCTGGAGATCGAGCCGTTCCGCACCTACCAGGGGTTCTTCAACATACGGCGGGTGGACGTGGTCTCCCCGGTGCCCGGCATCGCGGAGACCGAGAGCGCCGGGAAGTCCACCGCCACCCCGCTCGGGATGCACTTCTGGTGCGAGGGCACCGCCCGCCTGCTGTGCGCGGACGAGCAGGCCACCGCCCGCTGGGCCGGGCAGGGCGACGGGCCGCAGTACCTGATCGCGCTGGCCAACTCCACCGAGTACGGCGGGGCGGGCGGCACCGGCGTGACCACCCTGGCGGGCGGCAGCCCGGACGCCGGACGGATCATCCAGCACGAGATCGGGCACACCGTCGGCACCCTCGGCGACGAGTACGACTCGGCGCCGAACGACCCGGACTACCCGAACCTGTCCGCGGTGGACGCCGAGGAGATGCTGCGCGAGCGGACCAAGTGGTGGCGCTGGCTGGGCGCCGAGTCGCCGGACGGCGGCGGGGTGATCGGCGCGTACCGCAGCGCCAACGGCCTGTACCGGCCGACCGCCGACTCGGTGATGCGCACCCTGGGCAGCACGTACAACCTGCCCTCCCGGGAGGCGATCGTCGAGCAGCTGTACCGCCGGGTCAAGCCCGCCGACGACCCCGAACCGCCCCCCGGGCAGGTCGACGGGCGGCCCAAGCTGCACGTGCGGCCGCTGGCGCTGACCGGCCCGCGGCAGTTGCGGGTCAGCTGGGCGCTGGACGGGAAGCCGGTGGAGGCCAGCAGCGCGGATGGCACCTGGCTGGACAGCGGGGCGCTGCCGCTGGAGCCGGGCGGGAGGCACACCGTCACGGCGACCGTCCAGGACACCACCGACTGGGTGCGCGACGAGGCGTTCCGCAACGCGTACATGACCCGGACGGTGAACTGGACGCTCACCGGTTGAAACCGGACGTTCCGCCGACCCCGGCCCAAAGGTCAGGTCATGGGATGACTAGCCTGGTTCCACTATGAGCGTGGACCCCGCCCGCACCGCACCGTCCCTGTCCGCCCCCGCTCCCCGCCGCCCGGCCGACGCCCCCGCCGCCGCCGCCCCGGCGGCCGCCGTCTTCCGCCCGCCGGGCGGCCGGGCCGCCTGGTTCGCCTGGACGGTCGGCGTCAGCGTCTACGTCCTCGCCGTGGTGCACCGCACCAGCCTCGGCGTGGCCGGGATGGACGCCGCCGCCCGGTTCGGCATCGGCGCCTCGGCCCTGTCCACCTTCTCGATCCTGCAGGTCCTGGTGTACGCCGGGATGCAGGTCCCGGTCGGCCTGCTGGTGGACCGGATCGGCCCGCGCCGGGTGCTGATGCTGGGCGTGGCGCTGATGAGCGCCGGGCAGCTGGCCTTCGCCTTCTCCACCGCGTTCGCGCCCGCGCTGGCCTCCCGGGCGGTGCTCGGCTGCGGCGACGCGATGACCTTCATCAGCGTGCTGCGGGTCGCCGCCCGCTGGTTCCCGGCCGCCCGCAACCCGTTCGTCGCCCAGCTCACCGGCCTGGTCGGCACCGGCGGCAACCTGTTCACCACCGTGGTGCTCGCGCAGGCGCTGCACACCGCCGGGTGGAGCACCACCTTCGGCGCGATCGCGCTGACCGGCGCGGTGGTCTTCGTCGCCGTGCTGGTGCTGCTCAAGGAGGCCCCGCCCGGAGCGCCGCAGCCGGTTCTCCACGAGAGCCCGCGGCTGCCGGTCGGGCAGCAGATCCGGGCCGCCTGGTCCGAGCCCGGCACCCGGCTCGGCATGTGGGTGCACTTCACCACGGCCTTCCCGGCGTCCGCGTTCGGCCTGCTGTGGGGGATGCCGTACCTGGTGGAGGGGCAGGGCATGTCCCGCGCCGGGGCGGGCGGCCTGCTCAGCCTGCTGGTGCTCAGCGGGATGGCCTTCGGCCTGCTGTTCGGCCGGCTGGTCTCCCGCTCGGCCGCCGCCCGGCTGCCGATCGCCTTCACCGTGCTCGCCGTCACCGCGCTCTGCTGGACCGCCGCCCTGGCCTGGCCGCACGGCCACCCGCCGCTGTGGCTGCTGGTGGTGCTGGTGCTGGTGATGGGCAGCAACGGCCCGGCCTCGCTGATCGGCCTCGACTACGCCCGCGCCTACAACCCCGCCGAGCGGATGGGCACCGCCTCCGGGATCGCCAACATGGGCGGCTTCATCGGCTCGATGATCACCCTGCTCGGCATCGGCGTCCTGCTGGACGCGCTCGCCGACCCGGGCAGCGACGGCTACGGCGCGCACGCCTACCAGCTGGCGTTCTGCTTCCAGCTGGTGCCGCTGCTGCTCGGGACGACGATGATCCTGCGGCTGCGCCGCAAGCTGGAGCGGTAGCGGGTCAGGAGGCGCTCAGGGGGTGCTCGCCAGGTGGGCCAGCACCCGGGTGCCGAGCTCCTGGTCGCCGATCACGTCGACGATCGCGGTCTCCGGGCGGACCCGGCCGCAGCACAGCCGGACGAAGGTCTGCCAGTCCATCGACAGCCGCACCTCGGGAGCCAGCACCACCGAGTCGTCCACGGTGCCGCGGCCGTCCGGGCCGATCCGCACGGTGCGGTGGAACGGCAGCGCGCCCGCCACGTCGAAGGCCACCGTGGTGCCGATCGGGGCGCCCGCCCGCTTGGCGACCTGCTTGGGCAGCGTCTCGATCAGCCAGTCCCGGGTGACCAGCGCGGCCGGGGAGTCCAGGTTGCCCGGCGTCCGCAGGGCGCGCCGCAGGTCCTGCTCGTGCACCCACACGTCGAAGGCCCGCAGCCGCAGCAGCGTCGCGTACGGGACGTCCCGGGCCAGCGGGCCGCCGGGGAAGCGCACCAGGTCCTCCGGCTCGTGCTTGGCGTTGCGCAGCGCGCGGGAGCGGCGGATCACCGTGTACTCCAGCTCGCTGGTGATCTCCACCGGCGTCCAGCAGCGGCGCTTGTCGACCGGCAGCTCCATGTAGCGGGTGAACTCGTTGGTGACGTGCCGCAGGTCGCGCGGCAGCGCGTGGATCGGGCGCGGGTCGCCGAGCAGCTCCGACTCGACGCCGATGATGTGCGAGACCACGTCCCGGACCGACCAGCCGGGGCACTCGGTGGCCCGGTTCCACGCGTCGGTCGGCAGTGCGGCGAGCAGCTCGGATATCGACTCGATCGACTGCGTCCACGCGTCGGTGTACGCCTGCACGCTCTGCTTGTCCGTCACGGTATCTCCGGCCCCTCCGTCGGCTTGCGTCGTCCCACGTCGCCCGGGCTGCCGAGACCTCGCACGGACGCGCATACGGCACGTTACGCTGCCGGGTGAGAGCAGGGCAGCGCTTTCGGGTGACGATCGTAGGACTCTTGTCGTGGACGGTGGTACTGTGCGCGCTTCATTGATCCAACTCGCCGTGTCGGACGCCGAACCGGCCGCCGAGCGACGGGCCAGGGCCGCGGCGCTGGTCCGCGCCCAGGACGGTGCCGACCTGGTGGTGCTGCCCGAGCTGTGGCCGGTCGGCGGCTTCGCCTACGACGCCTGGCCGACCGGCGCCGAACCGCTGGACGGCCCCACCGCCGAGACGATGTCCGCCGCCGCGAAGGCGGTGGGCTGCTGGCTGCACGCCGGGTCGATCGTCGAACGGGACCCGGACGGCCCGATCTACAACACCTCGCTGCTGTTCGCCCCCGACGGCGAACTCGTCCGCACCTACCGCAAGATCCACCGCTTCGGCTTCGACAGCGGCGAGGCCGTCGCGATGGGCGCCGGGCAGGAGATCGTCACCGCGGACGCCGGGTTCGCCGTACTGGGCCTGGCCACCTGCTACGACCTGCGCTTCCCCGAGCTGTTCCGGGCACTGCTGGACGGCGGCGCCGAACTGCTGGTCGTCCCGGCCGCCTGGCCCGCCCGCCGGGCCGAGCACTGGAACCTGCTGGCCCGGGCCCGGGCCGTCGAGGAGCAGGCCCTGGTGCTGGCCTGCAACACCGCGGGCACCCACGGCGGGGTCGAGCAGGCCGGGCGCAGCATCGTCGTCGACCCCTGGGGCCGGGTGCTGGCCGAGGCCGGGCCGGACGAGCAGGTGCTCACCGTCGACTTCGACCCCGCCGAGGTCGCCAAGTGCCGGGCCGACTTCCCGGTCCACCGGGACCGGCTGCTCGGCATCCCCGCCCCCGTGCAGCGCTGAGCGGGCGGGACCGGCGGCAAGGGCACGTATTTTTCCGCGCCCTTGGTCCGGATTGACCATTCCGGGGTACTCTGTGCGCGTTTTGTGAGCCGGGTCCCGGCCGCACGAGGGTGCGGCACGGAGAGGGGGCGGCGATGACCGCTGCGGGAGCCGGGAGCGGGCGCGCCCTGATCCGGCGCAACAGCCTGCGCGAGCAGATCGCCGACGCCCTGCGCGACGAGATGATGGCCGGGCGGCTCCCGGCCGGGCGCAACTTCACCGTCAAGGAGATCGCCGACATCTACGGCGTCTCCGCCACCCCCGCCCGCGAGGCCCTGGTCGACCTCGCCGCCCAGGGGCTGCTGGTCAGCGAACCGCACCGCGGCTTCACCGTCCCCGAGTACACCTGGGACGACTTCCTGGAGATCTTCGAGGCCCGCACCCTGCTCACCGACAACGCGGTGCGCCACCTGGGCGCCCGCGGCGAGCACCGCTACGACTGGGCCCGGCTGCCCTCGCTGCGCCGCCGCGCCGACGCCGCGGCCCGGGCCGCCCGGGCCGGACAGCTCGACGTCCTGGTCGGCTGCGACCTGCGGTTCTGGCAGGAGGCCGCCGCGGTGCTGTGCAACGACCGGATCGCCGACTACCTCGGCTGGCTGCGCATCCAGTCCTGGATGTTCGCCGCCCCGCACCTGCGGGCCACGGGCGGCGACCTGGCCGGCGTCTGCTGGGACAGGCACGGCGAACTCGTCGACCGGATCGAGGCCCGCGACCGGTCCGGCGCGCACCGGGTCGTCAACGACTACAACCTGTTCACCGTCGAACTCCTCGCCCGGCGGCTCGACCGGTCCCTGGAGGACGTCGCCGTGCTCCGGCTGCTGCGCGAGCCGGTCGCCCCGCCGCCCGCCGCGACGGTGGCGCGGCCGCCCGCGATCGGCCCCCGACCCGCGTCCACCGCCGTCGGGTTGGGCCGGGTGCCGATGCCCCGCTTCGTGCCGCCCGGACGGTTCGCCCGGCCGTTCCGCCCGGGCAGCGGCGAGCCCGCCACGGGCCGGTAGGGTTGGGGCCCGTTGCCTCGCCACCCGAGAGGATGAGCCGGCCCATGGCCTGCGACCTCTGGCTCGTCCCGCTCGTGGACGTGCTCTCCCACAGCCCCGAGAACCCGTTCCGCGAGGACCTCGACCGCTACGACGCGGTGCTCGCCCAGTACGGACTGCCGCCCGTCCCGGTCCACCCGTACGTGCCGGGCTTCTCCGGGGACGTCGAGGCGATAGCCGCGTTCGACTACGACTCGCTCCACTTCCTGCGCCGCGCCTACCTGTTGGGGCTCACCGGGTTCGAGGTGACGCCGGTGGACGCGCTCGGCAGCGACTACGAGCAACTGCTGGAGATGTTCGAGGCCACCGCCGAACAGTCGCACCTGGTCTGGCACTTCGACCACGCCGGGGCGTACCTGCCGGTCGACTTCCACGCCCCGCTGGTCGCCGACGAACTCCTGGCCGCAGGCGGGCCGTTGGGGTCCTCGTACGGGCTGCTGCGCGAACTCCAGGCGGTCGCACCGTTGTTGGGCATCGACCCGCTCGACCCCCCGCAGCCCACCCGCCCGCTCGGCCCGACCCAGCTGGAGCAGCCCTTCGGGCCCCCGCTCGACGACTTCCACCCCTACGCGCGGGAGCGCCACGCCTGGGCCGGGCTCTACACGGCGGCGACCCGCAGCGTCACCCAGGGCTCGATGATCGTCTTCGCCTGACGCGAGAGGCGAAAGCAGGGGCGCGAGGAACTGCGCGCAGCGGGAGGAGCGCGTCAGCAAGATCGCGGGATAGTGCAAGTCCTCGTCCTGCATCGCGATCCGGCTGCGCGTGCTCGGCTGGCCGCGCAGTTCCTCGCGCCCCCGGGGCCGCTGACCCGGCCGACTTCACCGCAGGGGGCCCTCCGGGGGGCGCTGGCGGGGCATGGTGGGGCGGGTGCCCGGCGGGGGCAGGACGCGGACCTGGGCGCCGGAGCCGCCCTCGCTGCGGCCGCCCCAGGCGCCGGGGGCCTGGGTGGGGAGCTGGCTCATGCCGGCCCGGAACTCCAGCATCCACTCGGAGGTCTCGGTGCGGACCATGTCGGAGACGTCCTCGCAGAAGCGGCGCAGCACGCCGAGGCAGCGCTCGGCGGCCTCGCCCGCGGTGCCCTCGGTGGGGCCGAGGACCTCGCGGACGCACTCGGAGGCCCAGTCGAACTGGAAGGCCTCCAGGCGGCGCTGCAGGGCCTGCGCGGTGGAGACGTCGCGCATCCAGCCCGAGGTGAGGCCGAAGGCGCGGTCGGCGGCCAGCGAGGCGGCGGCGAGGGCGAGGCCGGTGTAGCCCCACTCCATGGCGTGCGAGAGCTCACCGGTGAGGGAGGCCAGCGGGGCGGTGACGCCGCCGAGGGTGAAGACGGCGGTGGAGAAGCGCAGCAGGCGGGCCCAGCGGCGCTTCCAGACCCGGTCCCGGCGGTACCAGTCGATCGCCTCGACGGCCCGCTCCTCCGACCAGCGGTAGAGCTCCTCCAGGCGCTCGGCGGGCTCGCCCCAGTCGCCGAGCGGGAACTGACGCGCGCTCAGGTCGGCGCGGCGGCGGGTCGGGGTCCGTCCGCCGACGCCCGGGACGGACTGGTCGTCGTCGGCGACCTCTTTGCCCCAGGGGCTCTCCTCGGGCTGCATTTCCGGCTGGCTCACCTGTGGCGCTCCCTGTGGCGGGGTGACTGCGGAGGCCCGGCGGGCACCGGGACTGAACGGTACGGAGGACGGTCGTCCGGCGGGACGGACGACCGGCCTCGTGGATCTGGCGGTTCGTGGCACGGCGGTGCGGACCCGTGGCGCCGAGCGCGGGCCGCAGCCGCCCATGGTGCCGTGCCCGGCGGTGCGGCCGGGTCCCTGGTCCAACAGCACTTCTTACCGCCAAATGGCTGACCGTGGGGGCGCTTCCGCAGTGATCGTTATGTGATTTCACCTCCGGAAGCCGAGGTGGGAGGGTTGCGGCGGCTGGCCGGATTTCACCCGTCCGAGCGAGGGCGGCCGGGGTCGTCGGCGTGACGGCACGGCTGTTCGGGAGAGCTCCTCGTGTCTTCCTACGAACCCGGGCCGGGGGAGGGCCGCCCGGTTCGGAGCTTCCGCCGGAGCCGCCGACGGCGCGGAACCGGCCACCGACTAGGCTTGGCAGGCGTGAAGGTCCTCGTCATCGGAACCGGCGCCCGCGAACACGCCCTGTGCCGCTCACTGTCCCAAGATCCCGCCGTCAGCGAGCTGCACTGCGCCCCGGGCAACGCCGGGATCGCGCGGGTGGCCACCCTGCACCCGGTCGACCAGTTGGACGGCGACGCGGTCACCGCGCTCGCCCGGGAGCTGGGCGCCGACCTGGTGGTGGTCGGCCCGGAGGCCCCGCTGGTGGCCGGCGTGGCCGAGCCGCTGCGGGCGGCCGGCATCCCGGTCTTCGGCCCCGGCAAGGAGGCCGCCCGGCTGGAGGGCTCCAAGGCGTTCGCCAAGGACGTGATGGCCGCGGCCGGCGTCCCGACCGCCCGCTCCTACGTCTGCACCACCGAGCAGGAGGCCGCCGAGGCGCTGGACGCGTTCGGCGCCCCGTACGTGGTCAAGGACGACGGCCTGGCCGCGGGCAAGGGCGTCGTGGTGACCGAGGACCGGGCCGCCGCGCTGGAGCACGCCGTGGCGTGCGGCCGGGTGGTGATCGAGGAGTACCTGGACGGCCCCGAGGTGTCGCTGTTCGCGATCACCGACGGCACCACCGTGCTCCCGCTCGTCCCGGCGCAGGACTTCAAGCGCGCGCTGGACGGCGACCAGGGCCCCAACACCGGCGGCATGGGCGCCTACTCGCCGCTGCCCTGGGCCCCCGAGGGCCTGGTCGCGGAGGTGCTGGAGAGCGTCCTGCAGCCGACCGTGGACGAGCTGCGCCACCGCGGCACCCCGTTCTCCGGCCTGCTGTACGCGGGCCTGGCGCTCACCTCGCGCGGCACCCGGGTGATCGAGTTCAACGCCCGCTTCGGCGACCCGGAGACCCAGGTCGTGCTGGCCCGGCTGCGCACCCCGCTGGCCGGGGTGCTGCTGGCCGCCGCCAACGGCACGCTCGGCGAGCTGGAGCCGCTGCGCTGGTCCGACGAGGCCGCGGTCACCGTGGTGATGGCCTCCGAGGGGTACCCGGCGAGCCCGCGCACCGGCGACCCGATCGAGGGCCTGGACGCGGCGGAGGCCGACGGCACCGCCTTCGTGCTGCACGCCGGGACGGCGCCCGGCCCGGACGGCGCGGTGCTGACCGCGGGCGGCCGGGTGCTGTCCGTCACCGCCGTCGGCGCGGACCTCGCCGAGGCCCGGGCCAGGGCGTACGCGGGCGTCGCGGAGATCTCCTTCAAGGGGGCCCAGCACCGCACCGACATCGCGGCCGGGGCCGCGCGGTAGCCGCACCCGTAGCAGACCGCTCCCACGGGGCGCTGTGCCCGGACCGACCCGTCCGGACGCAGCGCCCCGTGGCGTTTCCCGAGGTCGCGGCGGTCAGCCCGGCGCCCGGAAAACCAGCCCTTCGGGTGATGACCCGGGCATCCTGCTGACGGGGCGCGAGCGCGGGCCTTAGGGTGCGCTGCATCGCGCCGGGGCGGGGATCCGGGCGCGGACGCGGCTCGTCCCCTCGGCGCGCCGGGGGGATGCTGGGAGCGGTGGCGCGCCCCGCCGCGGTGTCACCAGGACGGGTGGAATCGCCGGAGTTCCGGAACACCCGCCCGCACCGGGGCGTCGAGACTGGCAGGAGAGCGCCACGCGAGTCGTACCACCGGGTTCGGCATCCGCCGCTTCCCGTACCGGAATTGATCGAGTCGAGTCGGCTGCGAAGGGGGTGCCGCGGCGATGACTGCAGTGGACACCGCACGCGCACGAGCCCAGGCCGTCCTGCGTCTGCGCGGACGGGCCGTGGCCGCCGCCGCGCTGCCCGCCGCCTGCGCGGTGGTGCTGTTGGCCGGGCGGTTCACCGGACACATAGGCGCCCCCGGGTCGCCGGACGCCCCGCTCTGGGACGGCATCCGCTGGGCGGTCTGCGCGGTCGCCGCGCTGACCCTGGCACTGGCCGCCCTGGTGGCCCGGGCGCACCGCCGGGCGGTGCCGCCGGTCACCCCCGCGGTGGCGCTGGCCCGCACCGAGGCCCCCGAGCTGTACCGGCTGATCGAGGAGCTCGCCGACCGGCTGGACGTCCCGGCGCCCGCCGCGATCGCGCTCACCCCCGACTGCGACAGCTGGCTGGAGGAACCGCACCGCCCCGGCGGCCGCGGCCCGGCCGCGCCGGTGCTGGTGATCGGCTCCCCCTTCCTGTGGTGGATGCGGGCCGGGGAGCTGCGCGCCCTGCTCGCCCCCGTGGTGGCCGGCACCGCCGCGGCCGCCGACCCGGAGATCGCCGCCGCCCGCCGCTGGGTGCGCACCCTGGACGCCTCGCTGGGCGAGCGCCGCCGCGGCCCCGCCGCACTGGTCGGCCTGGTCGACCGGCGGCTGCTGGGCGCCTGCCGCGAGCACTCCGCCGAACTGGAGCACGCCGTCGCCGCCCGGGCCTCCGAGCAGGCCAGGGCCGTCGACTACGGGCCGCGGATCGCCGCCCAGGCCCAGGTCGGCCTGGCCTACGCGGGCTGGGACCGCCTGCTCACCCGGGTCGCGCTGCCCGCCTGGCGGCTCGGCCTGCACCCCGCGCACCTGAACGCGGGCGTGGTCTCCGCGCTCACCGAGCTCTCCCGCCGCGACCGGCTCGCCGACGACTACGAGCACCGGCTCGGCGACCGCCCCGCCTGCGACCTGCTGGAGGAGCCCGGCCTGGTCGACACCCGGGTCTCCCGGCTGGCCGCCGAACTGCTGCACGAGGAACCGGACGGCGGCTGGCAGCCGCTCGACTGGGAGGACTACCCGCAGCGGGTGGTCGACCGCGGCTGGCGCGCCCAGGCCGCCGCCCTGCAGGCCGCGCTGGGCGACGACCGCCCGCACACCGGCCCGGCCCTGGACAAGCTGCTGGCCCGGCTGGCCGCGGGCGAGGCCGAGGAGCTGGCCGCCGCGCTGGCCGGCCGGGTGGCGCGCGCCGCCGAGGTCGCGCCCCCGCTGCCCCCCGTGCGCAGCGGCCGTGACCTGCTGGTCGAGCACCTGGTGGCCACCGTCTGCTGCGCCGCGGTGGACGCCGGGACGGCCACCGCGGGCCTGGACTGGCTGGACGGACCGGTGCTGCTCTGCCCGGCCGCGCCCCGGGCCGAGCTGGCCCCCGCGGTGGCGATGGCGGTCGAGGACGGGCAGGACGGACCGCTGCGCGGCTGGCTGGAGCGGGCCGGTGTCCGGGTCGAGCGACCGGTGCGCCTTTCGGGCTGAACCGGGACGGTTTCGGACCGTCCCGGGAAACCCGGTTTCATTCGTACCAATTGCTACGGTGGGGTGACGCTTCGCCGACCAACTGTGGTGTGCTGGTCCGCACGCACATCCGCATGGCAAATGCCAACCCTCGGTGGATGGGCGAAGGGTGGGGAGGGGCGCGTGGGGACGGAGTCCAACCGCCGGTGGGAGTCCGGCACGTTGGCGCACGGGGTGTCCGACCCGTTCGGGCAGGGCCCGCTGCCCTGGCTGCGCAGCCCCGACCACTACCTGGCCGACGGCGAGGGCGTGGTCCCCTGGTACGTGAGCGTGGACGCCCCCGGCCAGCGGCCGCTCGACGGCCAGGCCCGGCCGCGCCCCGCGGTCAGCGGCCCGCGCAACGCGGACGACGTGCGCCGGCAGATCAAGGGCTTCGCCTCGGCGGGCGTGGTCCGCCCCGGCGGCTCGGTGGACCTGCGGGTGACGGTCAACCCGCCGCAGGAGTTCCAGGTCGACGTCTACCGGATCGGCCACGACGGCGGCGACGGCGCCCGGCAGGTGTACTCCAGCCCGCTGATCTCCGGCCTGGCCCAGCCCGCGCCGATGGTCGCCGACCGCACCGTCTCCTGCCACCACTGGTGGCAGTCCTGGCGGCTGCAGGTGCCCGCCGACTGGCGCTCGGGCGCGTACGTCGCCGTGCTGACCACCGCCGACGGCGGCCACCGCAGCCACATCCCGTTCACCGTGCGGGACTTCGGCCCGGCCGACCTGCTGCTGGTGCTGCCCGACGTGACCTGGCAGGCGTACAACCTGTTCCCCGAGGACGGGCACCTGGGGGCCAGCCTCTACCACGCCTGGGACGACGCCGGGCAGTTGGTGGGGGAGGGCGAGGCGGCCGTCACGGTCTCCTTCGACCGGCCGCACGCCGGGGCCGGGCTGCCGCTGCACGTCGGGCACGCCTACGACTTCATCCGCTGGGCCGAGCGCTACGGCTACGACCTGGGCTACGCCACCGCGACCGACCTGCACGCCGGGCTGGTGGACGCCTCCCGCTACAAGGCGCTGGTCTTCCCCGGGCACGACGAGTACTGGTCGGAGCCGATGCGCCGGGCCGCCGAGCGGGCCCGGGACGGCGGCACCTCGCTGGTGTTCCTGTCCGCCAACAGCCTGTACTGGCGGGTCGAGCTGTCGCCGGGCCCCGACGGCGAGCCGGCCCGGCTGCTGAACTGCCGCAAGCGCCAGCGGGTCGCCGCCGACCACCCCGCCGCCGGGGTGCCGGGCGCCGCCTCCGCGCTGTGGCGCGACGCCGGGGAGCCCGAGCAGCACCTGCTGGGCATCCAGTACGCGGGCAGCGTGCCCGCGCCGGTGCCGCTGGTGGCCCGCAACACCGGGCACTGGCTGTGGCAGGGCACCGGCCTGGCCGAGGGCGAGGAACTGCCCGACCTGGTCGCCGGGGAGGCCGACCGCTACTACCCGAAGGTCCAACTGCCCGCGCACACCGAGCGGGTGCTGCTCGCGCACTCCCCGTACCGGGACGCCGCCGGGCGGGCCACCCACCAGGAGACCTCGCTGTACCGGGCGCCCAGCGGCGCGTACGTGTTCGCCGCCGGGACGTTCGCCTGGTCGCCCGCGCTGGACCGGCCCGGGCACACCGACGAGCGGATCCAGCGCGCCACCGCCAACCTGCTGGACCACCTGTGCAAGGAGGGGCGCACCGGCCCCTGACCGGGCGGACGTGAAAGACTTCGCTCGCAGAGCCCCCCAGCTGTGAGGACTGACTGAGCGTGAGCGGATTCGTCACCAAGCCCGAGCCGGTCCAGGTGCCCGGCCTGGTCCACCTGCACACCGGCAAGGTGCGCGACCTGTACCGGGACGCCGACGGGAACCTGGTGATGGTCGCCAGCGACCGGACGTCCGCCTACGACTGGGTGCTGCCCAACGAGATCCCCGACAAGGGCCGCGTCCTCACCCAGCTCTCGCTGTGGTGGTTCGAGCGGATCGCCGACATCGTCCCCAACCACGTGATCTCCACCGAGCTGCCCGCGGGAGCCCCCGCCGACTGGGCCGGGCGCACCCTGGTCTGCCGCAGCCTCGACATGGTGCCGGTGGAGTGCGTGGCCCGCGGCTACCTGGCCGGCTCCGGCCTGGAGGAGTACCGGGTCTCGCAGACCGTGTGCGGCGTCGCGCTGCCCGAGGGCCTGGACAACGGCTCCGAACTGCCCGGCCCGATCTACACCCCGGCGCTCAAGGCCGAGGTCGGCGAGCACGACGAGAACGTCCCCTACGAGGAGACCGCCCGCCGGGTCGGCGCCGAACTCGCCGCCACCCTCCGGCAGACCACCCTCGCGGTGTACTCCCGGGCCCGGGACATCGCCCGCGACCGCGGCCTGATCCTCGCCGACACCAAGTTCGAGTTCGGCCTGCTGGACGGCGAACTGGTC
This sequence comes from Kitasatospora sp. NPDC001540, assembly GCF_042894345.1. Classification (NCBI taxonomy): domain Bacteria; kingdom Bacillati; phylum Actinomycetota; class Actinomycetes; order Kitasatosporales; family Streptomycetaceae; genus Kitasatospora; species Kitasatospora sp. NPDC001540. Next base: position 278,010 of record NZ_JBIAVO010000003.1, read on the forward strand.
ATCGGCGACGAGGTGCTCACCCCCGACTCCTCGCGCTTCTGGCCCGCCGACGAGTGGCAGCCCGGCCGCGACCAGCCGTCCTTCGACAAGCAGATCATCCGCGACTGGCTGACCTCGCCCGCCTCCGGCTGGGACCGCAAGAGCGAGAACCCGCCGCCGCGGCTGCCCGACGAGGTCGTCGCGCACACCCGGCAGCGCTACATCGACGCGTACGAGAAGCTCACCGGGCTCGCCTGGAAGTGAGCCCCGGGCTGGCTGTGGCGGACCGTCACAGCCAGCCGTGCTCGCGGGCGATCCGGACCGCCGCGTGGCGGTTCTCCGCGCCCAGCTTGCCCGCCGCCGAGGACAGGTAGTTGCGGACCGTGCCCGGCGAGAGCGCGGCCCGCTCGGCGATCTCGGCGACCGGGGAGCCGTCCGCGGCCAGCTCCAGCACGTCCGTCTCGCGCGGCGTCAGCGGGGAGTCGCCCGCGCTGATCGCCTCCGCGGCCAGCTCCGGGTCCACGTAGCGGCCGCCCGCCCGGACGGTGCGGATGATCCCGGCCAGGTCCGAGGCGGAGACCGTCTTCGGCAGGAAGCCGCGCACCCCCACCCGCAGGGCCCGCTTCAGGTAGCCCGGGCGGCCGTGCCCGGTCACGATCATCACCCGGCACTCCGGCAGCCGGTGGCGCAGCTCCGCGGCCACCTCCAGGCCGTCCAGGCCCGGCATCTGCAGGTCCAGCACCGCCACGTCCGGGCGGTGCGCGACGGCCATCGCCAGCGCCTCCGGTCCGGAGGCCGCCTCGGCGACCACGGTCAGGTCGTCCTCCAGCGCGAGCAGCGCCGCCAGGGCGCCGCGGATCAGGTGCTCGTCGTCCGCGAGCAGCACCCGCACCCGGTCGGTCGTCACGTCGGTTCCCCCGCCTCGATCGGTAGTTCGGCGGTCAGCCGGAACCGGCCGGGGCCGCCGCCGACCGTGCTCAGGGTGCCGCCGTGCGCGGCCAGCCGCTCGCCCAGGCCGCGCAGGCCGCTGCCCGCGCCCTCCGCGCGCGGCGGCGGCACCGCCGGGACGCCGTCGTTCTCCACCTCCAGCAGCGCGGTGCCGCCCGAGACCCGCAGCCGGAACCGGCAGTTCGCGGCCTCCGAGTGCCGCAGCACGTTGGTCGCCGCCTCCCGCACCACCCAGCCCAGCACCGACTGCGCCGCGGCGGGCAGCCCGTCCGCGCCGGACAGCTCGGTGCGGCAGTCGACGTTCGCGGCGCGCAGCACCGAGGCGGCACCGGTCAGTTCGGTGTGCAGCTCGACCGTGCGGTAGCCGCGCACCACCTCTCGCACCTCGCGCTGCGAGTCCTGCGCGATCCGCTGCACCTCGGTCATCTGGTCCACCGCCTCCGGGCGCCGACGGCGGGCCAGCTGCACGGCCAGCTCGCTCTTCAGCGCGATGGTGGCCAGGTTGCGGCCCAGCACGTCGTGCAGGTCGCGGGAGAAGCGCAGCCGCTCCTCGGCGACCGCGAGGCGGGCCTGCGCCTCCCGGGCGGCGTCCAGCTCCCAGACCACCTTCGCGTTCCAGGCCGAGCCGCGGGCGGTGCAGGCGGCGATCGCCGACCCGATCAGGCAGCCCAGCAGCAGCCCGACCACGAACCCCGGGGGGACGCCCGTCAGCAGCAGCGGCAGCGCGAGCAGCAGCAGGCCCGCCGCCGCGGCCACCGCCGTCTCCAGGGCCGGGAGCGCGACCGAGGTGGTGGCGGTCCAGAAGGTCATCGTCACGATCGCGACCGACAGCGGGAACGAGGCGCCCTCCGCCTCCACCGGCGGCCCCAGCAGCAGCGCCGCCACCGAGACGGCCACCGCGGCCGCCCCCGCCGCCACCACCCGGCCGTAGGGGCGGGGCCGCCGGCCCAGGTAGGCGGCCAGTCCGCCGCGGACCAGCACCGCGTTCAGCGCCGCCGCCAGCAGCGAGCCGCCCGTGCCCACCGCCAGCTCCGCCGCCGACACCTCGCCGCGGCCGAAGCTCCCGCCCACCAGACCGAGCGTCACCACCGGCTGCATCACCGCCACCGCGTACAGCGACCAGCGCACGTACAGCTCGTTGCGCTGCGGCTTGGACAGCGCCCGCCAGCGGCGGATCGGTCGCGGCCTGCTCATCCGCACGGTGCGGCCCTCCGTCGTTCCGGGGTGGTCGTCGGACGAATCTAGCGGCGCGGCTCCCAGCGGAACCAGCGGCGGGCGCCCCAGGCCGCCGCGCCCGCCCAGGCCGCGGCCAGCAGCAGCGGCGGGGCGGCCGGGGCCCACGTCCCGGCGAAGCCCGCGGACGGGCCGGTGCCGTCGGTGCCGAGCCAGCCGATGTGCAGGAGTTGGAGCGCGGGGGTGGTCGGGAGCAGGCGGCAGAGGTTCGCCACGGTGTCCGGCATGGACTCCAGCGGGATCATCAGGCCGGAGCCGAACTGGGCGGCCAGCATCAGCGGCAGGGTGGTGATGCCGGCCGTCTCGACCGTCCTGGTCACCGCGCTGGACAGGGCGGCCAGCGCGGTCAGCAGCAGGGCGGACAGCGCCAGCCCGGCCAGCACCAGCAGCGGGTTCGCGGGGGTGCGCAGGTCGAGCAGGGCGGCGCCGCCGACGGCGAGCAGCAGGCACTGGAGCAGCGCCAGCGCGATCGAGGGGACGGCGGTGCCGAGCAGGATCTCGCCGTCCGCGGCCTCGCCGGTGCGCAGCCGCTTCAGCACCAGCTCGTTGCGGCGGGCGGTGTAGGCGGTGGTCAGGTTGGTGTAGACGACGACCAGCAGGACGATGCCCATCGAGCTGGTGACCAGGTTGCCGTTCACGTCCAGGCCCGGGGTCTTCTCGGCGGCGACCCGCAGGATCGAGCGGAGCGAGCCGACCAGGGCGAACGGCAGCACCAGGGCCAGGAACACCGCGGTGCGGTTGCGGCGCAACAGGGTGGTCTCGGCCCGGCCGAGGGCCAGCAGCCGGGAGAGCGGGGTCGGGGTCGCGGGGGCGGCGGGGGCGGCGGCGGTCATGCGGCGCGTCCGATCTGCGACGGGGCGGCGGGGGAGGCGGGGGCGGAGGCCGGGTCGGCGGTGGAGGCGACGGCCAGGAAGGCCTCCTCCAGCGAGGCGCTGCGGGCGTCCAGCCGGGCCAGTTCGACCCGGTGGCGGGCGGCCCAGCCGAGCAGCTCGGTCAGGGTGCCCTGCAGGTCGGGGGTGCGCAGCAGCACCCGGCGGCCGTCCAGCACGACGGTGCCGCCCGGCAGCGGGGGCAGCTCCAGGGCGGCGTGCGCCCCGGTGCGCTCGGGCAGTTCGAAGGAGATCCGGGCGGGGTGCGCGGCCAGCACCTCGGCGACGGTGCCGCCGGTGACCACCCGGCCGTGGTGCATGATCGCCAGCCGGTCGGCCAGTTCCTCGGCCTCCTCCAGGTAGTGCGTGGTGAGCACCACCGTCGTCCCGGCCGCCCGCAGCCCGCGGATCAGCCGCCACACCGCGGCCCGGGCCTCCGGGTCCAGCCCGGTGGTCGGCTCGTCCAGGAACAGCACCTCGGGGCGGCCCAGCAGGGCCATCGCCAGGTCGAGCCGCCGCCGCTCGCCGCCGGACAGCTGCTTGACCCGCACGGCGCGCCGGGGCAGCAGGCCGACCAGGTCGAGCGCCTCGTCGACGGCCCGGGCGCCGGTGGTCAGGCCCGCCCAGCAGCGGCCGGTCTCGGCGAGGGTCAACTCGCCGGGGAAGCCGCCCTCCTGGAGCATGATGCCGATCCGCGGGCGCAGCGCGGCCCGCTCCCGGAGCGGGTCCAGGCCGAGCACCCGGACCTCGCCCTCGCCGGGCGCGGCCAGGCCCTCCAGCACCTCCAGGGTGGAGGTCTTGCCCGCGCCGTTGGTGCCCAGCAGGGCGAACAGCTCGCCGGGGGCGACGTCGAGGTCCAGGCCGCGGACGGCCTCGAAGCCGCCGGGGCCGGACGGTCCGTAGCGGCGGTGCAGTCCGCGGGCCGCGACGGCGGGGCGGGGACGGCTGGTGTCGGTCATGGCTCCAGCCTCCCGGCGGCCGGGGCCCGCCGGTAGTGCGGTCCCTCACCGGGCGCCGGTGCGGGCGCACGGGCCGGCGGTGACAAATGTCACCGGTGCCCGCGGGGCGGCACCGGAACGCCGAAGGCCCCCCTCGGTGGAGGGGGGCCTTCGAGACTGGAGCGGACGACGAGATTCGAACTCGCGACCCTCACCTTGGCAAGGTGATGCTCTACCAACTGAGCCACGTCCGCAGGTTATGGAATTGTACTGCACCAGTCTGTTCACGCTGACTGCGAGCGGACGACGAGATTCGAACTCGCGACCCTCACCTTGGCAAGGTGATGCTCTACCAACTGAGCCACGTCCGCACGGCGCCTGGGCGCCGGTCGCCCCGCTCGGGTTCCCCCGGTTGCGGCGACGAGAAATACTCTACAACATCAATCGGCCTGCTCGCCCCACCCTTCCCCGGCGGCGCGGCCGGGGAGGGGCGGCGGGCCCGCAACGGGCCCGTGGCGACGGTCAGTTCTCCTCGGCGAACGCCTCGTACACGTGCTTCGGGATGCGGCCGCGGGCGGGCAGCTCGTGCCCGTTCGACTGCGCCCACTTGCGGACCGCGGCCGGGTCCGGGGTGAGGGCGGTGCGGCGGAAGGACTTTCCGCTGCGGCTCTGCCGGCGGCCGGCGGCGACGAACGGGGCGAGGGCCTCCCGGAGCTTTTCCGCGTTGTCGGCGGACAGGTCGATCTCGTACGACTTCCCGTCCACGCCGAAGTGAACGGTTTCCGCGGCGGTGCCGCCGTCCAGATCGTCGGAGAGCGTGACGACTACACGCTGAGCCATGGGTGTCAATCCTCTCGGGCAATTCGGCCGTCGGGGGTCTCGGATGCCCCGCCGGTCCGTTGGGCCGGGACCGCGGCATCCGCCGGCGGGCAGGGGAGCCCACGCCGAGATGCGGCGCGTTCGGCTGCCGGTCGCCCTATTCTGCACCCGACGGACGGTGAAATCGTAGAGTTTGGGATTCCTTTTTTCCGGATATTCACGGGCTTCCCCCGGCGGGGGATACCCGGGCCCATAGCCCGCTTCACGGCCCCGCCCATACCCCCCTTGATACCCGGCCGTTGCAGACGGGATTAAAGCGGCGAAATCGGATGCCCGGGAGGGGAGTCGGGGAGTCGGACCCCTTGGGGCGTAAGGGGTGTGGGTCTACGCGCGTTGCCGCTGGTGGCCCGCAAGAGGGCCCCGGGGCCCAGGTAGTCTGGAGTTCCCCCGCCTTCACGCAATCACCACCGGGAGTGCCAGTGGCACGCGTCGTAGTCGACGTCATGCTCAAGCCGGAGATCCTCGACCCCCAGGGCCAGGCGGTGCAGCGTGCACTGCCGCGTCTCGGGTTCGCCGGGATCGCCGACGTCCGCCAGGGCAAGCGTTTCGAGCTGGAGCTGGAGGGGCCGGTCGACGACGCCGCGCTCGCCCGCATCCGCGAGGCCGCCGAGACCTTCCTCGCCAACACCGTGATCGAGGACTTCACCGTCCGAGTCGAGGGCGAGGAGGGCAAGTGACCACCCGAGTCGGCGTCGTCACTTTCCCCGGTTCCCTCGACGACCGCGACGCCCAGCGCGCGGTCCGCCTGGCCGGCGCCGAGCCGGTCGCCCTCTGGCACCGCGACAAGGATCTCCACCAGGTCGACGCCGTCGTCCTGCCCGGCGGATTCTCCTACGGCGACTATCTGCGCTGCGGTGCCATCTCCCGCTTCTCCCCGGTGATGGACACCGTCATCGAGCAGGCGAAGCTCGGAATGCCCGTCCTCGGTATCTGCAACGGCTTCCAGGTGCTGTGCGAATCGCACCTGCTGCCCGGCGCGCTCACCCGGAACGACTCGCTGCACTTCATCTGCCGCGACCAGAAGCTCCGCATCGAGAACGCCGACACCGCCTGGACCCGGGATTACTCGGCCGGCCAGGAAATCGTCGTTCCGCTGAAGAACGGCGAGGGCCGGTTCGTCGCCGACGAGCGCGTCCTCGACGAACTCGAAGCGGAGGGCCGCGTGGTGGCCCGGTACCTCGATCTGAACCCGAACGGTTCGTACCGCGACATCGCCGGCATCACCAACGCGGCCGGCAATGTCGTCGGCCTGATGCCGCACCCGGAGCACGCGGTGGAGCCGCTCACCGGTCCGACCACCGAGGGCCTGGGCTTCTTCACTTCCGTCCTGAAGCAGCTGGTGAACGCCTGATGAGCCTCGACACCGTCAAGAACGCCGAGCAGACCCCGGACGCAGCCCAGCCCTGGGCCGAACTCGGCCTCAAGGAGGACGAGTACGCGCGGATCCGGGAGATCCTGGGCCGCCGCCCGACCGGCGCCGAGCTCGCCATGTACTCGGTGATGTGGTCGGAGCACTGCTCGTACAAGAGCTCCAAGGTCCACCTCAAGCAGTTCGGCGAGAAGGCCCCGCAGAACGACGCCATGCTGGTCGGCATCGGCGAGAACGCGGGCGTCGTGGACGTCGGCCAGGGCTACGCGGTCACCTTCAAGGTCGAGTCGCACAACCACCCGTCGTACATCGAGCCCTACCAGGGCGCGGCCACCGGCATCGGCGGCATCGTGCGCGACATCCTGGCGATGGGCGCCCGCCCGGTCGCCGTGATGGACCCGCTGCGCTTCGGTGCGGCCGACCACCCGGACACCCGGCGCGTGCTGCCCGGGATCGTCGCGGGCATCGGCGGCTACGGCAACTGCCTGGGCCTGCCGAACATCGGCGGCGAGGTCGTCTTCGACTCCTGCTACCAGGGCAACCCGCTGGTCAACGCGCTCTGCGTGGGCGTGATGAAGCACGAGGACATCCACCTCGCGCAGGCCTCCGGCCCCGGCAACAAGGTCATCCTGTACGGCGCCCGCACCGGCGGCGACGGCATCGGCGGCGTCTCGGTGCTGGCCTCGGAGACCTTCGACGCGACCGGCCCGGCCAAGCGCCCCGCCGTCCAGGTCGGCGACCCGTTCCAGGAGAAGCTGCTCATCGAGTGCACCCTGGAGATCTTCAGGGAAGACCTCGTCGCGGGCATCCAGGACCTCGGCGGCGCCGGCCTGTCCTGCGCCACCAGCGAGCTCGCGAGCGCCGGCACCGGCGGCATGCGGATCGAGCTGGACACCGTGCCGCTGCGCGACCACACGCTCTCGCCGGAGGAGATCCTCATGAGCGAGTCGCAGGAGCGCATGTGCGCGATCGTCGAGCCCGGCAAGGTCGACCGCTTCCTGGAGATCTGCGAGAAGTGGGACGTCATCGCCACCGTCATCGGCGAGGTGACCGACGGCGAGCGCCTGGAGATCTTCTGGCACGGTGAGCTGGTCGTCGACGTGCCGCCGCGCACCGTCGCCCACGAGGGCCCGACCTACCACCGCCCGTACGCCCGCCCGTCCTGGCAGGACGCCCTGCAGGCCGACGCCCCGACCGCCGAGCGGCTCGCCCGCCCGACCAACGGCGCCGAGCTGAAGGACGCGCTGCTGAAGGTGGTCGGCTCGCCGAACCAGGCCTCCAAGGCGTGGATCACCGACCAGTACGACCGCTACGTGCTGGGCAACACGGTGCTCGCCACCCCCGAGGACTCCGGCATGATCCGGATCGACGAGGAGACCAACCTCGGCGTCTCGGTCGCCACCGACGGCAACGGCCGCTACGCCAAGCTGGACCCGTACGCGGGCGCCCAGCTGGCGCTGGCCGAGGCGTACCGCAACGTCGCGGCCGGCGGCGCCAAGCCGCTCGCGGTCTCCGACTGCCTCAACTTCGGCTCCCCCGAGGACCCGGACGTGATGTGGCAGTTCGCCGAGGCCACCCGCGGCCTGGCCGACGCCTGCCAGGTGCTCGGCACCCCCGTCACCGGCGGCAACGTCTCGCTGTACAACCAGACCGGCGACGTCGCCATCCACCCGACCCCGGTGGTCGCGGTGCTCGGCGTCATCGACGACGTCACCCGGCGCACCCCGGTCGGCTTCGCCGAGGAGGGCCAGCTGCTCTACCTGCTCGGCGACACCGCCGACGAGCTGGGCGGCTCCGCCTGGTCGCAGGTCGTGCACGACCACCTCGGCGGCCTGCCGCCCAAGGTCGACCTGGAGCGCGAGCGGCTGCTCGGCGAGATCCTGATCGCCGCCTCCCGCGACGGCATGGTCGACGCCGCGCACGACCTCTCCGACGGCGGCCTCGCGCAGGCCCTGGTGGAGAGCTGCCTCAAGGGCGGCAAGGGCGCCCGGGTGGTCGTCCCCGAGGGCCTCGACCCGTTCGTGTTCCTGTTCTCCGAGTCCGCCGGTCGCGCCGTGGTGGCCGTCCCGCGCAGCGAGGAGCTCCGGTTCAACGACATGTGCGGCGCCCGCGGCCTGCCCGCGACCCGGATCGGCGTGGTGGACGGCGAGGCGCTGGAGGTGCAGGGCCAGTTCACCGTGACCCTGGCCGAGCTGCGCGACGCCCACACCGGCGTGATCGAGGCGCTGCTCGCCTGACGGTCCGTCAAACCGGCGGGGCGGTCGGTCCGGTGCTTCCGGACCGCCCGCCCCGCCGGGTTTTGTACGCTGCGGGCATGCCCACCGTGAAGCCCCGAACCTACGACCCGGTGAAGGTGCGCGCCGCACTCACCGGGCAGCTCGACGCGATCGCCGCCGCCGTCCGCGCCCTGGACGACGCCCAACTGGCCCTGCCCACCCGGCTGGGGGAGTGGCGGGTGCGCGAACTCGTCGCCCACCTCGGCATGGTGGCGAGCTGGGTGCCGCTGCACCTGCACGACCCGCTGCCGCCGCAGGCCCCGATCACCCCGCTGTACTGGGCCTCGCGGACCCGCACCGCGGCCGCCGCCATCAACTCCACCGCCGTCGAGCTGGTGGCCGAGCAGTTCGCCGGGGACGCCGCCCAGGTGTCCGGTGAACTCGACCGCCAGATCGGCGAGTTGTGGAAGGCGCTGGACAGCGAGGAGGGCCGGGAGCCCGGCCGGATCATCCCGATGCGGTTCGGCCCGATGCCGCTGGCGGACTTCCTGGTCACCCGGCTGGTCGAGACGGTGGTGCACGCCGACGACCTGGCCGCCGCGCTCGGCCTCGACCCCTTCCCGCACGACCGGTTCGCGCTGGCCTCCACCGCCCGGCTGCTCGCCGACGCCTTCGCCGTCCAAGCGCCGGGCGGCGCGGTCGAGTTGCGCATCCCGCCGTACGCGGTGGTACAGGCCGTCGAGGGCCCCCGGCACACCCGGGGCACCCCGCCGAACGTGGTGGAGACCGATCCGCTGACCTGGATCCGGCTGGCCACCGGCCGACTCGCCTGGGCCGACGCCCTGGACACCGCGCTCACCGCCAGCGGCGAGCGCAGCGACCTGTCCGGCTACCTGCCGGTGCTGGGCTGAGGAGGAGGGGACGCGGCGGGGCGCCTCAGGGGACGGACGGGCCCCTGAGGTACGTCCCGTTCGCGTCGTAGGGCCAGGCGTTGGCGGTGCAGCCCTTGAGACCGTAGATCTGCTGCATCATCGCGGGCGCGGGCTTGCCGGGCCCCGGGCAGGTCTCGTGGCCGTGGCCGATCCGGTGGCCGACCTCGTGGTTGACGATCAGGGCCCGGTAGTCGTCCAGGCCGCCGTCGAACTGCGGCGAACCGGTCAGCCAGCGCTTGGAGTTGACCACCACCTGCTTGCCGACGTCGCAGTTCACCTCGCCGCGGGTGTCCAGGCCGCCGGTCGCGCAGATCGCGTCCGCGGTGTCGGGGGAGGCGATCTTGACGGTGAAGTCGTAGCTGCCGGAGGAGACCAGCTGGAAGCTGTCGCGCCCGTCGCTGGTCCAGCTGCGCGGGTCGGACAGCACGGCCTGGACGGCGGCCGCGGCGGCGTTCGGGTCGATACCGGTGCCGTCCTCCACCTCCACCCGGTAGCGGCGCAGGACGTCGCCGGTGCCGACCCGGCCGCCGGAGGCGGTGGCGGCGGTGAAGCTGCCCGCGCCGTGCTCGACCACCTCCGGCGGGGCGGAGCTGCTCGGCGGTGCGCTGGACGGCTCGACGGACGGTCCGGCGGAGGGCTCGACGGAGGGCGGTGCGGTGGAGGGTTCGGCCGACGGCTCGGCGGACGGCTCGGCCAGCGACGGGACGGCCCGGGCCTGGGCGGTCGGGCCCTCGGAGGCCGTCCGCGAGGAGCCCGGGGCCAGGGCGGCGTACCCGCCCGCGCCCAGGGCGACGAGCAGCGCGGCGCAGCCCAGGACGACGGCCCGCCGCCGCCGTCGGCGGGCGGCCCGGCGGGACGACCGGTGGGTTGCGCGCATCTGGACTTCCCTCGGAACGGCGGCAGGGCGGCGGCGCGTCCGTTGCGCACGGGGCCGCACCGTGAACATACGCGGTATGGACCCGTTTGGTTCCGGGAACCGACCGATCCGGATGCGGAACGTCGGGCGGCGGGAGGCGGTCAGCCGTTGCGGGCGGTCAGCGCCTCGGCGAGCTCCCGGATGCCGGCCTCGCGCTCGGCGGCCGTGTCGCCGTAGTCGAAGCTGTGGGTGAACTCGGCCTGCGGGAACGCCTCGGCCATCCACACGCTGCAGTAGTGGCCGGGCATGAAGCACGCCTGCAGCTCGGTGTAGACCTCCAGGACGTCCTCGGGCTCCGCGCCGCCGTCGGCCAGCCGGTACCAGAGGGCCTCTTCGGGGTGCAGGGCGAGCGAGCCGTTGGCGGTGAGGATCTGCTCGCCGCCCTGCCCGTCGCGGTACTTGAACGCGGCGTACCCGGGCACGCCGCGGGTGTGCCGGACGTCCTCCAGCACCCGGGGCCACCAGTTCTCGTCGTTCTCGAAGGCCCGCAGGTCGGTGCCGCGCAGCCGGCCCTCGATCGCGCCGAAGAGCTCGAAGACCTCCTGCGGCTGCTCGGCGGCGGCCAACCGGCGCAGCGCGTCGTCGAGTTCGGCGAGCGAGTCGAGGAAGGCGGCGAGGCTGGTGTTGACCAGGATCGGGCGCTCCCGGAAGGCGACGAAGACCGCCCACACCCGACCGGACGGGTCGAGGCACAGCTCGGCGCCGCGGTCGGTGCCCAGCCGGGCCCAGCGGTCCTCGCCGCCGGTCGGCGCGGGGAGTTCCTGCTGCTCGGCGAAGGCGGCCAGCGCCAGGGCGTCGTCCGCCGCAGTGGCGAAGTACGGGCCGACCTGGACGGGGAGGCCGCAGTCCGCGAGCAGCCCGGCGGCCTCGGCGGGGAGGTCGGCCGTCGCGAGGTCCGCCGCCGGGACGCGGCGCAGGCCGCCGGGGCCGAAGCGGTCGAGCAGGCGCCGGGAGAGTTCTGCGGTCATGCGGAGAGCCTATCGGTGCGGGGGCGGACGGACGGCGGAGTACCGGGGGCCGGGCGTTCAGCGCAGGTGCGGGGGGACCCAGAACTCGCCGTCGCCCAGCGGCGCGGGCTCCTCGACCGAGAAGTCGGTCCACTCGTCCTCGAAGCCCTGGAGCAGCCGGGCCCAGGTGCCCTCGGGGTCGGCGAAGGCGGCGGGTTCGATCGCACGCAGCTCCTCGCGGACGCGGTCGATCTCCTCGTGCGGGTCGAGCCCGTCGTCCTCGCCGTCCTCGGGGCCGTAGAGCGCGACCTTCTCCCGCTGCAGGACGTAGAGGAACAGGCCGAGGGTCTCGATCCGGTCGAAGCACGGCGTGATCTCGTCCTCCCCGTTGGGGAAGAACCACAGCCGGCCGGTCGCGCCGTCCAGCGCCAGCACGTCGTCCGCGACCTGGCCGACCACCGTCCAGTCCGGGGCGTCCTCCGGCAGGTCGACCATGTCGTCCAGGTACGGGTCGACCGCCCCGACGGTCTTCAGCGGTTCGTCCGCCTTCCACACCGGCGGCAGGAAGAGCCAGTTGCCGACGGCGGGGAGCCCGACGGTGGTGAGGTAGGCCCGGCTCGGGGCGTGGGTGAGGGAGGCCGGGAGGCTCGCCTCCGGGAACCGGAGCACCTCGTCCTCGGCGAACACCGACCTGAGCAGTTCGTACGTCACCTGCGGTGCCATCTGGATGCAGCCTCTCGAATCCTCGTCGACCGGGTCCGGCCCTTTCCCCGTGCTCCGGAGCCTATCTGCCGTGGTGCTTCCTCAGGGCCTCCAGATACGGCTTCATCTCGACGTTGCCGCCCACGAAACTGTGGCTGACGTTGATGTGCGGGACGAAGTGCTTCAGCCACGGCGAACAGCTCGTGCAGGGGGCCCGCTCGGTGTAGAGGTCCTGGACGTTCCCGGCCTTCTGGTCGCGGAGCAGCGGAATGCCGATGATCGGTTCCGAGTGCCGGGGGTTCTTGCTGCGGCCGACCAGGATGAATTCCTTGTTCCCGTCCTGGTAGCGGACGGCGGCGTAGTTGTTGCTGGTGAACGTGTTGCCCCGCTGGTTGCCGTAGTCGTCGTTGGCGTAGCGCGCCAGCTGGGTGGCCCGGGCCAGCGGGGTGGTGCCGTGGTCGACCTTGCCGGAGCTGGTCTGCGGGCGCTGCACCGCGGCGTCCGCCTTCTTGCGGCTCTTCGGCGGGAGTTTGAACTCGCCGGCCTTCGGCGGCTGCATGGCGCCGTTGTGCAGGATGTCGTGGATCCCGGACGCGTCGTCGTGGGCGACCTTGTGGGTGCTCCCGTCCTCGCGCAGCCGACTCACCGAGCCGTCGTCGTGGAGCAGGTACATCGGGGTCCGGCCGCTGGAGTTGATCCGGGTGAACGCCTCGCCGAGCCCGTGGTCGTTCTCCTGGTGGTTCCGGCTCATCTGCCGGATGCCCTGAGAGGTGTCCCCGGAGTGCTTGACGAAGCTCTTGAGCGCCTTCTCGACCACGCCGAGCCCCCGGTCGGCGAGGCCGGAGACGATGTTCGCCAGCGGGTCCTTGCCCCGTCCGGCGGCCGCCCGGGTCCGGTGCTGACCGGTCCTGGCGTGGTGCTCGGAGAGCCGGTCGCCGTGCTTCTCGAAGGACTTGGCCAGCGCCTCGGCCTCGTCGTAGTCGTGCGATATGTCGCTCATCGGGTGCTCCCCCGCCCACTCGGGGCGCCACCGGCGGCGGCGCCGGAGACGGTGTTCCGGGCGAACTGCCCCGCGGCGCCCAGCGGGTCCTCGGCGTAGCCCTTGACCTGGTCGACGGACTGCTGGACGCCGTCCTTGAAGCCCTCCTTGCCGGCGTCGGCGGCCCGGTTCCAGTCGATGCCCTTCTGGGTGCCCAGCGCGTTCCCGGCCAGCTGGATCACCAGGTTCTCCGCGACGCCTTCGAGGGCGGCGAAGACCGGGCCCTCGACCAGGGACACCAGCTCGGACATCAGTTGCTGCTCGGCCTCCTTGAGCAGGCGCCGGACGATCACCCTGGTCGCCTGGGTGGCACCGAGCGCCCCGGCCTCGGACAGGCCGAAGGTGAACGGCGCGGCGGCCTGGGCCGCGATCACCTCGGCGGCCAGGATGCCGAGTTGGACCACCGCGGCGACCTTCGCGCCGGTGATCACGATCGCCGCACCGTCCAGCCCGGTGGCCAGCAGCTCCAACCCCTTGCCGACCTGCGGCATGTGGGTGCCGGCCACCTTGTTCCAGTGCGCCTGGAAGGCGTCGGCGGCCGGCCCCTTGGTGACGCCCAGGAACCCCTCCACCGCACCGGAGATGACCTGGGTGTCCGAGGTGAGCGTCTGCGCGAGGTCGCGGAGCTCGTCCGCCATCTCCCGGTACTCGTCCTCGTCGACGTTCGGCCAGTTGATCCCGATCAGGTCCAGTACCCAGGCAAGCTCGTCGGGCAGCACCACGCCCATGGCATCCCTCCCCCGTCAGAGCCGTGTTGACGAAACCCCGCCATTCACGGCAAAGATGACTATCCATAACGGTCTGGCTGGTGGTCAAGCTCCAAGAGGGGGACGAAGGCATGGGCGAGGGGGGAAGCGGATTCCCGCCGCTGCGGGCCGGTCGGCGGCCGGCCGGCCTGGCACTGCTGGGCTGGATGGACGACCGGCTGGCCCCGCGGCTGTGCCGGGTGGAGGGGGCGCCGGGAGCGGGCAAGAGCCACCTGCTGGCCTGGCTGACCGCCGGGTGCACCGCGGACGGGGCGCCCGAGGGCCGCCGGATCCACCTGATGCTGCCGGCCGCCGGCCTGAGCCTGCGGGCGGCCGTCTGGCAGCTCGGCAACCAGCTGGACACCGTCGCGCGCACCCCCGGGGACGTCCTCGCCGCGCTGGCCGCCGACGACCGCCCCACCACGGTCTGCGTGCCGGAGCTGGACCGGGCCGCCGAACCGGACCGCCTGGTCGCCGAACTGCTCGACCCGCTCCTGGAGTTGGACACCGTCCGGCTGCTGGTCGAGGCGCCCGGCGCGGCCTTCGCCCGGGAGCCGGCCCCGGCCGTGCTGGACCTCGACGACCCGCGGTGGACCGACCGGGAGCGCTTCACCGCCTGGTGCGCCGGGCAGGACGCCGACCCCGCCGCCTACCCGAACCCCGGCCGGGCCCTGGGCACCACCGCCCCGGCCGGGCCCGCACCGCTCGCCGACCTGCTCGCCCACGTCCCGGACGGACCGGCCGGCCTGCCGGGCGCGGGCGCCGAAGCGCTCACCGCGCTCTGGACCGCCGCCCGCCGCGAGGGCGGCCACGCCCCGCTGCTCGCCGACCCGCTGCTGTACGTGCTGCCCGACCCGGCCGCCGTCACCGCCGGACTCGACGCGGCCGGACTGGACGCCGCCGGGGCGCGGGCCGCCGGGCACCCGCTCGCGCTGGCCTGGGACGCCGCCGGGCCCGCCCTGGTCGACACCGCCGACGCCGCCGTCCGGGCCCACCTACTGCGCGCCCGGCTGCTGGGCGGCGGGGAGGAGACCCGGGCCGCCGTCGAGCGGCTGTCCGGCGCCCCGGGCGCCTGGGCGGCCCGCTGGGCCCGCTGGGAGCCCGGCCCGGCGGTGACCGCGGCCCCGGGCGCCGGGCTGTACCGGGGCCAGTGGCTGACCGCCGACGGCAACGGCACCGTCCGCGTCCTGGCCGCGGCCACCGGCGAACCGCTCGGCCGCCCCGCCCTCCCGGCGCCCCGCCCGTTGCGCGGCCTGGCCGTCACGGCGAGCGGCACCCTGCTGCTGCTGGACACCGCGGGCGGCACCGAACTGCTGCCCGCCGACCGGCCCGCGCCGGGCCTGGACCGGTACGGGCTGGAGGAGGCGGTGAGCCGCCTGCGGGACGCGGCTGAGGCGCCCTCCGCCGTCGCGGCGGCCGGCCGGCTGCCCGGGGCGGCCCCGGCGCTGGGCGACGCCGCGGGCGCCGTGCACTGGTACCAGGACGGCCGGGTGCACGGCGAGCGGCTGCACACCGGCCCGGTGACCACGCTGGCGGCGACGGCGCTCGGCGCGGACGACCCGCGCGGCGGCCTCCCGCTGCTGGTCAGCGGCGGCTACGACGGCACGGTCCGGCTCTGGGGACCGGGCAGCGCCCCGATGGCCGAGCCGCTGGACGCGCGGCCCTGCCCGGTGGTCGCGGTGGCCGCCGACGAGGGCCCGGACGGCCTGCGGGTGGCCGCGGCCTGGGCGGGCGGCCTGGTCCGGGTGCACCGGCCGGGCGACCCGGCGGGCGTCCTCGAACTGCGCCTCGGCTCGCCGGTGCGCGCGCTCGCCCTGGACGGTCGGCTGCTGCTGCTCGCGCTGGCGGACGGGCTGCTGGCGGTCGACCTGCACCGGCCCTGAGCGCCCCCGTCGCCCGCCGGGCCCCGGGCGCCCCCGTCGCCTGCTAGGAATGGGCGTCGACGGATCCACGGCGTACGGCGGGAGGTGCTCGGGTGGCGGTGACGCGCGCGGAGATGGAGCGGGAGTTCGGGCCGGACGGCCTGGTCCGGCCCCCGGCGGAGCGGGTCGCGGAGCTGGTGGCCGACCCCGGCGCCCGGGAGTTCCTGACCGCCGTCGGCCTGCCGGCCCACAGCGCGGTGTTCGAGGCGGCGCAGCACCTGGCGACCGGGCCCGTGCCGGTGCGCGAGCACTTCGGCGACTGGGCCGAGGCCGAGGCCGAGTACCTGGAGCTGTTCGGCCCGCGGGTCGGCTGCTGGCTGGTGCTCGGCGAGCTCATCACGGGCACGCTCGTGCTGGACGGTGCCACCGGCGGCGTCCACGCCCTGCCGCTGGACGTCGCCGAGGAAGGGCCGGACCGCCCGTACCACGCCGACCTGTCCTCGCTGGCGGCCTTCCTGCTGGCCTTCCAGCGCGAACTGCCGTACTACGGCGAGGGCGGCAGCGCCCAGGAGCTGCGCGAGTCGGTCGAGCGGCTCACCGCCGGGCTGACCGCCCTGGAGCCGCGCGCCCTGGCCGAGCCGGCGAGCGTCTGGCGGCTGCTGCTGGACGAGATCCAGTACGGGTCCTGACCCGGAGAGGAGGGGAGCACGCACGTGTTGGTGTCGATCGACTGGCGGGCCGTCGCCGAGGAGGTTCCGGCGGGCGGGATGCTGCGGCTGCGGCCGGACGCCGCCGCCCGGATCTGGCCGGGCGACGGGGCCGCGGCGCGGTTCGCCGCCACCACCGGCGTCCCGTACTCGGACGGGCTGTTCCGGATCCTGGCCGCCCTGGCCGAGCGGGACCCGGCCAGCCCCCCGACGGCCTTCGTCGAGGACGCCGACCCGGCGCCGGTCGACACCCCGCACGGCAGGCTCCAGCCGCTCGGCGAGCTCTACCAGGCGGACGTCTTCGTGCACCTGGGCGACGGCACGATCTGGGTCTCGGATCCGGACGCCGACGTGGAGTACGAGCTGGTCCACCGGGACCTGTCCTCGCTCAGCTACCTGGTGTACAAGATCGCCGCCGAGCGGCCGGCGCCCGAGGAGCGGCCGACGCCCAACGACTGGGCCGACGTCGAGGAGATCGTCCGCGAGGACGCCACCGCCTGGGACGCCCTGCCGTTCCGCGACGGGGCGCGGTTCTGGGCAGCGTACCTGGACTCCTACCCGATGCTGTGAACGGCCCCGCACCCGCCCGCCCCCGCACCGGGCGGGTACGGCGACGGGCCGCCCCCGGCGTGCGGGGGCGGCCCGTCGGGTCGGGCGGGTGCCGGTCTCAGTGCTCCTGCCGGAGCACGGTGTACGCCTCGGCGCTGCTGTCCTTCAGGAACTGCCAGCAGCGGGCCTCCTCCTCGGTCTCCTTGATCGCCCCGGCGGCCCGGGCCAGCGCCGCCAGGCAGCGCAGGAAGCCGCGGTTGCCGCGGTGCTCCCACGGCACCGGGCCGTGGCCCTTCCAGCCGTTGCGGCGCAGCGCGTCCAGGCCGCGGTGGTAGCCGGTGCGGGCGTACGCGTAGGACTCCACGGTCCGTCCGGCGGCGAAGGCGTCATCGGCGAGCATCGCCCAGGCCAGGCAGAAGGCCGGGTACTCGGCGGCGACCTGGGTGGGCGAGGCCGACTCCTCGGCGAGCATCCGGTACGGCTGCTCCTCCTCGGGGAGGAAGGTCGGCGCCGGGCCGTCGAGCAGGTTCTTGTGCATTTCCATCCTCTGATCTTCGCAGGGAATCCCGGCCCCGAGGCCGGGCGGGAATGTGATGTCCGGTGAGGAGACGCGGAGCGCCGGGGTGCGGGGCGTGTTGTCAGTGGGCTGTGGCAGGTTGACCACCTCAATGCCGGAGGGGGTGGGTCGGGTGATTCGGACGTTCAAGTTCCTCATGCGGCCCACCGTCCGCCAGGCGCAGGCGCTCGGTGAGATGCTGGCCGATCACTGCTCGCTCTACAACGGGGCGCTGCAGGAGCGACGTGACGCCTACCGGCATGTGTCGAGGACGAGCGTCAGGTACGGGACGCAGTCCGCGCAGCTCAAGGAGATCCGGGCGTTCGACCCCGAGCGGCAGGGGCGCTGGTCGTTCTCCTCGCAGCAGGCCACGCTTCGCCGCCTGGACAGGGCGTTCGCGGCGTTCTTCCGCCGGGTCAAGTCCGGCGAGACCCCCGGCTATCCGCGCTTTCGGGGTGCGAGCTGGTTCGACACGGTGGAGTTCCCGAAGGACGGCGACGGCTGTCGCTGGGACAGCACCCCACACGACCCGGTGACCCGCGTCCGTTTCCAGGGCGTCGGACACGTCAAGGTCCACCGGCACCGGCCGGTCGTCGGCCAGGTCAGGACGGTCTCGGTCAAGCGCGAGGGCAGGCGCTGGTACGTGGTGCTGACCGCCGAGCGGTCCCGGCCCGAACCGCTGGCCGCGACTGGGTCCGTGATCGGCATCGACATGGGCGTAGCGTCGTTCCTCACCACGTCCAACGGTGAGCACGTCCCCAATCCCCGCCACGGCCGCACGGCCGCCGCGAAACTCGAAGCAGCGCAGCAGGCCCTCGCCCGGTTCCCCCGCGTTCGCCGGGACAAGCGCACGAAGAACCACCGCCGGGCGGTGGAGAGGGTCGCCGAGCTGCACGGGAAGGTCCGCCGTCAGCGCCTGGACCACGCGCACAAGACCGCGCTCCGCCTGGTGCGCGGGCACGACTTCATCGCGCACGAGGACCTCAAGGTCCGCAACATGCTCAAGTCCCCGGCGCCGAAGCCGGACCGGCTGGGCGGCTTCCTGCCCAACGGGGCCGCCGCCAAGGCCCGGCTCAACCGTTCGATCTCGGATGCCGGATGGGGGGTGTTCCTGACGATCCTGCACGCCAAGGCTGAGAGCGCCGGACGGGAAGTGGTCGCCGTGGACCCCCGCAACACCTCCCGCACCTGCCCCGCATGCGGGCACGTCTCGGCGGAGAACCGGACCACCCAGGAGAAGTTCCACTGCGTCGGCTGCGGCCACACGGCCCACGCGGACATGGTGGGAGCCGTCAACGTTCTACGGGCCGGGCTGGTCCGTCGCGAAGCCCGAGCGGCTTGACGAGAAGCCCCGGCGCCTACGCCGGGGAGGAGTCACGGTGTGCCAGTCTGCCATCCGGCCCGGGCGGGGCGGCCGGGGCCGGACGCGCCGGTGCCCCCGCGCCCGGCGTTCCGGGGGCGGGGGCACCGTGCGCGGTGGCGCCCTACTTCATGCGCTTGCCGGCCGAGCGCAGCTGCTGCGCGGCCTCGGTGACGCGGTGGGCCATGCCGGCCTCGGCCAGCTTGCCCCAGGTGCGCGGGTCGTAGGTGTTCTTCTTGCCGACCTCGCCGTCGACCTTCAGCACGCCGTCGTAGTTGCGGAACACGTGGTCCACGACGGGGCGGGTGAAGGCGTACTGGGTGTCGGTGTCGAGGTTCATCTTGACCACGCCGTTCTCCAGCGCGGTCAGGATCTCCTGCTCGGTGGAGCCGGAGCCGCCGTGGAAGACGAAGTCGAACGGGTCCTGCTTGCCGTACTTCTTGCCGATCTCGGCCTGCAGGTCGGAGAGCAGCTCCGGACGCAGCACCACGTTGCCGGGCTTGTACACGCCGTGCACGTTGCCGAACGAGGCGGCCAGCAGGTAGCGGCCCTTCTCGCCCAGGCCGAGCGCCTCGGCGGTGCGCACCGCGTCGGCCACGGTGGTGTACAGCTCGTCGTTGATCTCGTGGCTGACGCCGTCCTCCTCGCCGCCGGTCGGGGTGATCTCGACCTCGAGGATGATCTTGGCGGCGGCGGCCTGGGCCAGCAGCTCCTGGCCGATGGCCAGGTTGTCGGCCAGGGTCTCGGCCGAGCCGTCCCACATGTGCGACTGGAACAGCGGGTTCTCGCCGCGGGCCACGCGCTCGGCGGAGATCGCCAGCAGCGGGCGGACGTAGCCGTCCAGCTTGTCCTTCGGGCAGTGGTCGGTGTGCAGCGCCACGGTGACGTCGTACTTGGCCGCGACGATGTGCGCGAACTCGGCCAGCGCGACCGCGCCGGTCACCATGTCCTTGTTGTACTGGCCGCCGAGGAACTCCGCACCACCCGTGGAGATCTGGACGATGCCGTCGCTCTCGGCCTCGGCGAAGCCGCGCAGCGCGGCGTGCAGGGTCTGAGTCGAGGTGACGTTGATGGCCGGGTAGGCGAACTTGCCTGCCTTGGCCCGGTCGAGCATCTCGTTGTAGGCCTCGGGAGTTGCGATGGGCATGCGGATCCGCTCCTGTCGGTGTGGGGCGATCGGACGACGCTGTCCGAAGGCTCGATACGCCTGTGGTTCACGACATCGGCGCGGTGCGAGCGAGAGGGTGGCAGCTCGACCGCGGGCCGGACACCTCGGTCATCTTCCCAGACTCCCCCTCCGGGCACACCCAGCGGCCCGCCACTTGGGACGGCCCGCCCCCCGGAGCCCGTGCGGGGGGCGCGAGGAGCCCGTCCGGAGGCGGTTCGGCGGCTGCCGTTAAGGCTTCGCATAGCAGTACGGGCTATCCTGCGCGCGTGGAACACATCCAGCTCGCCGTCAACGTCCTTGACGCCAAATCGCTCGTCGCCTCCGTCGGCGCCATCGGGATCCTGGCGATCATCTTCGCCGAGACCGGCCTGCTGGTCGGGTTCTTCTTCCCCGGTGACTCCCTGCTCATCCTGGCCGGTGTCGCCGCCTCCAGCGCCGCCGACAAGGTGCTCGGCGCGGGCGCCCAGATGAACATCGCCCTGCTGCTGATCGGCGCACCGATCTGCGCGATCGTCGGCGCCCAGCTCGGGCACCTGCTGGGCCGGAAGGTCGGCCCGCGGATGTTCGACAAGCCGAACTCGAAGATCCTGCGGCCCGAGTACGTGGAGAAGGCCGAGGAGTACTTCGAGAAGTTCGGCCCGGCCAAGGCCGTGGTGATGGCCCGCTTCATCCCGATCGTGCGGACCTTCCTCAACCCGGTCGCCGGCACCCTGCAGATGCCCGCCAAGACGTTCTTCGTCTGGAACGTCGTGGGCGCGGTGCTGTGGACCGAGACCATGCTGCTGATCGGCTACTTCACCGGCGACCAGCTCGCCCCGGTGATCGACAAGTACCTGCTGCCCGCGATGGCGCTGATCATCCTGATCTCGGTCTCGCCGATCTTCGTCGAGGTCATCCGCGAGCGGAAGAAGCGGAAGGCCGCCGCCGCGAACGGCACCGTCGAGCAGGAGGGCGAGCCGGTCTCCAGCGGCCGCCACCGCAAGAACTGAGCGCGGCCGACGGCGAAGGGCCCCGACCACCACCCGGCGGTCGGGGCCCTTCGCCGTTGTCGCCGTTGTCGCCGGTGCCGCCGTTGTTCCACGTGGAACGCGGGGCCGCGGGGCTGCCGGGCCGCGGGCTCAGCCGCTCACAGGCCCAGGTCGTCCAGGGTGTACGCGGTGACGTACGGCAGGCCCGCCTCGGCGATCGCCGGGGCCGCGCCGCGCTCCACGATCACCGCGACGCCGACCACCTCGGCGCCCGCCTCGCGCAGGGCCTCGACCGCGGTGAGCACCGAACCGCCGGTGGTCGAGGTGTCCTCCACCGCCAGCACCCGGCGGCCCTTCACGTCCGGGCCCTCGATCCGGCGCTGCAGGCCGTGCGCCTTGCCCGCCTTGCGGACCACGAACGCGTCCAGCTTCCGGCCGCGGGCCGCCGCCGCGTGCAGCATCGCCGCGGCCACCGGGTCGGCGCCCAGTGTCAGGCCGCCCACCGCGTCGAACTCCAGGTCCGCGGCCGCGTCCAGCATCACCTTGCCGACCAGCGGCGCCGCCTCGGCGTCCAGCGTGATCCGGCGCAGGTCGACGTAGTAGTCGGCCTCCCGGCCGGAGGAGAGGGTGACCTTGCCGTGCACGACGGCCTTGTCCTTGATCTGCGCCAGCAGGGCGTCGCGGTCGTTGCTCATGGACAGCCAGCTTAGTGGGTGCCCGTCGGCGGCCTCAGCGCCGCCGCAGCGCCCGGACCAGCACCACCGCGCCGCCGATCAGCGCGACCCCGCCGCCGATCATCCACGGCAGCGCGCTGCGCTCGCCGTGCGCGCCCGGCAGCAGGGTCGGCTCCGCGCCGCCCCAGCGGGAGGCGGCCCGGGCGCGGGCGCTGTGGGCGGGCGGGGCGGGCGCGTACCGGCCGTGCGGCGGGGCGTGGTCGACCTCCTCGGCGGAGCGGCCGACGATGCTGCGCCGCACCGGGGCGCCCTCCTGGTCGTACCCGGCGGGCTCCGGGCGCGGGGCGGCCGGGACGGGGGCGGGCAGGTCGTCCGCGTCGTCGAAGGAGATCAGGTCGGACAGGTCGTCGTCCAGGTCCTGGCCGCGGTCGCGGTCGTGATCGTCGAGGAAGAGCACGGTCGCGCCCTCCGCGGGGTCGCCGTCCTCGTCGTCCGCGCCCTCCCCGTCCCGTCCGTCCTGCCCGTCCGGTTCGGACAGCTCGGCGACCAGCGCCGCCACCGCCCGGTCGATCAGGCGGCGGCCGGTCGACTCCAGGGCCTCGTCCGCGAAACCGGCCAGCCGCCCGGAGGCGGTCAGGGCGGTGGCGAAGCGGACCACGGTCTCGCCGGTCCGTTCGGCCAGGGTGATCCGCAGCTCGGCGGCGACCGGGGCCGCGCCGCGGATCTCCTCGCCGCTCAGTCGCAGGTCGAGCGCGTCGCCCTGCCAGGCGCCGACGGTCAGCCGACCGGCGAAGGTGATGGTGGACCCGGCGACCCGGACCCTGAGCCGGCTGTCCGCCGCGGGGGCGGACGCCGACGCGACCGCGCTCAGCCCCGGCACGCAGCGGGCCACCAGCTCGCGGTCCACCAGCGCCTCCCGGACCACCTCGGCGGGCACCGGGACGACAACCTCATGCTCCATACCGGCGAGCCTACCGACCGCCCGCCGCCGTGCCGAGTCCTCCACGCGAAGCCGGGACGACCAACCCGCCAATGGACGTACCGCGCACCGGGACCACGGCCCCCGATCGCCCGCCACCCGCCGCCCGGGCCGAACTGCCCGGCGCACGAAGCGCTTTCACGGCGTGGACGGGTGCGGCGCGGCTCCGGCCCGGGCCCGGGCGGGCACGCCTCACGGCCCCAGCAGGCCGTGCGGCGGCGGCAGCGGGGACGGGCGGGCGGCCGCCAGGCGGGCCTCGGAGGCCCGCAGCGCGGCCACGGTGAGCGAGCGCGGGGCCGGGGCGTCCGGGGCCAGGCCCAGGGCGGGGACGGTGCGGGAGGCCAGCAGGAAGGCCGGGGCCGGGTCGGGGCGCCCGCAGTCCGCGGCGGCCGGGGCGCCGCCCTGGTAGGCGACGGCGGCCAGGCCCACGGCGTCCAGGCCGGACTCGGCCGTCCAGAGCCCGTGGTCCGGGGCCCCGGCCCGGACCGCCAGCCGTCCCGCCGGGGCCAGCCGCCGGGCGGCCAGGCCGA
Source organism: Kitasatospora sp. NPDC001540 (assembly GCF_042894345.1). Lineage (NCBI taxonomy): Bacteria > Bacillati > Actinomycetota > Actinomycetes > Kitasatosporales > Streptomycetaceae > Kitasatospora > Kitasatospora sp. NPDC001540. The sequence continues at coordinate 301,076 of NZ_JBIAVO010000003.1, forward strand.
AGAACTCGCGGGAGCGGTACTTGCCGCCCGCGGCCGCGCCGTCCAGGTCCGAGACGATCACGTCGAAGCGCTCCCCGGAGCCGCGCAGCCACCCCATCGGCTCGGCCCGCACCAGCCGGACCCGCGGGTCGTCGAAGGAGCGCCCGGTGAGCGCGGCGAGCGCGGCGTCCCGGCGGGCCAGCGCGGGCAGCGCCGGGTCGCGCTCGACCACCAGCACGCTGCGCACCGCCGGGTGGCGCAGCACCTCGCGCAGCGCCAGGCCGTCGCCGCCGCCCAGCACCAGCACCCGCCCGCTCGGCCCGGCGGCCAGCGCCGGGCGCACCAGCGCCTCGTGGTCGCGGTACTCGCCGGGGCCGCAGACCGCCAGCCGGCCGTCCAGGAACAGCTCCAGCGGCGGGGCGGCGCGCTGCCGGGGCACCCGGGAGGCGTCATCGGAGCGCGTCGGCGCCGGGTCCTCGGGGCCGCCGGTCAGCACGATCTCCTGGTAGCGGCTCTGCGTGGCGAACCGGATCGGGCCGCCGTACAGCGCCTGCCGGGCGGCGCGCTCGATCGCGCCGGTGCAGGCGGCGGCCAGCGCGAGCAGGGCCAGCACCAGGCCGCAGCCGGTCCACAGCAGCAGGCGGGTGCGCGGGGCGGGCTCGGCGCGGAACAGCCAGAGCACCACGACGGCGCCCGCCACCGCGTTCACCGCGCCGGTCACCAGCGCCCCGGCGGTCTGGCCGAGGGCGGGCAGCAGCACGAACGGGAAGGCCAGGCCGCCGACCAGCGCGCCCACGTAGTCGGCGGCGAACAGGTCGGCGACGGCGCGGCCGGCGTGCTCCCGGCGGATCCGCTGGATCAGCGTCATCAGCAGCGGGATCTCCGCGCCGATCAGCAGGCCGATCAGCACGGTGGCGGCGATCAGCGCCACCAGGGTGGCGCGCGGCTGGTGCAGCCAGGCCCAGCCGCAGTACAGGGCGAGCGCGGACAGACCGCCGACCAGCGACAGCGCGTACTCGACCAGGGCGAAGGAGGTGGCCGGGCGGCGGGTGAGGCCCTTGGCGAGCAGCGAGCCGACGCCCATCGCGAACACCATCACCGACAGCACCACCGAGGTCTGGGTGACCGAGTCGCCCAGCAGGTAGCCGCCCAGGGCGACCAGTTCGAGCTCGTACACCAGGCCGCAGGCCGCGCAGACGAACGCGGCCAGCAGGACCAGCACGCGGGCCGGACGGGGGGCCAGGGCCAGCGGTACGGCGCCGCCGACCCGGACCGCGCCGCCGGGGCCCGCGGCGCGGGGGGCGGCGGGCCGGGGGGCGGCCGCGGGCGGGGGAGCGGCGGCGTCCGGGCCCGGCTGCGCGGGCCGTCCGACCGGGTGGTTGATCATGAATGAACGCTAGGCGAGAGCCCGGGTGAATGGCTGCACCCATCCGGGGGACAGGCCGGGGTGCCGGGTTGACGCCCGCTCACCATCCGACCTGCGCCGGGGCGCCCGCCGCGGTTCGGGCCCCCGCGGCGTCGGCCGACCGGGTGGTTTCGGCGGCGCGGGTGGTTCCGGCGGCCCGGGTGGTTCCGGCGGCCCGGGTGGTTCCGGGGCGGCCGGTGCCGGGCAGCGAGAGCGAGGAGCGGGTGCACACCAGCCGGCCCTCCTGCGGGTAGGCGTGCCACGTCCGCCAGTGCACCCGGCGGTCCTCGCAGTGCGCGACCAGCGCGGTGAAGGCGCTCGGGTCGCCCGGGAAGACGCCCGCCAGCGCCCGCGGGTGCCCCTCGACCAGGGCCAGCAGCTCCTGCGCCCGGGCCGCGAACACGTGCGGCGGCAGCTCCTCGATCCGGGCGGCGAACTCGTACTCCCAGCCCGCCACCTGCTCCGCGACCCGGGCGGGCAGCGGGGTGCGGCGGCCCGGCAGGCAGGCCACCGTCTCCAGGCAGTCGCCCGGCCCGGCCGCCAGCACCACCTGGTGCGAGGCGCCCAGCAGCCGCAGCTGGAGCGTGCCGCGGAGGCCGCCCGGGGCGCCGGGGGCGCCGGGGGCGCCGGGGGCGTCGGGGGCGCCGTCGAGTCTGAGGTCGCGGACGGCCAGCGCGGGCAGCGGCTCGCCGCCCAGCTGCCAGGCCAGGTCGCCGGCGCGGGTGTCCGTGTAGGAGGTCTGCAGGGTGGTGAGCATGCTCGGCTCCGCGTTTCAGCTCCGTGCGCGCCCCCGGTGCGACCGGTGTCCGCCCTCATCCGTGAGGCTGTTCGAGACTGTCCGATCCGGGGCGCGGCCGACCGTGGAAGGAAGGATTCCGGCTGGAGATTCAGCAGCAGAGAAGCACGAATTCTCCGGGTCCGTCGGGGATTTACCCATGTTTGGCACTCATTCACCGTTCTGAGGCCTGTGTCCGACTGGGTGTGATCGGTCCCGAGTTGCACTCTGCCCGCCGCACCCTCCCGCGCCGGTTCCGCGCGCCGTGCACGCCGGTGCCACACCCCCCGCACGCCCGCGCGCGACCCGCACCACCCGCCCTCGCGTCCGCCCGGAACCGCCCGCGCCGGAGGGGCGCCCCACTCGTCCGGGGCGACGTCGGCCCGCCGGGGGCGCGGTGATCGTCCAACTCGTCGCGACGTCAGCCGAGAAGGCCGCCGCGGCGGCCGAGGCCGAGGAGGAACCGATGGGCTTCCAGCCCTCCGACATCCCGCACCACGAAACCGATCCGGCGGTCGGCGCCTTCCTCCGGCACGCGTTCCGGCCCGAGCGGATCGAGGACCTCCACGAGCGGAGGCTGAGCACGCGGAAGCAGGACCTGCCGTTCTCCCGGCACCTGCGGGAAGCCTTCGCGTACCTGCTGCGGGAGCGGCCGTGCGACGTCGTCGACTGGTCCCGGCTCACCGGCTCCGCCTTCACGGACGAGGCGCACCTGTACGACTGCCTGCAGGGGCTCCACGACTACTTCTTCGGCGACCGTCCGGCGCCCCCGGTGCCGCCGGACCCGGACGGGCCGCGACCGGACTGGGTCGACCTGCTCTGGAACCCGTGAGCCTCCGGCCTCCCGCACCGCGCCACCGATCCGGGCCGGGCAGTGCCTGCGAGAGGCGTTCGCGCCCCTGCCGCACGCGCTGAGGCGCCTCCCGTCCCCGGACGAGCGGGAGTTGACGGCCTGTCCGGGGCAGTTCCACGCGCACCTGCGCACCGGCTGCGCCGCGATGCCGGTCGCCCCGGCGGGTCAGCCGGTGCGCAGGGCGTGCAGGCGGGCGACCGCCTCCTCCAGGACCTCCACCTTCTTGCAGAAGGCGAAGCGGATCGTCCTTGCGGCTCCGAGTGCTCGCGGATCGTGTAGATCAACCTGGACCGCTCGCCCGGCTTGTAGCAGGCCATGCCCGCCATCGACACCCGTCCCGAGCCCCGGCCTCTCACTCTCACGACTGGGGTCCGATCGATCCGGCCCCAGGTCCTTGCTCGCGGCGGAGTCTTCGACTGCCCGGCATCGTCCTCGAAGACGATCCAGGCGTTGCGCTCCGCCGCGGTGCTCCTACCCGCGGCCACGTCTCCTTCTTCCAGACCTCGGCCGCGGCGTCATCGCGCTCGATCGCGCGTCTGGTGGGCTGCTGCCAGCTCCAGCCGTGGCGTTCGAGCAGCCGCCAGGTGCCCTCGACCGTGTAGGAACGTGGAGGGGTCGGCCGACCAGCGTCTTGAGCCGTGCCAGCGTCCATCGATGGTCCGCCCAACCGTGAGCCAGCGGACCACGCTCCAACTCCCGCTCCGGCCTGGAGATCTCCGCAAGGCAGCGGCAATCTCCGCGTTCTTCCGCCCGCCCTCGAAACACTCCACAGCCTGGAGCCGCACCCGCCCCCGAGTGGTCCTCCCGGTGTCGGTCAACCCGTCGCCCTGCGCGTACCCCACACCCCAGGGCTATCGGTGCCGACACCCAACTGTCCGGCGAACGGCACCGACATCACCCAATCAAGTTCAGCTTCCTTTCACCCCCGAGCTTCAACGCTGAGAGGCTCAGTTTCCCGCAAGGCAGGGAGCGGGAGGGGAAAACGGTTGATTTTCCATCACTCTGCCTTGCTCCGTGCGTTTCCCGATGAATATCAGGTCTCTTACCAGAGACGGCCGTGCTCCGGTTCATCGGGCTTGGAATCGTTAATCTGATCTGCAACATCGGACAGTGTTCCGCGCCCCTCCACTGTCCACCGGGTCGTACCACGTACACCAGACGGCGGCGAGTAGCCTGCAGCAATCATCATGGTTGTGACCAAATTGCTCGGGGAATAGCGCTCGCCGTCGAACTCCCACACTAGCGGGTTCACCGAAGGAGGCTGATTGGTCCACCGGGCCCTGCTCCTGGAGTCGACCTCCTCTGTCCAGGGGACGAGCAGCTGCTCTTCGCGTTTGGTCCCTGGCTTGAAGACCAGCAGGGTCCCCTCTTGAAGCCCGCCTGCAGCCTGGATTACCTTGACTGCGTCCTGTTTACGCTGGGACGACGAGCGCTCGTCCGCCGATGCACGACGAGGAGAGCGGCGGGTGGGCGTTCGTCGAGTGGCTGTCTTCGCCGAATTCCGCTGATTTGGAAGACTTACCGGAAACCCTGCATATCGGGTAAGCACTTCGAAAACTAGCTCGCGACATTTGGTGTGGTTCTTGAAAAGTGGGGCGAGGAATGCCCCCGGGTAGTGATCGTCCACGGTTTTGCCCAGTAGGGAACTCAGGTTCCTGGTGAGATCTGCGGCCGGCTCGAGAAGACCGCTTTCCTCGGCTGCGGGATCACTGAGGACGGAAGAGCCCAGCTGGGAGAGGACCAAATGTGCAATGAGCCGGTTCCCATGGACAAGGACACCGGCCGAGCGGCTGTCGTCAAACATATTCCGAAGGCGTGCGAGTTCAGCATCAACGATGCGAAGCGCCAGAACGCTGTTCCATAGCTTTGCAATGTTAAGATCTTCGGGGAAAAGCTCCCGATAAATTGGATCATCGGTCGAAGCCCACAGTGTGCTGACCTGGCGTTTGGCATCCACGGCGTAAGCAGGATCTGCATGTGCGCAGGCAAGGGCGATGGCTGCCTCTTCTACATCGCAGCCGCTGTCACCAGTAACCGGGTCCGCGCTTCTCTTCACACCGTAGGTCTTGTCAAATTGCAGTCGCAGTTGTGCCCTAAGGCGGTCTTGGTTAGGGTCAAGCGCTAGAAAGTCTCGCGCGTCCACGCCGTTCTGAGTATTAGTGGCCCGGGTGACGGACGAGGCAAAACCCGGTGGGCAGCCGTCCAGTCCGATGACGCGGATCCAAATCTCTGCGTCATCGAGAAGTGTTTCATCTTCTTGCATCACCGCATGGATGCTGGCGGCTGTCTGGGCGCCGTTTACCACAGTTGCCCCGGTCAGCCGAAATAGTCCGGTAGTGCGACTGTGGCTGTCCCTGGCAGCTCTGCTGATGCTCTCGGAGAGAACGGTGATCCCGTTGTTGAAGTACCAAAAATGATGTGGCTCGGTGCGCAGGGTGGCGACAAGGGCCTCGTTTACTGCTGTGCGTCCGAGTGCCTGCCTGATGTTTCCATCAAAGAGCCGCTCGCCGTGCTTGTCATACCAAGCCGCAATATCGCTGGCCGGAACCAGGCCGTAGTAGGCCTGGTAGGGGGTTTGCACGGACCCCCACTCTGATAGGTGAAGATCGAGGTCTAGTTTCTTTGATGATGTCCTGTCGGTCAGAAAGCCGTGCAGATCTGCCAGGCCTAGGATCTTCAAATCGACAAGATCATCCAAGTCGTCTGCGCCGTTGACTTCGGTTAGCAGATCTTGAAGTGGGCGCTGGACATCGGCAGGAAGAACTGCAGATCCTGTCGTTGCGACGGAAATTGTGATCCTGACCTCGGGATTGATCAAGGCATTTTCGATGGCTCCTTGAAGTTTCCTCGCCCTTGCATTGAAGAGGTGGAATTTCTGGCTAAAAAGATCTTTTGCCCCGTTGACCAGTTTGAGTGCTTCGCCCTGGTCCATTGTCTTCCGGCCCTCGGCATGCCACTTCGACTGGACGATGACGATCTTGCCCTGGTTCTCGTCAACAGCGATGGCGTCGATGCCATTGTCCTGAAACCCATCGATGACACAGGCGGCGGCGCTTTCCGCGTCGAATCCGGTCAAAACTTGAACTGCAAGCGCAGCCAGCCCGCGGGTGAGCGTCGAAGTCTGCATGTCGCCATTCCTGGCCCTGACATCGGACAGGTCAAGGTATGGCCCGATATTGCGCTGGATGTGTGCCCCGACCTGTTGAATGTGCAAAATGCTCAAAATTGCTCCACTGCGCATCTGGCCGTTTTGTTCGAAAGCCCTCATGGCGGTGGTGCGGATATCACCAGAGCCACGCATTGCCATCGATGGTTGGTGACGAGGGTATCGTCCGGCGACTATGGCTACCACAGACTTTGTTGAACATGTACCCCTCTGTGGACGGCGGTCGCCTCAAGTGCACGATGACGACTTTTGATCGGCGGTCAGAGCTGCTGGAGCCGTGCCACGGCTTCCCGCAGGACCTCCACCTTCTTGCAGAAGGCGAAGCGGACCTGGCTGCGACCGGCCTCGGCGTCGTCGTAGAAGACGGCGTTGGGGATGGCGACGACGCCGCAGCGTTCGGGGAGGGTGCGGCAGAACTCGATGCCGTCCTTCTCGCCGAGGGGGGTGATGTCGGTGGTGACGAAGTAGGTGCCCTGCGGCGTGAAGGCCCGGAACCCGGCCGCGGTGAGGCCGTCGACCAGCAGGTCGCGCTTGCGGTGCAGGTCGGCGCGGAAGTCGGCGTAGTAGTCGTCGGGCAGGCGCAGGGCCTCGGCGACGGCGTACTGGAACGGTCCGGCGCTGACGTAGGTGAGGTACTGCTTGGCGGTGCGGACGGCGGCGACCAGGTCGGGGGTGCCGGTGACCCAGCCGACCTTCCAGCCGGTGAAGGAGAAGGTCTTGCCGGCGGAGGAGATGGCGACGGTGCGTTCGCGCATGCCGGGGAGGGCGGCCAGCGGGTGGTGGGCGCCGGTGAAGACCAGGTGCTCGTAGACCTCGTCGGTGACGACCAGCAGGTCGTGTTCGACGGCGAGTTCGGCGATGGCGGCGAGTTCCTCGGGGGTGAGGACGGTGCCGGTCGGGTTGTGCGGGGTGTTGATCAGCAGCAGCCGGGTGCGCGGGGTGATGAGGGAGCGCAGTTCGTCCAGGTCGGGCCGGAAGGCGGGGGCGCGCAGGGTGAGCGGGACGCGTCGGGCTCCGGCCATGGCGATGCAGGCGGCGTAGGAGTCGTAGAAGGGTTCGAAGGCGATCACCTCGTCGCCGGGTTCCAGCAGGGCGAGCAGCGCGGCGGCGATCGCCTCGGTGGCTCCGGCGGTGACCAGCACCTCGGTGTCGAGGTCGTACGACAGCCCGTAGAAGCGCTGCTGGTGTTCGGCGATCGCGGCGCGCAGCTCGGGGACGCCGGGCCCGGGCGGGTACTGGTTGCCGCGGCCCTCCAGCACGGCGCGGGCGGCGGCCTCGGCGATCTCGCGGGGTCCGTCGGTGTCCGGGAAGCCCTGGCCGAGGTTGATCGATCCGGTGGCGGTGGCCAGCGCGGACATCTCGGCGAAGATCGTGGTGCCCATGCCCGCCAGACTGCGGTTCAGCAGTGGCCTCGTGCTCATCGGTGCTCCTCGCGAAGGGTGGTGGGGCCATCATCCAGCGGCCCGCGACGGATCGTCGAGGGGGCCTCACCGGGTGGAGGAGCGGAGGGCCTCGGCGCGGGCGGTGCACCCGGCGGTGCGGTGGGGGACCCCGGAGCCGGTGCGCGGACGGGCCCGCCCCCTGCGCGTGCAGGGGGCGGGCCCGTCGGGTGCTGCGGGGAGGGGCTCAGGCCTCGTCGGCCGGGCCGTCCTCGGCGGGGGCGGCGTCGCCCTCCGCGGACTTGGTCTCGCCCAGCTGCTCGGCCATCCACTGCTCGAAGCCGACCGCGGCCTGCGTCCAGTTGGCGGTGGTGCCGACGAAGTACTCCAGGTTGACGCCGTTGCCGACGATCATCTGGGACTCGCCGATCAGCCGGACCACGCCGTCGTCGTGGGTGTGGGTGTAGACCTTGGGCCACAGGGTCTCGCGGTTCCACTCGTCGATCAGCGCGAGGATCTCGGGCTTCTGCTCCACCGAGAAGGAGCGGTCGTAGAACGCGCGGACCGCGAACAGCTCCTTGTGGTCACCGCGGAACATGTAGTAGACGCGGAAGTTCTCCCAGGGAGCGGTGAGGTCGCCCTCCTCGTCCACCACGTGCTTCAGCTGCATCTGGTCCAGCAGCTGGGCGACCAGGTCCTGGTTGGGGACGATCACCGGCGGCGGTCCGGCCGGCGCGCCACCGGGCTGGCCGCCCCCCTGCGGCGGCTGGGGCAGGCCGAAGGACGGGATGGACGACGGGTCGATGCTCACGGGGATGTCCCTTTCACGGTGCACGGTCGGCTGCCGATGGGGGGCCGCCTCTCCTGGGACCATCCTGCCTCATCGGGCGCCCGCGGCACAGGGTGCACCCCGCTGCGTGAGCATGTCCCGACACGCCGTGGTGGCCCCCCCCCCCGGCCGGGGGCCCCCCCCCCGGCGGGCGGGGCCCGGCGGGGGCGCGGGCCCCCCCCCCCCCCCGGGGGGCCCCCCCCCGGGGGGGCCCCCCCCCCCCCGGCCGCGGGGGCCCCCCGGGCCCGGGGGCCCCCCCGGGGGCGCCCCCCCGCCCCCCCCCGGGGGGGCCCCCCCGCCGGGGGGGGGCCCCCCCACGGCCGGGCTCACTTCGCGAGCGGGTCGCGCGGCCCGACGCTCAGCCGGTCGGAGACGCCGTCGTGGTCGACCACCACCGTCGAGCCGTCGTGCACCCGCCCGGAGAGGATCTCCTTGGCCAACTGGTCGCCGATCGCGGACTGCACCAGCCGACGCAGCGGCCGGGCGCCGTACGCCGGGTCGTAGCCGGTGAGGGAGAGCCAGTCCCGGGCGGCCGGGGTGACCTCCAGGGTGAGCCGGCGCTCGTGCAGGCGGCGGGAGAGCGCGGCGACCTGCAGGTCGACGATCCGGCTGAGCTCCTCGGTGCCCAGCGGGTCGAACACCACGATGTCGTCCAGCCGGTTCAGGAACTCCGGCTTGAAGGACCGGCGGACGGTCTCCAGCACCAGTTCCTTCTTCCGCTCGTCCGGCGTGGCCGGGTCGACCAGGAACTGGGAGCCCAGGTTGGAGGTGAGGATCAGGATCGCGTTGCGGAAGTCGACCGTGCGGCCCTGGCCGTCGGTGAGGCGGCCGTCGTCCAGCACCTGCAGCAGCACGTCGAACACCTCGGGGTGGGCCTTCTCCACCTCGTCCAGCAGGACCACGCTGTACGGGCGGCGGCGGACGGCCTCGGTGAGCTGGCCGCCCTCCTCGTAGCCGACGTACCCGGGCGGGGCGCCGACCAGGCGGGAGACCGAGTGCTTCTCGCCGTACTCGCTCATGTCGATCCGGACCATGGCGCGCTCGTCGTCGAAGAGGAAGTCCGCCAGGGCCTTGGCCAGTTCGGTCTTGCCGACGCCGGTCGGGCCCAGGAACAGGAACGAGCCGGTCGGACGGTCCGGGTCGGCGATGCCGGAGCGGGTGCGGCGCACCGCGTCGGAGACGGCCCGGACGGCCTCGTGCTGACCGATCAGGCGGCGGCCGAGCTCCTCCTCCATCCGCAGCAGCTTGGCGCTCTCGCCCTCCAGCAGGCGGCCGGCCGGGATGCCCGTCCAGGACGCGACCACGTCGGCCACGTCGTCCGGGCCGACCTGCTCCTTGACCATGGTGGTGCTGGGCTCGTCCGCCGCGCGGTCCTGCGCCTCGGCCAACTCCCGCTCGGCGGCCGGGATCTCGGCGTACATCAGCTTGGAGGCGCGCTCGAAGTCGCCGTCGCGCTGGGCGCGGTCCAGGGCGCCGCGCAGGCCGTCCAGGCGCTCCTTGAGCTCACCGACCCGGTTGAGCGACTTCTTCTCCTGCTCCCAGCGGGCGTTGAGGGTGCTCAGCTGCTCCTGCTTGTCCGCGAGGTCGCGGCGGAGCTTGCCGAGCCGCTCGACCGAGGCCGGGTCGGACTCCTTCTCCAGCGCCAGCTCCTCCATCCGCAGCCGGTCGACGGAGCGCTGCAGCTCGTCGATCTCCACCGGGGAGGAGTCGATCTCCATCCGCAGCCGGGAGGCGGACTCGTCGACCAGGTCGATCGCCTTGTCGGGCAGGAAGCGGGCGGTGATGTACCGGTTGGACAGCGTCGCCGCGGCGACCAGGGCGGCGTCGGTGATCTCCACCTTGTGGTGCGCCTCGTAGCGGCCCTTGAGGCCGCGCAGGATCGCGATGGTGTCCTCCACGGTCGGCTCGCCGACCATCACCTGCTGGAAGCGGCGCTCCAGGGCCGGATCCTTCTCGATCCGCTCGCGGTACTCGTCCAGCGTGGTGGCGCCGACCATGCGCAGCTCGCCGCGGGCCAGCATCGGCTTGAGCATGTTGCCCGCGTCCATCGCGGAGTCGCCGCCCGCACCCGCGCCGACCATGGTGTGCAACTCGTCGATGAAGGTGATCACCTGGCCGTCGGAGGCCTTGATGTCGTTCAGGACGGCCTTCAGCCGCTCCTCGAACTCGCCGCGGAACTTCGCGCCCGCGACCATCGCGGCCAGGTCCAGCGCGACCAGGCGCTTGCCGCGCAGCGACTCCGGCACGTCGCCCGCGACGATCCGCTGGGCCAGGCCCTCGACCACGGCGGTCTTGCCGACGCCGGGCTCGCCGATCAGCACCGGGTTGTTCTTGGTGCGCCGGGAGAGCACCTGCACCACCCGGCGGATCTCCTGGTCGCGGCCGATCACCGGGTCGAGCTTGCCGTCCCGGGCGGCCTGGGTCAGGTCGGAGCCGTACTTCTCCAGGGCCTTGTAGGTGCCCTCCGGGTCCTGCGAGGTGACCCGGGCACTGCCCCGGACCTCCTTGAACGCGGCCAGCAGCGCCTTGGCGGTGGCGCCGTGGTGGGCCAGCAGCTCGCCGACCGGCCCGCCCTCGGCGGCCAGGCCGACCAGCAGGTGCTCGGTGGAGACGTACTGGTCGTCCAGGTCGGCGGCGCGCTTGCCCGCCTCCTCCAGCACCGCGAGGGTGTCGCGGGAGAGGTTGGGCGCGGCCACCGTGGAGCCCTGGGCGGCCGGGAGCGCGGCGGCCTGCTGGCGGGCGGCGGCGGCGACGCGCGCGGCGTCCGCCCCGACGGCCTCCAGCAGGGGGCGGGCCAGGCCCTCGGGCTGGTCGAGCAGGGCCAGCAGGATGTGCACCGGCTTGACGTCCGGGTTCCCTGCGGCGCTGGCCTGCCGGATGGCGGAGGACAGGGCCTCCTGCGTCTTGCTGGTGAACTTACTGGCGTCCACGGCGGGCATACCCCTCTCGGCTCGTGACTGGTGCGGATCCGCTGACTACAGCATGCCTTAAGTTGAGTCTATTCCGCTCAAGTTTAGCGAAGGCCACCCGCTCACTTCTTCCGGGGACCGCCTCCCGCCGCGGGCGTCCGGGTCAGCCCCAGCAGCTCGCGGGCCGGGCCCGCCGGGCGTTGGCCCGCGGGCCAGACCGCGCGCAGCGGGCGCTGCAGCTCCAGCCCGGCCAGCGGCACGGCCACCAGCCGACGGGTGGCCAGTTCCTCGGTCACCGCCAGCTCGCTCAGGCAGACCGGGTCCGCGCCGGTCATCGCGGCCGCCTTCAGTGCCGTCGAGGAGGCCAGTTCCAGCCGCGGCGCGGCCGGGCCGCCGTACGGGGCGAGCGCCTCCTCCAGCACCTCCCGGGTGCCGGAGCCGACCTCGCGCAGCACCAGCGGGGTGGCGGCCAGCTCGGCGCCGGTGACCGGGGCGCGGCGGCGGGCCCAGCGGTGCTCGGGGGAGACCACCACCACCAGCCGGTCGGCGGCCACCACCGCGCCGGACAGGCCGGGCGGGGTGGAGGTGCCCTCGACGAAGCCCAGGTCGGCCTCGCCCGCCAGCACCTGGGCGGCGACGTCGTGCGAGTTGGCGGTGCGCAGGGTGACGGCGGTGCCCGGGCTGGCCTCGTTCAGGGCCAGCAGCCACCCCGGCATCAGGTACTCGGCGACGGTCAGGCTGGCCACCACCCGCAGCCGGGCGTCCCGGCGGCCGCGCAGCGCGTCGATCCCGGCGTCCAGGGCCTGCGCCGCCTCCACCACCTGCCGGGCCCACTCGACCACCAGCCGACCCGCCTCGGTGGGCCGGGAGCCGCGCGGCGAGCGCTCCAGCAGCGGCACCCCGATCTGCCGCTCCATGCCCTTGATCCGGGCGCTGGCGGCGGGCTGGCTGACGCCCAGCTCGGCGGCGGCCCGGCCGACGCTGCCCAACCGCGCCACCGCGAGCAGCAGTTCCAGGGCGCCGAGTTCCGGGACGTGCGGGGAGAGGGCCATAGGCCCAGGCTATGTCCTCATAGCGGGCGCCCCGCTACCCGCGTCCCCCGCACCGGCGCAGGGTGGGGCCATGGCAACCCTCCTCGCGCCGCGCGCCGCCCTGCGCGGCCTCGACCTGTCCCGGCTCGGTCCCCACTGGTACGCCACCGTGATGGGCACCGCGATCACCGGCAACGCGGCCGCCGCCCTGTCGGTGGACGTGCCCGGCCGGACGGTCCTCGCCGAGGCGGTCTGGACGCTCTCGCTGCTGATGCTGGCCGCCCTGCTGGCCGGCCGCGCCGTCCACCTGACCCGGCACCGCGAGCAGGCCCGGCACACCCTGCTGGAGGACCCGTCCGCCGCCGTCTTCTACGGCTGCCCGCCGATGGCCCTGCTGGCCGTCGGCCACGGCGCGCTGACCGTCGGCACCCCGCTGCTCGGCGCCCGGGGCGCCCTCGCGCTGGACGCGCTGCTGTGGACGGTCGGCACCGGGTACGCGCTGGTGGTGGCCGCCGGGCTGCCGTACCTGATGATCACCCGGCACCGGCTGTCCGCGCTGGCGGCCAACCCGACCTGGCTGCTGCCGGTGGTCGCCCCGATGGTGGCCGCCGCGTGCGGCCCCGCGCTCGTCCCGCACCTGCCGGAGGGGGCGGTCCGGCAGGCGGTGCTGTACGGCTGCGCGGGGATGCTCGGCGCCAGCCTGCTGGCCACCCTGGCGCTGCTGCCGGTGGTGCTCGGCGGGCTGCTGCACAGCAAGCTGCCCGCGCTGGTGCTCACCCCGTCGCTGTTCCTGGTGCTGGGCCCGCTCGGCCAGTCCACCACCGCCGTCCAGAAGTTCGCCGACACCGTCCCGCTCGCCCTCCCCGGTGCCGGGCCGGGCGCGGTGGTGGTCGCCCGCGGACTGGCCGAGGTGTACGGCGTCGCGGTCATGGGATTCGCGCTGCTGTGGTTGGCGGTGGCGCTGGCCGCCAACCTGCGGGCGCTGCGGGCCGAAATGCCGTTCGCGATGACCTGGTGGGCCGCCACCTTCCCGGTCGGAACGCTCGTCACCGGTGCGACCGGACTCGCCGACCACACCGGATTCGCCGGATTCACCGCGCTCGCCGCCGCGCTCTACCTGCTGCTGTTCGCCGCCTGGGCGGTGGCCCTGGCGCGCACCGCGGCCGGCCTGCGGGCGGGCCGCCTGCTGTGACCTGGGCTTCCGCGGGTCCGTCGGGGCGGGCGATCGAGCGGCGGCATTCGGCGGGAGCGGTTCCGGATCTGTGGATCCGGCGAAGGATTGCTGAATTCCGCTCCGGGGCAGTGACATTCCGGGCCGCGGTGACGCCACCGGCCCGCGCCCTCCGCCCCCTTTTCGAATAAATGTTCGGAACAGGGGGGGCAATGCCGAGAAAAGCGTTATTCCGGACACCGCGCCGGGGGGTTTGCTGCAGGTTCCTGCACTTGCGGGAACCTGCAGCCGGAGAGCACTTGTTCGGAGTTCGCCGCGCTGTGAGGGTGTAGTCACGCCAAGCCGTCCGGGGCAGCCGCAGCCCGAGTCGGCGACTTGCTCTTCGCGTGGGGGCGACAGGTGCGTTCGCATCTGCGCAACGGGGGGAAGAGCACCGGTCGGCACGCCACGTGTGGTGGTGGCTGCCGTGACCGGATCGGCGAGGCGTTGCTGCTCCGCCTCGCCGAAGCGCCATGACGCTGGCGTAACACGAGCGGGTCCCCCGGGGTCCGGGTGCCGACGGCACCCGTCCCGGGGGACGCGCCCGTAGTCGCGGGGGTGACTCCCGCCGTCGAGCCCGACGGCGCTGCTGGGATCATCATCCGCAAACGGAGGAACACGGCAGGGAGCGCTCGACGTGGCAGCGGACCACCCGGAGTCCGAACCGGACACCGTACTGTCCCACCCGGACACCGCACCGTCCCACCAGGACGGCGGGCCCGCGGACCAGGACACCGCACCGTCCCCAGCGGGCGTGGTGCCGTCCCGTTCGGGGGGCGGGCCTTACCCGTCGGACGCCGTGCCGTTCGACCCGGACAGCGGCCTGCCCGAGGAGGACGCCGCCCGGCTCTACCTGGCCGTCCTCGCCGCAGGCGGCCGGATCCCGCTCGACGCCCCGCCCCAACCCGGCACCGACCTCACCCCCGAGCGCCAACAGGCCATGCTGGACCAACTGGTGGCCGTCGGACTGGTCCTGCTCAACCGGATCGACCACTGCTACGTCGCGGTCAGCCCGCGCGCCGTCGCCGACCGCCTCGGCGCCGACCTGCGCGCCCGCGCCACCCGCCTGCTGCTCGACGCCGACCGGCTGCCCGCCGCGCTCGACCCGCTCGCCCGCGCCTACGACGCCGTCCCCCGGCCCGCCGACCGGACCAGGCAGGCCGTCTACGTCGACGGCCAGGAGGACATCCGGTTGCGGATCGCCCGCCTCGTCTCCGACTGCCGCCTCGAACTGCTCAGCGCCCAACCCGGCCTGCGCCCGCCCGCCGTCCTCGAACTCGCCCACGCCCAGGACCAGCGGATGCTCGGCCGCGGCGCCACCCTGCGCGCCCTCTACCAGCCCGTCGCCCTCACCGAGGACAGCGCCGTCCGGCACGCCACCGCGATGAGCGGGCACGGCGCCCAACTCCGGGTCCTGGACGAGCCGTTCCTCCGCCTGATCGTCATCGACCGGCGGGTCGCCGTCATCCCCGCCGCCGAGGACCACAGCCGCGCCGCGTTCGTCGAGGACCCCGCCGCCATCGCCTACCTGGTGGCCGGGTTCGAACGCGACTGGGCCCGCGCCGAACAGGTCCACTGGCAGCACCTCGACCCCCGCGCCCTCACCCGCAGCATCACCCACCGGGTCGGCCGCCTGCTCGCCCAGGGCCTCACCCAGCGCGCCGTCGCCACCCGTCTGGGCCTGTCCGAACGCACCGTCGCGGGCCACATCTCCCGGCTGCGCGACCTCTACGGTGCCGGCACCCTGTTCCAACTCGGCTGGCTGATGAGAGGCGGCAGCGGCCGTGGCTGACCCGATCCCCACGGCCGTTCCCGCCACCGCCGTTCCCGCCGCGGTCCCCGTCCCGGTGCCCGCCACCGCCGTTCCCGCCAACACCGTTCCCGCCCCCGTGGAGCGCGGGCCGATCGACGAGGGGGCCCAGCGCCTCTACCTGGACGTGCTCGAAGCGGGCGGCCGGATCGCGGCCGACGCCGTCGCCGCCCTCGCGCCCGCCACCGGGCTGCCGCAGGCCTTCGCCGAACTCCTGCGCACCGGCCTGCTGGTGCGCGACGGCCTGGACGGCTCCTACCTGGCCGTCAACCCCCGCTTCGTCGCCGAGACCCTCAGCAGCGAGATGAACTCCGAGGCCACCCGCCTGCTCAACCGGGCCGAACGCCTCACCACCGACCTCGACCCGCTGATCGCCGCCTACGACAGCGTGCCCCGGGCCGTCCAACCCACCACCGCCGATGTCCAGGTCTCCGGACGCGAGCACATCCGCCAGCGGATCGCCCAGCTCGGCTCCACCTGCCGGGAGGAGGCGCTCACCGCGCAGCCGGGCCAACCGGCGCCCGCCACCCTGGAACTGTCGCTGAGCCAGGAACTGCCGGTACTGCGCCGCGGCTGCCGGATCCGCACCCTCTACCAGCCCGCCGCGCTCACCGAACCCGCCGTGATCCGCTACGCCGCCACCGTCACCCGGGCCGGCGGCGAGGTCCGGCTGCTCGACGAGCACTTCCAGCGCGCCCTGGTCTTCGACCGCACCACCGCCGTGCTGCCCGCCGCCGCCGACCTCAGTCGGGCCGCGGTGATCTCCGACCCCGCCACCGTGGCGATGATCGTCGCCAACTTCGACCGCGACTGGGACCGGGCCGAACGCGTCTGCTGGAACAGCCTGCTCGACAGCGTCCCCGCCCAGGCCGCCGCCGACCAGATCGCCCGCCTGCTCGCCCGGGGGCTCACCCAGAAGGCCATCGCCACCCGTCTGGGCCTGTCCGAACGCACCGTCGCGGGCCACATCTCCCGGCTGCGCGACCGCTACGGCGCCGACACGCTCTTCCAGCTCGGCTGGCTGATGCGGAGGGGGAAGCACGATGCCTGACGTCCCCCCGGGCACCGCACTCCCGCCCCGCCCCGCGGCCCCACCGGACCCCGGACCCGCGTACGCGGTGCCGCCCGGCCCGGCCGAGAAGGAGCTGTACCTGTCGGTGCTGCGGGCCGGCCGGGTCTCGCTGCGGGAGCTGATGGAGCAGGACGCCGCCGCCACCGTCCGGCTGCTGGAACTCGGCCTGCTGAGCCGGTACGTCCACCAGGAGTGGGTGGTGGCCGTGAACCCGCGCGTCGCCACCGCCAAGCTGTCCGCCGCCCTGCGGGCGGGCGCGGGTGACCTGCTGGCCCGGGCCGAGAGCGCGGGCGCCGAACTCGACGAGCTCGCCGACTCGTACGACGCCGCCCAGCAGCACACCCGGATCGCCCACGTGTTCGGCCAGGTCCGGATCCAACAGCGGCTGCTGGCGATCGTGGCCGACCACTGGGACGAGGCACTGGCCGCCCAACCCGGCCCGCGCGCACCCGAGTTCGTGGCCGATGACCCCCAGGTCCGCGCCGCGCTGGCCCGCGGCGCGGTGACCGACGTCCTGTACCAGCCGGTCGCCCGGCAGGCCCCGCACACCGTCGCCTACGCGGCGGCGGCCACCGACTGGGGCATGCGGCTGCGGGTCCTGGACGAGCCCTTCGCCCGGATGCTGATCTTCGACCGCAGGGTGGCGGTCATCTCCACCACCGTCGACAACCGCAGCGGCGCCGCGTTCATCGAGGACCGAGCCGTGGTCGACCACCTGGTGCGACTCTTCCTCCGCGACTGGGAGCGCGCCGTCCGCGTGCCGTGGTACGACGAGGTGGGCCGGGAACTGCCCGAACCCCTGCGCAGAGTAGGCGAGTTGCTGGCCGAGGGTCTGACCCAGCGGGCGGTCGCCTCCCGGCTGGGCCTGTCCGAGCGCACCGTGGCCGGGCACATCGCCCGGCTGCGCGAGCGCTACGACGCCGACACGCTGTTCCAGCTCGGCTGGCTGATGCGGGACGGCGGCCGCCATGACTGAGCCCGTCGCCGAGCAGCCGCCGGGCGCGGCCGAGAAGGAGCTGTACCTGTCCGTCCTGCGGGCCGGCGGCCGGGTGTCGGTCCGGGAGGCGACCGAGCAGGACGCCGCCGCCACCGCCCGGTTGCTCGCGCTCGGGCTGCTGGTCCACCACGACGAGAGCGAGCAGCTCACCGCCGTCAACCCGCGCACCGTCAGCACGCGGCTGAGCCGGGAACTGCGTCGGGCCGGCACCCGGCTGTTCGAGGCGGCCGAGCACGTCCCCACCGAACTCGACGTCCTCGCCGACGCGTACGACAGCGCCGCCCGGCGCGAGGACCACGGGCGGCAGATCACCCACGTGCTGGACGTGGACCGGATCCGGCACCGCCTGCTGCAGATCGAGGCGGACTTCCGCGAGGAGGTGCTGGCCGCCCAGCCCGGCCGACGGCCGGTGGTGTACCTGGAGAAGAGCGCCCGCACCGAGAAGGCCCTGGCGGGCGGCGCCCGGATGGACATCCTCTACCAGCCCGTCAGCAAGTCCGACCCGGCGGTGATCGACTACGCGGTGCGGGCCACCGGCTGGGGCATGCGGCTGCGCTCCCTGGACGAGGACTTCACCCGGATGCTGATCTTCGACCGCCGGGTGGCGATCATCTCCGCGTCCGCCGACAACCGCACCGCCGCGTTCATCGAGGCCCCGGCCGTGGTCGACCACCTGGTGCGGCTCTTCCTCCGCGACTGGGAACGCGCCGAACGCGTCCCCTGGCACGACCTCGCGGGCGACAGCGTCCCCCCGGTCGTCGAACAGGTCAGCCGCCTGCTCGCCGCGGGCCTGACCCAGAAGGCGATCGCCACCCGCCTGAACCTCTCCGAGCGCACCGTCGCCGAACACATCGCCCGCCTGCGCGAGCGCTACGACGCGAAGACGCTCTTCCAACTCGGCTGGCTGATGCGGGAGGGCGCCCGGTGACCACCGACCTCCCCAACGCCTCCGAACGCGCCCTCTACCGCGAGATCGTGTCGCGCGGCGGCCGGA
This sequence comes from Kitasatospora sp. NPDC001540, assembly GCF_042894345.1. NCBI lineage: Bacteria > Bacillati > Actinomycetota > Actinomycetes > Kitasatosporales > Streptomycetaceae > Kitasatospora > Kitasatospora sp. NPDC001540. The sequence continues at coordinate 319,485 of NZ_JBIAVO010000003.1, forward strand.
TGATGCTGCGCGAGGCCATGGCACAGGCGCCGGAAGCCACCCGCCGCCTGCTCGACTTCGGCCTGCTGGTGCACCACGTCGTCGACGAGTCACTGACCGCCGTCAGCCCGCGGACCGCCGTCGGCCGACTCGGCGCCCGGATGCGCGCGGAGGGCGCGGGGCTGCTGCTGCGCGCCGAGGAGACGCCCGCCGCCCTCGAACCGCTCAGCCAGGCGTACGAGTCGGCGTTCGGCCGGGTCGACCGCTCCAACCTGGTGCGCCACGTCCAGGACATGGAGCAGATCCGGCACGGCATCCTCCAGGCCGAGTCGGAGGCCCGCGAGGAGATCCTCGCCGCCCAACCCGGTGGTGCCCGCCCGCACCAGTTCCTGAAGCAGTCGCTAGAACTCACCCGCAACCACCTCGCCGCGGGCATCGCCCTGCGCACCATCTACCAGCCCGGCGCCCTCGCCGACCCGCCCACCACCGCCTACGCGGCCGACGTCACCGACCTCGGCGAACGCATCCGCGTGCTGGACGAGCCGTACACCCGCCTGCTGATCTTCGACCGCCGGACCGCGATCATCCCGGCCGCCGCCGACAACACCAGCGCCGCGTTCATCGAGGACCCGACCGTGGTCGCCTCCCTGGTCGCCCTGTTCGAACGCGACTGGGCCCGCGCGACGATCGTCGACTGGCACGCCCGCGCGGGCCGCCCGCGCGAGAGCGGCGTCCCCCCGGAGCTGACCGACCTGCTCGCCGCCGGTCTGACCCAGAAGGCGATCGCCTCCCGCCTGGGCCTCTCCGAGCGCACGGTGGCCGCCCACCTCGCCCGGCTGCGCGAGCACCACGGCGCCGAGACGCTCTTCCAACTCGGCTGGCTGATGCGGGAGGGCGCCCGATGACCATCCGGGTGCCGAACGAGGCCGAGCGCGCGCTGTACCGCGAGATCGTGGCGCAGGGTGGCATGGTGCTGCTGCGCGAGGCGATGGAGCAGGACGCGGACGCCGCCCTCGGGCTGATCGAGCTGGGGCTGCTGCTGCACCACGACTACGGGCAGATGCTGACGGCCGCCCACCCGGGGGCGTTCGCCGAGCGGGTGAGCGCCGAGCTGCGCAGCGCGGCCTCGGGCAAGCTGGCGCAGGCCGAACGGGCCGCCGTCGAACTGGAGGACCTGGCCCAGGCCTACGACGCCGCGCAGCGCCGTGGCCGGACGGGGCGACCGCTGCAACTGGTGGCGGGGCAGCAGATCACGCACCACATCGCCCGGATCGAGTCGGAGATGCGCGAGGAGACCCTGGCGTCCCAGCCCGGCGGCGCCCGGCCGGTCGCGATCATGCAGCAGACCCGGGTCCGTTCGCTGGGTTTCCTGGCGAGTGGCATCGAGCTGCGGTCGATCTACCAGCCGGGTGCCCTCGACGACCCGCCGACCGTCGCGTACGCGGCCGAACTGACCGCCGCGGGCGAGCGGTTCCGGGTGCTGGACGAGCCGTTCCGGAAGATGCTGATCTTCGACCGTCGGATAGCGGTGGTCTCGGCCGCGCCGGACAACCGGCAGGCGGTACTGATCGAGGACCCGGCGGTGCTGGCCGTCCTGGTCGCCCTGTTCGAGCGCGACTGGGCGCGGGCCGAGCGGGTCGACTGGCAGGCGCTGGCCGGCCGCCCGCGCGAGAGCGGAGTCCCGCCGGAGCTGACCGACCTGCTCGCCGCGGGCCTGACCCAGCGGGCGATCGCCTCCCGCCTGGGGCTTTCGGAGCGGACGGTGGCCGGGCACATCGCCCGACTGCGGGAGTTCTACGATGCGGAGACCCTGTTCCAGCTCGGCTGGCAGCTGCGCGGGGTGTCCGGACGACCCGCCGCGCCCCCGGGGCGGGACCCGGGACGGGTGGCCGAGAAGGAGTGGGACCTGTGAGCGAGCCGAACGGAGCCGCCCTGCCGAACGAGTCGGAGCGGCGGCTGTACCAGCAGATCCTGGACCAGGGCGGCCGGGTGTCGTTCCGCGAGGCGGTCGAGCAGGACCCGACCGGGGTGCTGCGGCTGATGGAGCTCGGGCTGCTGGTGCACGACGCGGCCGAGCAGGTGCTGACGGCGGTCAATCCGCGCGCGGTCAGCGACCGGATCAGCGCCGAGCTGCGCGCCGAGGGCACCCGGATGCTGCTGCGCGCCGAGGAGATGCCGACGCTGCTGGAGGACCTCACCCACGCCTACGACGCGACCCCGCGCCGGGCCGACCGCTCCAGCGTGGTGCAGCACGTCGACCGGACCGAGCAGATCCGGCACCGCGTCCTGCAGTTGGCGAGCGAGGCGTACGAGGAGGAGCTGTCCCTGCACCCGGGCGGCGCCGGACCGGCCGACCTGCTGGAGCAGGCGCTGGACCGCACCCGCCGCTTCCTGGAGCGGGGCGGAACCATCCGCACCGTCTACGAGCCGACCGCGCTGCTGGACGAGACGACGGTGCGCTGGGCGGAGAGGGTCACCGGCTGGGGAGGCCGGTTCCGCACCTTGAGCGAACCGTTCAGCAGGATGTTGATCTTCGACCGCCGGGTCGCCGTCGTCCCGGCCTCGGCCGACAACTCGAGTGCCGCCTTCATCGAGGACCCGGCCGTGGTCTCGTTCCTGGTCGCCGCCTTCGAGCGGGACTGGGAGCGGGCCGAGCGGATCCAGTGGCGCTCCGCCGAGCACGAGGGCGAGAGCGTGGTGCCGGTCCACGAGCAGGTGGGCCGACTGCTCGCCCAGGGCCTGACCCAGAAGACCATCGCCTCCCGGCTGGGCCTCGGCGAACGCACCGTCGCCGCGCACATCTCCCGCCTGCGTGAACTCCACGACGCGGAGACCCTGTTCCAACTGGGCTGGCAGATGCGCGGAGCCGGGGAACCGTCGGGCTGACCGTCGTCAGCCGGTCGCGATCTCCGGGGACCAGAAGCCGTACGGGCCGGTGCCGGTGTGCTCGCGGCGCTGGCGCGGGAACTGCTCGCCGGGCGCGGTCCAGAAGCCGCCGCGCAGCGACAGCGCCATCCCGGCCCAGTCCAGCGCGGTCTCCACGGTGTGGTGCAGCGCCTCCTGCGACCAGGTGTCGTCGAAGACCAGCGGCAGCACCGGCGAGACCTGCTCGATGGTCGCGATCAGCGGGTTGTGCGTGATCGCCTCGTCCACCAGCAGCACGATCGGCTTGCGCAGCGCCGAAGCCCAGCCGAGCTCCAGGCTCACCCCGGCCGACAGCGGCGCACCCACGTACGCGAAGACCAGGTCCGCGCTCTGCATCGCCCGGAAGTCCGACGGCACCCGCTGCTCCGGCGCCCGCCCCGCCACCGTCCACGCGTCGCTGTGGTGCGCGCTGTACACCGCAGCCCCGCTGTCCAGCAGCGTGCTGCGCAACGTGGTCAGCCGGGTCCGGCTCGCCAGCGTCACCACACTGTCCGCCGGCCCGGTCAGCCGCATCAGCGGCGCGGCCAGGAAGACCCGTGCGCGACGCCCTTCGGCGCGGTGTTGCAGGTGGTGCTCACTCATGTCGGCTCCGCGGGATTGCCTGCCGGCGTCGACTGAAGCCGGAAGGTGCTTCGGACAATGGCTGCTCAGCGGTTGGGTGACGCCCCATGCTGGCCCTACAATTTGATTGAGCATCGGCAAGTTTGTGGTGTGCTGCCGTCCTCATTGAGAGCGAACTGATCGTCCACCGTGCACCGTCGCGCCGTCCAGGTCTGCCCGGTGGCATCTGCCTGCCTGGCAGCGAGATGACGCACTGGCAGGAGAGTGGCGTCGGCGGGGACCTGCCCGATGGGCATCATGTCTACTATTGTTCAGCTAATAGAACCGTTTGACTGTCATATCGCGAAGGGGAGGGCGGGGGCATATGTCTCGTGTGTACCGGTTTGTCCGCAGGGTGGGTATCCCGTTCCTGGTAGCTGCGGCGGTTGTGGGTGGGGTGGCGTTCTCTGTCTCCGCAGGGGCGGACGGCGGGAACGACTCGGCCATTCCGCGCGTGCTGGTCACTGCTGCGGACTTCAGTTGGACCTGAGTCGCTGCCTGCCGGGCGGAGCCGGGTCGGTCGGGCGTTCAGATCTCCGGATCCGTGCCGGGCGACCGCGAGGTCTGCGCGAGCATCCAGCCGAGCTGGAAGAGTGACTCGACGTTGTAGTCCTCCCGCATCTCGGCGATGTGCCGGGCGAGGGTCCGCTCGCTGATTCCCAGGCGTCGCGCGATGACGCGGTGATTGGTGCCGGCGAGAAGCAGGTCGATGATGGTCTGCCGCAACTGGGAGATCACCTGTTGCGGTACTGCCCGGTCGCCCTCGAAACTCAGGGCCCGGCTCCAGCTCCGCTCGAAAACCTCTTCCGCGATGTAACCGACGACCGCCGGATCATGAATGAACGCGGCTAGGCTCATGTCTTCGTTCAGCGGAATTATCGCTATTTTTCGGTCGATGATCAGGAGCCGGGTATACGGCTCGTCAAGTGTCCGGTATTGGCCACCCGCCTGGGAAAGCGTCGCCACGTAGTCCCGGGTGGGTTGGTGGTAGCGGGTGCTCGCGTGATAGATGGTCCGCATGCTGGTCCCGTGCCGGAGGGTCTCCAGATCGCGTTCGACCATGGACGAGAGCACCTCGGGAGGTCGAGGGCCACCGGGCTGCATGGCCAGGCCCTCTTTCATCCCGACCGCCAGCAACTGGGCTATCCGCTGGTTGATGAGAACCTTGCCGCGCACGTGCTCGATCGAGCCGCGCTGCTGCCCCGGCGGGTGGAAGGCGTGCGAAAGCTCCTGCAGTTCGGCGGGGAGGGCCACGGCCCTGGCGAGGAGGTCGAGGGCCTGCCGCTGCCAACTTCCGGCCAGGCTCTTGGAAAGCTGGGCCGGATCCACGGCGACCAGCACGCCGTGCTCGTCGGAATCGGGGACCAGCAGGCCGATGCGGAGCAGTTCCTCGACCGCGTCCGAGTCCTCCGCGTCGTCCGTCCGGATGAGGCCGCCGTCCTCGACCGCCGAGAGGTAGACGGCTCTGGCTTCCGCCGAGATGACAGTCGGCACGCCTGTGACGTTACCGAGCTGCTCCCGTCCGCTCACCTGCGGCTCCTCGCCATCGTCCGCCCCCTTGGAACCCGCTTCCGTCAGTCAGGAATCTTAAGCACTCGGCCGGTTCACCACTGGGGCGGCTTCACTGCGCGAGTTCTGCCGACAACGCCCCTTCGGATCGGTGCACTCTCTCACGGCGGACGCGCTGCCGGCACCCCCCGGTAGGTGGGGTGTCGGCAGCGCGGCGTCTCGCTCAGCGCTTGGGCCGCCACACCACCAGCGCGCTGGACTGCTGGACCTGCTGGTAGGGCACCAGGTCGCGGCGGTAGGAGGCGTGGACGGCGGCCTCGCGCTGCTGCAGGGTCGCGGCGGCGCCCTCCAGGGCGTCGACCAGTTCGCTGACGCGGGACTGCAGGGCGGCGACCTGGTTCTCCAGCTCGATGATCCGCTTGATGCCGGCCAGGTTGATGCCCTCGTCCTGGGAGAGCCGCTGCACCTCGCGCAACTGCTGGATGTCCCGGGCGGAGTAGCGGCGGCCGCGCCCGGCGGTGCGGTCGGGGCTGACCAGGCCGAGGCGGTCGTACTGGCGGAGGGTCTGCGGGTGCAGGCCGGAGAGCTCGGCGGCGACGGAGATGACGTAGACCGGGGTGTCCTCGGTGAGGACGTACGGCGGGGCGGCGGCGCGCGGGCGGCCGCCGCCGGGCAGGCCCTCGCCGAGGCCGGGGCCGGGACCGATCCGGCCGGTGACGCCGGGGCCGTCGCCGCCGTGAATACTGTCGGGGTGGGGACTCATCGGGCTCTCACGCTCCCTCCGCCGCCTTGAACAGGGCGGCTCGTGGGTCGTCCGAGGCGGTGGCCTCGCGGTACTGCTCCAGTGCGGTCAGCGCGTCTCCGGTGACGTGCTTGGGCACCGTGACCTCCACGGTGACCAGCAGGTCGCCGCGGGTGCCGTCCTTGCGGGTGGCGCCCTTGCCGCGGGCCCGCATGGTCAGGCCGTTGGCGCTGCCGGGCGGCAGCTTGAGCTTCACGGCCGGACCGTTCAGGGTCGGCACCTCGATGGTGCCGCCGAGCGCGGCTTCGGGGAAGCTCACCGGCACCGTCACCGTCAGGTTGTCACCCTTGCGCCCGAACACCGGGTGCGCGTCGACGTGCACGGTGACGTACAGGTCGCCGGGCTGGCCGCCGCGCTCGCCCTGGGCGCCCTTGCCCTTGAGCCGGATGCGCTGCCCGTCCTGCACCCCGGCGGGGATGCGGACCTGCATGGTGCGGGCCGAGGAGGCCCGGCCGCTGCCGTGGCAGACGGTGCACGGGTCGTCGACGATCATGCCGCGGCCCTTGCAGTCCCGGCAGGGCTCGGAGAGCGCGAAGGCGCCCTGGCCGCGGCTGACGGTGCCCGCGCCGACGCAGGTCGGACAGACCCGCGGGGTGGTGCCGGCCTTGGCGCCCGTCCCGGCGCAGGCGCGGCAGGCGGCCTGGGAGGTCATCCGCAGCGGCACGGTCGCGCCGTCCACGGCCTCCTCGAAGTTCAGCGTGACCTCGGTCTCGACGTCCGCCCCGCGGCGCGGCTGGGCGGCCTGTCGGCCGCCGCGGTTGAACAGGCCGCCGAACACGTCGCCGATCCCGCCGCCGGCGCCGCCCCCGCCGTTGAACAGGTCGCCGAAGTCGAAGCCCCCGGCCGCGCCCGCCCCGCCGGGCCGGAAGCCGCCGCCCGCGAACAGCGAGCGGGCCTCGTCGTACTCCTTGCGGCGCTTCTCGTCCGAGAGCACGTCGTACGCCTCGGAGATGTCCTTGAAGCGCTCCTCGGCCTTGGCGTCGCCCTTGTTCGCGTCCGGGTGGAACTCGCGGGCCAGCTTGCGGTAGGTCTTCTTGATCTCTGCAGCGGTGGCGTCCTTGGGCACGCCGAGGACCTTGTAGTAGTCCTTCTCCACGTAGTCCTTAGCGCTCATGGCCTTTGACCGCCACCTCCCGTTGCGTCTGTCGCTGCTGCGCAGCGCCTGGTTGCGGCACCGCGGTGCAGTGCCGTGATACGGCGCTGCGGAGCCGGCCGCCGTACTGGACGACGTACGACTCCGCAGCGCACGGGGACTCTACTCAGCTGTCGGACGAACCGTCAGCCTTGTCGTCGTCCGGCTCGCCGGTGGTCTGGGTGCCCGGCTGGGGCTCCGCGACCGCGACCATCGCCGGGCGGATGATCCGCTCGCCGATCCGGTACCCGGGCTGGAGGATCTGCACGCAGGTGTCCTCCGTCACGTCCGACGAGTAGCTGTGCATCAGCGCCTCGTGGATCGTCGGGTCGAAGGGCTCGCCCTCCTTGCCGAACTGCTGCAGCCCGAGCTTGGCGACGACCGTCTCCAGCGACTCGGCGACCGACTTGAAGCCGCCCGTCACCTCGCCGTGCTCGCGGGCCCGGCCGATGTCGTCCAGCACCGGGATCAGCGACTCCAGGATGTTGGAGACGGCGATCTCGCGGACGGTGGAGCGGTCGCGCTCGACCCGCTTGCGGTAGTTCTGGTACTCGGCCTGGAGCCGCTGCAGGTCGGCGGTGCGCTCGCTGGCCTCGCGCTTGGCGGCGGACAGTTCGTCGGCACCCGCACCCGCGACGGCCTCCTCGGCTGCCTTGAGCACGGCCTCCTCGGCGGCGGAGTCGTCGCCGGGCTGCTCGCCCTGCGGCTTCTCCGTCATGCCGCACCGCCCTTGGGCTTCTCGTCGTCGACGATCTCGGCGTCGACCACGTCGTCGTCCTTGGCGCCCGCGTCACCGGCCGCGCCCGCCGCACCGGCCGCCGCGCCCGCGCCGTCGGCCTGCGCGTACAGCGCCGCGCCGAGCTTCTGGGCGGTGGTGGAGACCTTCTCGGTGGCGGTGCGGATGGCCGCGACGTCCTCGCCCTTGAGGGCTTCCTTGAGCTCGCCGATGGCGGTCTCGACCTCGGTCTTGACGTCGGCCGGGAGCTTGTCCGCGTTGTCCGCGATGAACTTCTCGGTCGAGTAGACGAGCTGCTCGCCCTGGTTGCGGGTCTCGACGGCCTCGCGGCGCTTGGTGTCCTCCTCCGCGTAGCGCTCGGCCTCCTCGCGCATGCGGTTGACCTCGTCCTTCGGCAGCGAGGAGCCGCCGGTGACGGTCATCTTCTGCTCCTTGCCGGTGCCGAGGTCCTTCGCGGCCACGTGCATGATGCCGTTGGCGTCGATGTCGAAGGTGACCTCGATCTGCGGCAGGCCGCGGGGGGCCGGCGGCAGGCCGGTCAGCTCGAACATGCCGAGCTTCTTGTTGTACGCCGCGATCTCGCGCTCGCCCTGGTAGACCTGGATCTGCACGGAGGGCTGGTTGTCCTCGGCGGTGGTGAAGATCTCCGAGCGCTTGGTCGGGATCGTGGTGTTGCGCTCGATCAGCTTGGTCATGATGCCGCCCTTGGTCTCGATGCCGAGGGACAGCGGGGTGACGTCGAGCAGCAGGACGTCCTTGACCTCGCCCTTGAGCACGCCGGCCTGCAGCGAGGCGCCGATCGCGACGACCTCGTCCGGGTTGACGCCCTTGTTGGCGTCCTTGCCGCCGGTCAGCTCCTTGACGAGCTCGGCGACGGCGGGCATGCGGGTCGAGCCGCCGACCAGGACCACGTGGTCGATCTCGGACAGCTGGATGCCGGCGTCCTTGATCACGTTGTGGAACGGGACCTTGCAGCGGTCCAGCAGGTCGGCGGTGAGCTGCTGGAACTGGGAGCGGGTGAGCTTCTCGTCCAGGTGCAGCGGGCCCTCGGCGGAGGCCGTGATGTAGGGCAGGTTGATCGAGGTCTCCGAGGAGGAGGACAGCTCGATCTTGGCCTTCTCGGCGGCCTCGCGCAGGCGCTGGACGGCCATCTTGTCCTTGGACAGGTCGACGCCGTGGCCGGCCTGGAAGACCTTCACCAGGTGGTCGACGACCCGCTGGTCCCAGTCGTCGCCGCCGAGGTGGTTGTCGCCGTTGGTGGCCTTGACCTCGACCACGCCGTCGCCGATCTCCAGCAGCGACACGTCGAAGGTGCCGCCGCCGAGGTCGAAGACCAGGATGGTCTGGTCGTCCTTGTCCAGGCCGTAGGCCAGGGCGGCCGCGGTCGGCTCGTTGACGATGCGCAGGACGTTCAGGCCCGCGATCTCGCCGGCCTCCTTGGTCGCCTGGCGCTCGGAGTCGTTGAAGTAGGCCGGGACGGTGATGACGGCGTCGGTGACCGTCTCGCCCAGGTAGGCCTCGGCGTCCCGCTTGAGCTTCTGCAGGACGAAGGCGGAGATCTGCTGCGGCGTGAAGTCCTTGCCGTCGATGCCGATCTTCCAGTCGGTGCCCATGTGGCGCTTGACCGAGCGGATGGTGCGGTCGACGTTGGTGACCGCCTGCCGCTTGGCGACCTCGCCGACGAGCACCTCGCCGTTCTTGGCGAAGGCGACGACGGACGGCGTGGTCCGAGCGCCCTCGGCGTTGGTGATGACGGTGGGCTCACCGCCCTCAAGAACGCTGACGACGGAGTTCGTCGTACCGAGGTCGATGCCGACCGCGCGTGCCATCGTGAATACCTCCGGGGAGAAGTTGAGCAGTACGGACTCAAGGATGCACGACCGTCCGGGCTGCGTCAACAGCTTTGAGCCGGTGGCGCTCAACTTTACTGAGCGCTTATGTCGCCGGGTCCGTCGCGGCTGCTCCGGGCGGGTGAGTCCTGGCTTAGTGACTGCCGCCATACCTTGAACATCTTCTGACCGGGTGTTAATGCGCGGTAATGTCCGGCGCGTCGACCCTTGAAGTTACTGACCAGTACAATCCGGGGAGACTTGGGGAGCCCGGGAAGACGGAGACCGGGCCGGAGCCGCTGGAGACGGAGAGCGATGCAGCTAGCAGCGATCGTCATCTCGCTGGTCACCTTCGTGATCGGCACCGCGCTCGCCGCCCGGGCGGCGCTGTACATCTACAAGGTGGTGCGCACCGGCTCGGCCGACGGCACCCGTTTCGGGCAGCCCGCGCAACGGGCCGCCACCGTGGTCAAGGAGTTCCTCGGCCACACCCGGATGAACCGGTGGGGGGTCGTCGGCGTCGCCCACTGGTTCGTCGCCGTCGGCTTCTTCTCCCTGGTGCTGACCCTGGTGAACGCCTTCGGCCAGCTCTTCGACGCCGAGTTCGTCCTCCCGGTCATCGGCCACTGGCTGCCCTGGAACGTCTTCGTCGAGCTGATCGGCACCCTCACCACCCTGGGCATCCTCACCCTGATCGTGATCCGCCTGCTCAGCCTGCCCTCCCGGGCCGGCCGCAAGTCCCGGTTCGCCGGCTCGATCGCCTGGCAGGCCTTCTACGTCGAGTACACGATCCTCGGCATCGGCCTGTGCATCATGATGCTCCGCGGCCTGGAGGGCGCCCTGGAGGGCGTCGACTCCTACGACCCGGCCTACCTGGTCTCGTACCCGATCGCCGCCGCCTTCCACGGCACCGCGCACGGCACCCTGGCCAACCTGGTCTACCTGTTCGCGATGCTGAAGATCTGCATCTCCTTCGCCTGGGCGATCACCATCGGCGTCAACCCCTCGATGGGCGTCGCCTGGCACCGCTTCCTGGCCTTCTTCAACATCTACTTCAAGCGCGAGGACGACGGCGCCACCGCGCTCGGCGCGCTGCGCCCGATGACCAGCAACGGCGCCCCGATCGACTTCGAGGACCCGGCGGACGACGCCGTGTTCGGCGTCTCCCAGGTCGAGCACTTCTCCTGGAAGGGCATCCTCGACTTCTCCACCTGCACCGAGTGCGGCCGCTGCCAGTCGCAGTGCCCGGCCTGGAACACCGGCAAGCCGCTGTCGCCCAAGCTGCTGATCATGAGCCTGCGCGAGCACGCCTTCGCCAAGGCCCCCTACCTGCTGGCCGGCGGCGGCAAGTCGATGGAGGGCGAGGAGAAGGCCACCGCCGAGCAGCTCGCCGACGTCCCCGCCGCCGCCCTGGCCGAGGCCGAGCGCCCGCTCATCGGCACCGCCGAGGAGAACGGCGTCATCGACCCCGACGTGCTGTGGTCCTGCACCACCTGCGGCGCCTGCGTCGAGCAGTGCCCCGTCGACATCGAGCACATCGACCACATCGTCGACATGCGCCGCTACCAGGTCATGATCGAGAGCAGCTTCCCGACCGAGGCCGGGACGATGCTCAAGAACCTGGAGAACAAGGGCAACCCGTGGGGCCTGGCCACCAAGGCCCGCCTGGACTGGGTCAAGGAGCTCAAGAAGGAGACCGGCATCGAGGTGCCGGTGATCGGCGAGGACATCGACCCCGCCGAGGTCGAGTACCTCTACTGGGTCGGCTGCGCCGGCGCCCTGGAGGACCGGGCCAAGAAGACCACCAAGGCCTTCGCCGAACTCCTGCACACCGCGGGCGTGAAGTTCGCCATCCTCGGCAAGGAGGAGACCTGCACCGGTGACTCCCCGCGCCGCCTGGGCAACGAGTTCCTGTTCCAGATGCTCGGCGCGCAGAACGTCGAGACCCTGAACGCCGCCCTGGAGGACGCCCCGACCAAGCGGATCGTCGCCACCTGCCCGCACTGCTTCAACACCATCGCCAACGAGTACCCGCAGCTCGGCGGCCACTTCGAGGTCATCCACCACACCCAGCTGCTCCAGCACCTCATCGACGAGGGCAAGCTGCTGCCGGTCAACCCGGTCGAGGGCCTGATCACCTACCACGACCCCTGCTACCTCGGCCGCCACAACAAGGTCTACACCCCGCCGCGCGAGATCATCGGCAAGGTGCCCGGCCTGCGCAACGAGGAGATGCACCGCCACAAGGAGCGCGGCTTCTGCTGCGGCGCCGGCGGCGCCCGGATGTGGATGGAGGAGCGGATCGGCAAGCGGATCAACACCGAGCGGATCGACGAGGCGCTCTCCCTCAACCCCGACATCGTCTCCACCGCCTGCCCGTTCTGCCTCGTCATGCTCTCCGACTCGGTCAACGGGAAGAAGAACGAGGGCGCGGCCAAGGAGCACCTCAAGGTCGTCGACGTCGCCCAGCTGCTGCTGGAGTCGGTCAAGGCCGTCCCGACCGCCGAGGCGGAACCGGTCGACGCCTGACGCCCCCTCACCGGCCGGACCCCGGACGCCCGCTGCGGCCCCGGGGTCCGGCCGTACCCGGGGCGGAACCGGCCGTACCCGGGGCGGAACCGGCCGTACCCGGCCCGCGGACGATGTCCTAGCATCGGCCGCATGACTGCAGACGGGGGAACACCGGGGCCCGGCGGGCCCGCCCACCTGCCGCCGGTGAGCAGCACGCCCGACTGGGCCGCGCTCGCCGAGGCCCGCGAGCGCGAGGAGCGACGCCGCCGGATGCTGCGGATCGGCGGCAGCGCGCTCGCCGTCGCCGTGGTCGCCGGACTGGTCGCCGGAGCCCTGGTGCTCACCCGTCCCTCCACCACCCCCGCGGCCGCGCCCGTCGGCACCGCGCAGCCCGACGGCCCCGCCCCCGCCACCGGCGACACGCCCGGCGCCGCGCCCGCGCCCACCGGCACCGGCGCGCCCACCGCCGACCCCTCCGCGAGCCCCTCCGCCGACCCCTCCGCGTCCGGCGGCGGCAAGCCCTCCGGCAGCCCGACCGGGAAGGCCACCGCCACCCCCGGCAGCGGCAAGCAGCCCTCCGGGGCGCCCGCCACGCTGCCCGGCATGGTGCTGGGCGGCGGCGCCACCATCGGCCGCACCGAGGGCCACAACGGGCCCACCATGGCGCTCTACGGCAACGGCGTCGGCTGGGCCGACAGCCAGGCCCCGGTGGTCGACACCTCCCGCTCCTTCACCGTCTCGGCGGTGGTCCGCAACAACGCCCCCACCGGCGGCCGGGCCGTCGTCACCCAGGGCGGCGACAGCTACTACTCCTTCTACCTCGGCCGCGACTACTGGGGCACCCACAACCAGTGGGTCTTCAAGGTGCAGACCGCCGCCGGGGCCCAGGACAACACCACCTACCAGGCCTTCAGCACCGCCCCCGCCACCACCGGCCAGTGGACGCTGCTCACCGGCGTCTACGACGCGTCCGCGAAGAAGATCCTGCTGTACGTCAACGGACAGCTCCAGCAGTCCACCCCGGTCACCGGCATCTGGCAGACCACCGGCGGCCTGCAGCTCGGCCGGGTCCGCTACAAGTCCCAGTGGACGGACTTCTGGGACGGCGCGATCTCCGACGTCCAGGTCTGGGACCAAACCCTGCCCGCCTCCGCCGTGGGCCGCCTGCAGGCGTCCGGGGGCACCACCGCGGGCCCCGCGCCCGGGCGCTCCTGGCTGCTGCCGTAGACCGGACGCGCCGATCCGCACACCGGATCGACCAGGGCGGTGGCAACCGGACGCTGTTCGGGCAAATAGAGTATGCGGCGGAGCCGGGGAAAGGTCCGGCTCCGTCGAAGGCCATGTCATGCTGCCTCGACCAGTTCCACCGAGCGTGCGCACCGGACCCTGTCGTGCCGGGCCGCCGGAATACGACCACGGGAGACAGCACATGACCCAGGCGATCATGCTGGTCGGCGGGAAGGGCACCCGACTCCGCCCGTTGACCACCCACACGCCGAAGCCCATGCTGCCGGTCGCCGGTGTCCCCTTCATCGCCCACCAGCTGGCCCGCGCCGCCGCGGCCGGCGTCACCCGCGTGGTGCTCGCCACCTCCTACCTGGCCGAGGTCTTCGTCGACCACTTCCAGGACGGCAGCCCGTACGGCATCGAGCTGGTCTACCTCACCGAGGAGGAGCCGCTCGGCACCGGCGGCGCGATCCGCAACGCCGCCTCCGGCCTGACCTGCGGCCCCGACGAGCCGGTCCTGGTCTTCAACGGCGACATCCTCTCCGGCCTGGACATCGCCGCCCTGCGCGACGGCCACAGCGCCTCCGGCGCCGACGTGACCCTCCACCTCACCCGGGTGGCCGATCCGCGCGCCTTCGGTCTCGTCCCGACCGACCCGGACGGCCGGGTGCTCGCCTTCCTGGAGAAGCCGGAGACGGCCGAGCAGATCGTCACCGACCAGATCAACGCGGGCTGCTACGTCTTCACCCGCTCGGTGATCGACCGCATCCCGGCCGGCCGCGAGGTCTCGGTCGAGCGCGAGACCTTCCCCGAACTGCTGGCCGAGGGCGCGCTGCTGCGCGGCGTCGTCGACACCTCGTACTGGCTCGACCTGGGCACCCCCGGCGCGTTCGTCCGCGGCTCCGCCGACCTGGTGCTCGGCAAGGTCGACTCCCCGGCCGTCCCCGGCCCGACCGGCGAGGCGCTGCTGCTGCCCGGCTCGACCGTCGACCCGGCCGCCGTGCTGGGCTCCGGCACCGTGGTCTCCGCGGACGCCGAGATCGCCGCCGGGGCCATCGTCGAGGGCAGCGTGGTCCTGCCCGGCGCCCGGATCAAGGCCGGGGCGTACGTCAAGGACTCCATCGTCGGCGCCTACGCCGAGATCGGGGAGCGCTGCTCGCTGGACGGCGTGGTGATCGGCGACGGCGCCGTCCTGGAGGCCGAGAACGAGCTCCCCGCGGGCCTGCGGATCGCCTGCGGCACCCGGCTCCCGGTCGGCTCCGTCCGCCTGTCCGCGGGCCCCGGCGGCTGCGAGGCCGGCCTGAGCAACGCCGCCGCGGTGCACGCGCCCGGCGCCCGCGTCAGCGGCTGACGCCCACCCCGCGCGGGGCCGGACCGCAGCGTCACAGGACGGCTGCAATCCGGCCCCGCCGCCATGATCACCCGACGGGGGATCAGCCGTTGCGGGTACCGTCGAGACGTGGCTGGCAATCGACACGACGACGGACGGGGCGCCGACCCCCGGCACGGCTGGTCGGCACCCCGGACGGGCGCCCCCCAGAACGGCGACCCGTACCAGGGCGCGCCCACCGGCGTCCCCGAGTACTTCACCGCCCCGCACCCCGCCCACCCGGGGTCGCCCACCCCGCCCGCCCCCGGCGACCAGCCCGGCCACACCAGGGCCTTCGCGCTCGGCGAGCCGCCCTACGGCGAGCCGCCGTACGGCGAGCAGCCCTACGAGCCGCACCCCTACGGCGGCCCGGACGGGTACGGCTACGACCACGGCCAGGACGGCTACCAGGGCGGCTACCAGGGCCACGACGACGGCTACGGCTACGAGCAGGCGCCCCCGGTGGACAACGTCGCCGTCTACCGGGCCGGCGGGCAGGCCGCGCCGCACGCCGGTGGCCCCCGGCTGCCCTGGCGGGAGCTGCTGGTCGGCATCTACCGCCGCCCGAGCGCCACCTTCGACCGGATGCGCGACCACCAGGTGTGGCTGCCCGCGCTGTGCGTGTCGCTGCTGTACGGCGTGCTCGCGGTGTTCGCCATCGACTCCACCTACGACCAGGTGGTGCACTCCACCTTCGCCGTCGCGCTCTGGGCGATCGGCGGCGCCGCGCTCGGCTTCACGCTGGCCGGCGGGGTGCTCTCCGCGGTCACCTACGTCCTGGCCCGGCAGTCCGGCGGCGACGGCCCCTGGCAGTCCACCGTCGGCCTGGCCGCCCTGATCAGCTGGACCACCGACGCCCCGCGGCTGCTGCTCGCGCTCTTCCTGCCGGTCGGCAACCCCGTCGTGCAGGCGGTCGGCTGGGCGACCTGGATCGGCTGCGCCGTGCTGCTGACCACCATGGTGCGCCGGATCCACGACCTGCCCTGGGGCAAGGCGGCCGGCGCGGCCGCGGTGCAACTGCTGGCGCTGCTGGTGCTGATCAAGCTGCCCACCCTGGGCTGAGGACGCGCCCGGACCCGTTTGTAGGGTGAGGTGGTTCCGCCCACCCTCACTTCCCGTCCGGAGCCCGCGCATGAGCCTGCCCACCACCCACGTCAGCTTCCCGGCCGGGGCGGTGACCGGCGAGTCGCCGGTCCTCGCCGTGCACGCCCTGCCGGACGGCCGCACCGCGGTGGTCACCGCGGCCACCCCGTTCCACCCGGTCGACCACACCTGGCCCGACCAGCCCGCCGACCACGGCACCCTCACCCTCGACGGCACCGCCCACCCCGTCCTGGACTGCCTCACCGGCGCGCACGGCCCCGACGGTGAGTTCGCGGTCGGCACCGACATCCCGGTCCGGCGCGGCGACGAGGACTGGGCCTGGCTGGTCCTGCACGTGCTGCCCGCCGGGGCGCTCGGCCCGGAGGCCGTCGGACGCACCGCGCGACTCGCCGTCGACGCCGACCGCCGCGCCGCCCTCAGCGCCGCGCACACCGGCTGCCACCTGCTCGCCCTCGCCCTCAACGCCGCGCTCGCCCCGCGCTGGCGCAAGGACCCCGGCCGCGCCGACGCCCTCGGCCACCCCGACTTCGACAGCCTCGCCATGGACAGCTCGGTGATGGACACCACCGCCAGCACCGACACCTACCGGATCGGCAAGTCCCTGAAGAAGAAGGGCTTCACCAC
This sequence comes from Kitasatospora sp. NPDC001540, assembly GCF_042894345.1. Classification (NCBI taxonomy): domain Bacteria; kingdom Bacillati; phylum Actinomycetota; class Actinomycetes; order Kitasatosporales; family Streptomycetaceae; genus Kitasatospora; species Kitasatospora sp. NPDC001540. The sequence goes on from NZ_JBIAVO010000003.1 coordinate 335,832, forward strand.
CGACGCCACCGACACCCTCCCGGCCCTCGCCGACGCCCTGCCCGCCCTCACCGCCGAGGTCAACGCCCGCCTCGCCGCCTGGGTCGCCGCCGACGCCCCCGTCCGGATCGACACCCCCGGCCCCGAGCTCACCGCCCGCCGCCGCTGGCACACCGACCTCCCCGAGGGCCCGGCCGCCATCGCCTGCGGCGGCACCCACCTCCACCACCTCGGCGAACTCACCGCCCTGCGCACCGAGCTCGCTCTCTCCCCGGACGGCACCGAACTCACCGCCGTCACCACCCCCGTCCGCGCCTGACCCGCCCGCGCATGCGGCGAGGGCCGACCCCGTCCGCCGGGGTCGGCCCTCGCCGCGGGAGCCCGCGCCCTCAGACCTGCGTGCGGTGGAAGTTCAGGTACGAGCGGGACGCCGTCGGGCCGCGCTGCCCCTGGTAGCGCGAGCCGTAGCGCTCCGAGCCGTACGGGTGCTGGGACGGCGAGGAGAGCCGGAACAGGCACAGCTGCCCGATCTTCATCCCCGGGTACAGCTTGATCGGCAGCGTCGCCACGTTCGACAGCTCCAGCGTCACGTGCCCGCTGAACCCCGGGTCGATGAAGCCCGCCGTCGAGTGCGTCAGCAGCCCGAGCCGGCCCAGGCTCGACTTGCCCTCCAGCCGCGAGGCCACGTCGTCCGGCAGGGTGATCACCTCGTAGGTGGACGCCAGCACGAACTCGCCCGGGTGCAGGATGAACGCCTCGTCGCCCTCCGGCTCGACCAGCCGGGTCAGGTCCGGCTGTTCCTCGGAGGGGTCGATGTGCGGGTAGCGGTGGTTCTCGAAAACCCGGAAGAACCGGTCCAGTCGGACGTCGATGCTCGACGGCTGGACCATCGACGGTTCGAACGGGTCGATCACGACCCGCCCCTTGTCGATCTCGGCACGGATGTCGTTGTCGGAGAGCAGCACGCCCCGAGCGTACGTGCCGCGGGGCGGGCGCCCCAAAAGCGCCCGCCCCGCGGTCCTGCTCCCGCGACCGGCTACGACAGCGACTCCACCGCCACCAACCGCAGCCCGCGCGCCAGTTCGTCCGCCGACAGCTCCGACACGTCCGCCGGCACCGAACTCCGCAACCGCCCGCACCGCGGGCACCGCAGCAACCGCCCGGGCCCCAGCCGGCCCGCCTGCAGGTGCTGCATCGGGAACGCCGTCGTACTGAACACGTGCCCCTCGGCACAACGAACCACGGTGCGCTGCTCCATCGGTCCCCTTCCCACACTTCCGCCGACAGCGTCACATTAGGGGATCTACCGGACACCGCCCACCCAGGCTCGCCGCCGCCCGGACCCTGCTCTCACCACCCCGCACGATGGGGTACAGTGGTCCTTGATCGGGCCGTCACTGACGGGCCGTCAGTTGCGGGTGTAGTTTAATGGTAGAACATGAGCTTCCCAAGCTTAGAGCGCGAGTTCGATTCTCGTCACCCGCTCCAGCAGAAAGCCCCAGGTCAGCGACCTGGGGCTTTCGCCTTGTCCGGGCTGCGGGGCGCTCGGTGGAGGGGGAGCAGGGACCCGCCGCGGTGCGCTCCGGTCTCCGGGAGGGGGGTGGGACCTCGTGGCCCCCGCGAGGGGGGAGGGCCTCGGTCGTGCCGGGGGCGATCCGGTTGGTGGCGACAGGTCGAGCTCCTCCGGTACGTCGACGCCCCCGTTGGTCCGGAATCCGACCGCCCGCACCTGCCACCTACGCTCGTCCGACCCGTCCCGGGGGCTTCTGACCGACTCCGTTGTCAGGATGAGGTGTTGATGGGATCGGCGGGACGGTCGGGGACGCGGGGGAGGGTGCGGACCGGACGGGTGAGCAGGAGGGCGAGCGGGGTCAGCAGGGCCACCAGGACGCCGACCGCGAGCACCTGGGAGGTGCCGAAGGCGCGGGCGGCGGGGCCCGCCAGGGCGGAACCGAGGGGGTACAGGCCGACCGACCCGGCGACCTCGTAGGCGTGGACGCGGTTGAGGACCTCGCCGGGCACCTGGGTCTGGACGGCCGTGGACCACATCACGCCCCAGACGCCGATGCCGGTGCCGACCAGCACCTGGGCGGCGGCGAGCAGCCAGACCGGGGCGTGCAGCAGGACGGCGAGGGGGTAGAGCGGGTAGGCGAACATGGCGGCCGCACCGGCCGCGAGCGGACGGCGCGGCTTGTAGCGGATGGCGAGCAGGCCACCGGCCACGGTGCCCGCGCCGAGCGCGCAGTTGACCAGGCCGAACGCGGCGGGGCCGTGCTCGGGCACCACGACGCCTGCGGCGAGGGAGAGTTGGGGGCCCCAGGCGAGGACGGCGTAGACCATCCAGACCAGGATGACGCTCCACAGCCAGCTCCGGGAGCGGAACTCCCGCCAGCCGACCGCCAGGTCGTGCCGGAACGAGTGCCCCGCGGGCGGGGCCGGGACGCGGCCCAGGCGCAGCGCGAACAGGCAGGCCGCACTGGTGGCGTAGGCGAGCGCGGACAGCGCCATCACCCAGCCGGTGGACCCGAAACCGACCAGGACGCCCGCCAGCGCGGGCCCGCCGAGGCCGGTGAGCGCCTCGGAGGTGCGCAGCACGCCGTTGGCGCCCTGCACGTCGCGGGCGACCAGCGGCACGGTCGAGGACGCGCCGGGCTGGAACAGGGCGTTGGCCGTGCCCGCCACCGCCAGCAGGGCGTACAACTGCCAGAGGCGGTCGACGCCGTGCCAGAACAGGACGGCCAGCAGGACGTGCGCGGTGAGGTTGGCCAGGTCCGCGACGATCATCATCCGGCGGGCGGTGAACCGGTCGGCGAGGACGCCTCCGAACAGCACCAGCCCCGCGAACGGCGCGACCAGGAAGGCCATCGCGTAGCCCGCGGTGTCCAGGCCGTGCCCGGCGGAGAGCAGCCCCGCCGAGACGGCGACCGGGAGCATCGCCCAACTGAGCAGGCCCGCGCTGCGGGCGGTGAAGTAGCGGCGGAAGTCGCGGGACCAGATGGCGGGTTCGGGGGGAGGGGTGGAGGGGAGGGCGGAGGTGGTCGGGGCGGTCGGGGCGGGCGGGGCGGACGGGGTGGCGGGCACGGCGGGTTCAGTCCTTCGCGTCGGTGCGGTGCGGGAGGGTGGCTGCGGTGGCGGTGGCGGTGGCTGGGGTGGTGACGGTGGCTGGGGCGCTGACTGCGGCGAGTTCGGCGCGTAGCTGGGCGTTCTCCCGTTCCAGTCGGGCGAGTCGGTCGCGGGCCGGGTCCAGGGCGTCGGCGAGTTCGCGTTCGGTGAAGCGCGGGGTGATGTGCTGGGAGCAGTTCCAGGCGTACGCCTCGACGCGGACGGTGACGAGCTGTTCGACCCGGCCGTCGGTGCGCGGGGAGGCGAGGCGCTCGGCGAGGGACGGGTCCCGGTCGGCGGGGACGGCGGTGGCACGGCCGAAGACCTTGAGGCGGGCCTGCCGGGCGTGGTCGAGGAAGAACAGGGCGACCCGGCCGTCCCCGCCGCGCAGGTTGCCGGTGGTGAGGTACCGCCGGTTGCCGCGGACGTCGAGGTAGCCGAGGGTGTGCGGGTCCAGGACGTGGACGAAGCCGGGCGGGCCGCCGCGGAACTGGATGTACGGCCAGCCGTTCCCGTTCACGGTCGCGAACAGGAAGCCGTCCAGGCCGCGGACGAAGGCGGCCTCGGCGTCGCCGAACGGCTCGGGACCGTCGTCGAGGTGCGGGGAAGAGGGGACGGAGGCGCGCAGGCGGCGGGCGGCCGCGGCGCTGCCCATCTCCTGCTGGAGGCGGCGTACGGCGGGGGTGTGGGCGAGGCGGTCGTAGCGGCTCAAGGTGTCACCTCGGGGTCCGGGGCGGGGAGGTGCGAACACCGTAAGGAGCCGGGCTGTACGGGCGACCGGAGCGGGACCAGAGGGCGGGAGGGGCCCGACGGGCGCGCTGAGCTGGGGTGACGGGGCGGAGCGGAAGTTCGGTGGAACTTCCGGGTCAGCGCAGCGGGGTTCCGCCCATCGCGCGGGCGGCCCGCAGGGCCTCCCGGCGGTGCCGGACGGCGTCGGCGTCGGCGCCCAGGGCGGCGGCGGCCAGGGCGAGGACGAGGTGGGTCCGGGCCTTGCCGGGGAGGTGGCCGGCGCTGCGGTGCAGGGCGAGGGCCTCGGCGCCGAGGGAGAGGGCGGCGGGCGGATCGCCGAGCCGGGTGCGGACGTGGGCCAGCACGGTGAGGGCGTCGCCTTCGAGCACCCGGAACCCGGCCTCGCGGGCGAGCCCGAGGGCGCGCTCGGCGCAGCGCAGCGCGGCGCGCGGATCGGTGTCGAGCAGCGCGGCGGCGAGGCCGGACAGGGCGGCGACCTGCGGGTGGCGGTCGCCCGCGGCCTCGGCCGACTGCAGCGCCTCGCGGTGCGCGGTGGCCGCCTCGGCGGCCCGGTGAGCGCGCAAGTACGCGCTGCCGAGGGCGAGTTGGGCGTTCGCCTCCAGCGCCCGGTTGCGCACGGCGCGGGCGGCGGTGAGCGCGCTGTGGGCCAGCAGTTGCCCGGTGGCGTGGTCGCCGAGGTCGGTGTGGGCGCAGGAGAGGCAGGTCAGCGCGACGGCCTCGCTGAACCGGTTCCGGTGCCGACGGTGCACCGGCAGGGCCTCGCCGATCTCGCGGATGGCCTCCCCCGGCTGTCCGAGCGCCCGCCGTACGACGGCCAGGTTGGTCCGGGCGATCGCCTCCCGGTCGGCCGGGCCGTCGAGGACGTCGAAGGTGCTGAGCGCGTCGAGGGTGCTGAAGGTGCTGAAGGTGTCGAGGGCGCGGGCGGCGTGCGCGAAGTGCTCGGCGGCCTCGGGCAGGCGGCCGAGCTTCCAGCAGATCAGGCCCAGCACGGTGATGTCGTCGGGGTGCGGGCCGTGCTGTCGTGCGGTGGGCGGCCGTCCGGCGCCGCACACCCGGGCGGCGGCGTCGGTCAACTGTCGACGGGTCGTCAGTTGACTGCTGTCGGTCGGGCGATCGACGACAAGAGGGCGATCGACGTCAACCGCGTGATCACCGCACATCAGCTGCGCGGCGTCAATCAGTGGATTGATGTCCACCCCCCGCCGCTCCCCGGCCCCCGCCTCCGCCCCCGCCCCCACCCCCGCCGCGTACGGGTGGAGCAGGCCCGGGAGGCGGTGGTGGCCGGGCGGGTGCTCGCGGACGAGGTGGGCGTCGGCGAGGCGGGCCAGCAGGGCGGTGGTCTCGGCGGGGGTGGTGGCGAGTTCGGCGGCGGCGAGGGCGGTCACGGCGTCGGTGCTGAGACTGGGGGCGGGGGCGTGGCCGAGGAGGCGGAACAGGTGTCGGGCGGGGGCGGGGAGGGCCCGGTAGGAGCGGTCGAAGGCGGCGCGGAGGCCGGTGTGCGGGTCGTCGGCGAGGTCGAGCCGGGCGAGCAGGGTGGCGTCGGGGTGCGCGGGGGCGTGGTCGGCGAGGGTGGCGCCGCGGGTGGCCAGGTCGGCGGCGGCGATCCGCAGGGCGAGCGGGAGCCCGCCGCAGGCCCGGACGAGCCGGTGGGCGGCGGCCGGCTCGGCGGCGACCCGGTCGGGGCCGAGGACGGTGCCGAGCAGCAGGCTGCCCTCCGCCGGGTCCAGCGGGTCGAGGTCGAGGCGGCGGGCGCCGTGGCCGACGAGCAGGCCGGTGAGCCGGTTGCGGCTGGTGACCAGGACGGCGCAGCCGGGGGCACCGGGGAGCAGGGGGCGGACCTGTTCGGCGTCGCGGGCGTCGTCGAGGACGATCAGCAGTCGGCGGTCGGCGAGCAGGGTGCGATAGAGCGCGGCGGCCTCGTCCGGGTCGGCGGGCAGCCGGTCGGACGGTGCGCCGAGGGCGCGCAGGAAGCGGGCCAGCACGGTGTCCGGGTGCTGCGCGGGCCGGTGGGAGTGGCCGCGCAGGTCGGCGAAGAGCTGCCCGTCCGGGAAGCGGTCGCGGTGCCCGTGGGCCCAGTGGGTCGCGAGGGCGGTCTTGCCGACGCCGGGCGGCCCGACCACCGCGACGAGCGGTGCCCGGATGCCCGGGGCGGGAGGAGCGGGGGAGGCCGAGGCGGCCGGGAGCAGGGCGTCGAGTTCGCGCAACTGCCGGAGGCGTCCGACGAACTCGCCTGGCTGGAAGGGGAGTTGGGCCGGGATGGGAAGGCGAGGTGGCGACGGTTCGGGAGCCCGGGTGAGGGCCCGGGTGAGGGCTGGTGCGGGGGCCCGGGTGGGGAACTGGCCGCGCAGGACGCGTAGCTGAGCGTCGTGGAGTTCGGGGCCGGGGGCGACGCCGAGTTCCTCATCGAGGCGGGTGCGCAGCCGGGTGTAGGTGTCCAGGGCGGCGGCCTGGCGGCCGCTCGCGGCGAGGGTGAGGATCAGCCGGGCGTGCAGGCCTTCGTGCAGGGGCTCGGTGTGGGCGAGTTCCCGGAGCAGCGGGACGGCGTGTTCGGAGCGGTGCAGCAGCAGGGCGGTGTCGGCGTGCAGCAGGGCGGCGCGGAGGCGGCGTTCGTTGGCGGCGACCGCGGCGGGGTGGCGGCGCAGGGCGGGGTCGGCGTCGGCGAGGACGGGGCCGCGCCAGTGCCGCAGGGCGCGGGTGAGGTCCCGGTGGGCGGTGTCGGGGTCGGGGGCGTGCCGCAGGCTGGTGGTGCGGGTCAGCAGGTCGTCGAACCGGCCGAGGTCGGTGCGGTGGCGGGGCAGGCCGAGTCGGTAGCCGGTGGGGGTGCGCAGGACGCCGGACGGGGGGTCGTCGGGGGCGAGGAGTCGGCGCAGTCGGCTGACGTGGGTGTGGATCAGGCTCTGCTGGGAGCCGGGCGGGCCGTCGGGCCACAGGGTGTCGGTGATCTCCTGCCGGGTGGCGGCGGCGGGGTGGGTGAGGGCGAGCAGGCCGAGCAGGCGGCGCAGGGTGGGGCTGTCGATCGGTACGGTGTCGCGGCCGCGGCGCAGCAGCAGCGGGCCGAGCAGCAGCAGGGTGGTGCGGCCGGGCCCGGTGGCGGTGGCGGTGTCGAGGCCGGTGGCACCGCCGGTCGCGCCACCGGTCGCGGCGGCGGACCGGAGGTCGGCGGCCTGACGTTCGGTCAACCCGAGGGCGTCGACGAGTCGTCGGACGGTGTTCTCGCGGGGCCGTCGCACGCGCCCGTGTTCGAGGTCGCGCAGGGCCCGGGCGCTGAGCCCGGCGCGGGCGGCGGCGTCCTGCTGGCTGGTTCCGGTGCGGGTGCGCAGCTCGCGGAGCAGCGTGCCGAAGGCGGGCTGGTCGGCCGCCCCGTGCTCCGTCATGACGCTCCTCGCCCCCGTGCCGTCCCCGGCCGTCCCCGGTAGCCCCGGCCACCCCGGCCCGCGCCGACCGGTGCCGCTGGCCCGCGCCGACCAGTGTCCCCGTCGCGCGCCGCGCCGGGCAAGGCGGGGCAGTGGCGGCCGTCGGGAGACGAGCGGGGAGGAAGCGGGGCGGTTTCCATGGGAACGGATGTGCGCCCTGTTTATGCTGAGGCGTCAAGATCGCCGGGGGAACGGTGAGTTAGGGATTCACCACTGACTGCCTGGAGGGCGCGATGTCTGTCTGTGTGATCGGTGCGGGTCTGTCGGGGCTGGCGGCGGCGTACGCGCTGCGCGAGCGCGGGCTGGACTTCGTCTGCCTGGAGGCGGCCGCCGAGGTGGGTGGGGTGTGGCGCGACCGCGCACCGGGCGAGCCGGGGCCGGCCTACCGGGCGTTGCACCTGAACACGGCGAAGGGGCTGACGGCGTTCAAGGGCTTCCCGATGGACGAGGACCTGCCGATGTACCCGAGCCGTGGGGACATGGCGGAGTACCTGCGGACGTTCGCGGAGCGGGCCGGACTGCTGCCGTACGTGGAGTTCCGCACCGAGGCGGTGTCGGTGCGTCAGGACGCCTCCGGGGGATGGCGGGTGGTGAGCCGGGACGCCGGCGGGCTGGAGACCGTGCGCGTCTTCGACCAGGTGGTGGTGGCCTCGGGTCACCACACGGTGCCGCTGATGCCGGACCCGCTGCCGCCGGGGGCGGACTCCTTCACGGGTCGGATCCTGCACTCGATGGAGTACGTGGACGGCGCGGACTTCGCCGGTCAGCGCGTGGTCGTGGTGGGCCTCGGCGCGTCGGGGGTGGACATCGCGGTGGACCTGTCGCGGCACGCGGCGCGGACGACGGTGTCGGTGCGCCGCGGCCAGCACGTGGTGCCCAAGCAGCTGTTCGGCATATCGGTGGAGGAGATCGCGGTCGCTCCGTGGTTCACCGCCAAGTCCCTGCCGGAGCAGCAGGAGTTCATCGAGGAGGCGCTGCGGGTGGCGCGCGGTCCCCTCTCCGGGTACGGCCTGCCCGAGCCGGAGAACCGGATCTTCGCGACGCCGGTGACGATCTCGGACGAGATCCTGAGCCGGATCCGGCACGGCGCGGTCCGGCCGAAGCCGGGCATCGAGTCGCTGGAGGGTTCGACGGTCCGCTTCACGGACGGGAGTTCGACGGAGGCGGACGCGATCGTCTACTGCACGGGGTACGGCTGGTCGTTCCCGTTCCTGCCGGCGGACCACCCGGCGGGCGGGCACGGCCCGGTGCCGCTGTACCGGCGGATGGTGGACCCGGAGCGCCCGGGCCTGTTCTTCCTGGGCCTGTTCCGCCCGGTGGGTTCGATCACCAGGCTGGTGGAGGCGCAGGCGCAGTGGTTGGTGCGACTGGTCACCGGTGAGTCGGTGCTGCCCGCCGCGGACGTGATGCGCAAGGAGACCGACGGGCACCTGGCCGGGATCGAGCGCCGCTACGGCCTGTCGGCCGGGTCCTCGTTGCAGGTCGACGTGAACGGCTACCTGCGGGAGTTGACGGGGGCCTAGGCCGCAGCGGAGGGCTCGGGGGAGACTCGTGGGACAGGGGGCCACGGGTCTCCTCCGACAGCTGCGGCCGCCGCCGACCGCGGTGGGTGCCGGTGGTTCGCGGTGGGACGTGCCGGGCGCGGCGGTCAGAGGACGGGGCGCGGTCCGGTCGGCCGTTCGTTGGGCGGACGGACCCGGTACGCCTCGGAGGACAGGTACGCGGTCAGCCGGGGGGCGTGCCCCTGCTGGTGCACCATGGCCAGGTAGGCGATCAGGCCGACGCCGTCCTCCAGCCGCCGCGGGGTGAGGGCGCCGAGCGCGTCGCGGAGCACGTCGGGGGCGATCCCGTACCGGGGCAGCAGCTTCTCGGCGCGGCCGAGCACCTCGCGGTCGTCGTGGGCGTAGTCGCGGACCGGGACGTGAAGGGTGAAGCCGCTGGGGCGGTCCGCCTCCGGATCGGTGAAGGAGTGGCAGGCGAGCACGGGGCGGCGGTCGAACAGGCCGTCGTGTCCGGCGGGCAGCCCGGCGGCGGTGTACAGGAAGGCCTCGGTCTCGGCGGGCGAGGGCCCGTCGGTCATCCGGTTGAGCGCGCCGACGGCGGAGGCGCGCAGCCGGTGGTGGGCGGTGTACAGCTTCAGCCGGGGGGTCTCCCAGCCACCGAGGTCGAGGGCGAGGAACAGCAGGCGGTCGGCGGGCGGGAGGCTGTCGTACGCCCGGTGGTGGCCGAGGCGGTGCAGCGCCTCGCGCAGGGTGGCCTCGGCCCGGTCGGGGCCGGAGGCGGCGGGGTTGAGGTAGGCCTTCAGCCGGGGGGCGCCGCCGGGGATGAGTTCCAGGGCGGCCCAGAGGGTGAAGGCCCCCCGGGGGTCGTCGGGGAGGAAGAGGTCCTGGATGAGGTCGAGCTTCTCGGTGGAGATGCTCCAGCGCCGGGCGAGGGTGTGCAGCGCGCGGAGGCCGAGTCGGCTGCTCTCGGCGGGGGTGCCGAAGCCGCTGGAGGGCTCGAACAGGACGCGCAGGAAGGGGCCGGCGCCCGGGGAGAAGGAGAGCGAGAACTCGACGGGGGTGTGGTCGTCGGAGAGGAAGGTCGGGACGGCGGGCGGCAGGTCGAGCGACCGGTGCACCACGGGTCCGAGCGCGTCGGTCAGGGCGCGGGCGTATTCGGCGGACTCGCCCGTGTCCAGGCCCACCAGCTCGCACAGTGCGAGTAGTTGACGGGCCGTGTGGCCGCCGACGGTGCGCCCGACCGGTCTGGGGGGCAACAGCGCCGACGTCCCCCGGCGGTTGGGCCGGGGGACGTCGGCGCGGTGAGTGCGGTCGCCGGGGGCGGGGGGCCCGGGGAGGAGCGGGCTACGGGTCTCGGCGGCGTCTCTGGATATGTGGTCCATGACACCCTCCTGTTCTCCGGTCATCGGCGCCATGGCATATGGCGCGGGCATTTGCGCTGATTACCCGAGTTTGTGAAGGTTCATGCTGACATCATGGACACATAAATGTTGCTTAGATCACCGGGCCAGCCAGTTGAGGAACTGGCTCCAGCGGCCTACCTTCTCGGTCTGCCGGGTGGTCGGAGCCGACTGGGCGGCCTGGACGGCGGCCTGGGCGCGCTGGGCCGACTCGTTCGGGGTGAACCGGGCGGGCAGCGAGACCAGGGCGCGGTTGAACGGGCCGGGTCGCCAGCTCAACGTCTCCTCGGGGACGGCCAGTTCGATGTCCGGCAGCTGGTTGAACAGGTTCTCCAGCGCGGTCATGGCGATCTGCCGGGCCGGGTCCTTGGAGGGGCAGGCGTGCGGTCCGGCGCCCCAGGCCAGGTGGGCGCGGCTGCTGGCGCGCCGTTCGGCGGCCAGGATCGGGCTGCTGTTGGCGGCCGCGAAGCTCACCAGCAGCAGGTCGCCGGCCTGGACCTTCTCACCGGCGAACTCCCCGTCGGAGACCGGGTAGTGCGGGCCCATGTTGGTGATCGGCGGGTTCTCCCACAGGGTGTCGTCGATCGCCTCGTCGATCAGGCCGCCCTGGTGCGCGTAGGCGTCGTGCACGAGCAGCCGGTGCAGGGTGTTGCCGAGCAGGTTGCCGAGCGGCTCGACGCCCGCGCCCAGCAGCAGGGCCAGCTGGTGCGTCATCTCCTCGTCGCTGAGCTGGGCCTGGTGCTGCATCATCCAGGAGGTGACGTCCTCGCCGGGACGGCTGCGCTTGAGCGCGACCAGTTCGCCGACCGCGCCGTACAGCACCTGGGCGGACTTCTCGGCGTTGACGCCGTCGAACATGCCGGAGATGCCGAACATCACCCGGTCGCCGATGTCGGCCGGGCAGCCGAAGAGTTCGTTGAAGACGAACAGCGGCAGCTGCTTGGCGTAGGAGCTCAACAGGTCGGCCGAACCGCGGTAGCCGAACTGGGCGATCAGGAAGTCGGAGATCTGCCGGGTGCTGCGGGCGAGCTTGCGCTGGTCGATCCTGGCCATGCTGTCGGTGACGGCCTGGCGCAGCCGCAGGTGCTCGGCGCCGTCCGCGAACAGCACGTTCGGGCGGTGCAGCAGCAGCTGCAGCACCGGGCTGTCCATCGGGACGGCGCCCTCGTTGAAGGCGCGCCAGCGGCGGGAGTCCCGGCGGTAGGAGGTCGGGTCCTGCAGCAGTTGCAGGGCGGCCGAGTACTCGGTCACCAGGGTGGCGTCGACCCCGGGGGCGAGCTCGACCGGAGCGGTGGGGCCGTAGTGCCGCAGGTAGTCGTAGTACGACTGCGGGTTGGCGGCGAACTCCGGCCCGTACAGCGGCACTCGGCCGCCGTGGGCCGGGCACCCGGGCGGGGGCACCGGGGCGGGGGAGTGAGTGTCCATGGCTGCGTGTTGCTCCTAGCTGGCGCGGTCCAGCAAATAGCGGACGAGAGTGGTGAGTGCGGCGGCCGACGACTTCTCGTTGCGCGCGTCGCAGGTGACGACCGGGGTTTCGTCGAGCAGGTCGAGGGCCTCCCGCAGCGCCCGCTCGGCGCGTTCCGGGTTGCCGTCGAAGTGGTTGACGGCGATGGCGTAGTCCAGCCCGTACTGCTCGATCAGGTCGATGACGGGGAAGGAGTCGGCGAGCCGTTCGGGGTCGACCAGGATCAGCGCGCCGAGCGCGCCGCGGGCCATGTCCTCCCACATCTGGACGAAGCGGGTCTGGCCGGGCGTGCCGAACAGGTACAGCACCACGCGTTCGCTGAGGGTGAGCCGGCCGAAGTCGAGGGCGACCGTGGTGGTGGTCTTGCCCCGGACGCCCTTGAGGTCGTCGACGGTCTCGGCGGCCTGGGTCATGGTCTCTTCGGTCGACAGCGGTTCGATCTCGGAGATCGAGCCGATGAAGGTGGTCTTGCCGACGGCGAAGTGGCCGACGACGAGGATCTTCACGGCGGTCTGGGTGGCGCCGCCCGAGACGTAGTCGTCGGTGGTCAGCCCGACCCGGTCATCCGAACTTGCGGTGAAGACCATTGAGCACCTCCTCCAGAAGGTCCTTGTCGGCGTTCCGGGCCCTCGGGACCGGCGGACGGGTCATCAGGTGGCCGCCCTCGGCGAGCGCGGCCAGGACGATGCGGACCACGCCCAGCGGGAGCCGGGTGTGGCCGGCCACCTCGGCGACCGACAGGTAGCCGGCCGAACAGATGTCCAGCAGGCGCTGCTCCTCCGGGGTGAGCCGGGTGGGGCGGCGGCCCTCCTGCGGGGCGGCGGTGACCAGGGTGATCAGGGACAGCTGCTGCTCGTCCGGCAGCTCCCGCCCCTTGGTGATGACGTAGGCGCGGACTAAGTCCGCCGGCTCGAACTCGAGGTCCTCGCCGCCCGCCCTCACCGGCGCGCCCCGATGTCCTCGCGGGGCGGCGCGGCGAGGAACTTGCCGAGCTGGCCGACGAGTTGTTGCATCCGGAAGGTGATGTCCTGCATGTCGACGTCCGGCAGCGCGGACACCCCCAGGTAGGCGCCCTCACCGGCGGAGATCAGGAAGACCCAGCCGCCGTCGAACTCGACCAGGGTCTGCTGCCAGCGCTGCGTCGGGTTGTCGCAGAAGAAGCCGAGCGAGCGGGAGAGCGACTGCACGCCGCTCATCGCGGCGGCCACCCGGTCCGCGTTGTCCTTGTCGATGTCCCTGGTGCGGGCCATCAGCAGGCCGTCGGCGGAGATGAGGACCGCGTGCAGGGCACCCGGGATCTCCAGCGCGCTGTCGAGCATCCAAGACAGATCGTCGTTCACGAGAACTCATGCCCTTCACTGCTTGCACCGCGGGTGCTGGTCGTCTGGTTCGCGTCGTCCCGCTGGGTGGCGCGACCGGACCTGGTGCCGCGCTGGAAAGCCCCCAGGATCGCCGCGGTCTGCTCCCCGGAGCGGGTGGCGGAGGCGGCGGGCGCTGCGGGCGCGCCGTAGGGGGCGGATTCGGTGGGCGGGACGATCGCCATCGGCCGCTTGCGGCGGCGGATCGGCAGGCCGTCCTCGGTGGAGCCGTACGACTCGACCGCCGGGGCGGGGGCCGCGGCGGCGGGGAGCGCGGCCGGCTGCACGGCCGGCCGGGCCAGGGGGGCGGGCGCCGGGGCCGGAAGCCGGTCGGCGACCGGGGCGGGGGCCGCGGCGGGCGGCTGGGTGCGCCGCTCCGGCATGCCGGTCAGCAGTTCGTGCGGCAGCAGCAGCACGGAGCGGACGCCGCCGTACGGGGAGGCGGAGTCCACCGAGACCTCGAAGCCGAAGCGCTCGGCGAGCACGCCGATCACGGCGAGGCCGAACTGCGGCGGGTTGCCGAGGCCGCCGACACCGCTGACCCGTTCGGTCGTCAGGAGCCTTTGCGCCCGGGCCCGTTCCTCGTCGTTCATGCCGACGCCGGCGTCGTCCACCACGATCACCACGCCCTTGGGCACGGTGCGGATGTTGATCTCGACGACGGTGTCGGGGCTGGAGTACGAGGTCGCGTTGTCGAGCAGCTCGGCCAGCGCCAGGGCGACCGGTTCCACCGCGCGGCTGGAGACGCCGAAGTCCACCTGGGAGAGGATCTCCACCCGGCGGTAGTGGCGGATGCGGCCCTGGGCGGAGCGCACCACGTCGTACACCGAGGCGACGTCACGGTGGCGCCCGAGCCAGCCGCCGCACAGGACGGCGATGGACTGGGCGCGGCGGCCGAACTGGGAGTTGGTGTGGTCGACCTCCAGCAGGTCCTGCAGGATCACCGACTCGCCGTACTTGTCCTGCAGCCGGGAGAGGATCAACTGCTGTTCCGCGGCGAGGCCCTGGAGCGTCCGCATGGCGGACTTCAATACCGTTTTGGTTGCTTCGTCCGCTTGTTCCTGAGCGGAGGCGACCGACTGCGTATAGTGGTGCTCCAGGTCGGTGTAGTGCTCCCGGAGCCCGCTGATCTCCTGTCGGAGTGCCGCGGCGGCCTTGCGCTGGCGGACCACGACGAGGACCGCGGCGGCCAGGACGAGGAAGAGAACCCAGAGCAACGGGTCCGCTGTGTATTTCGTCATAAGACTCTCTTCAGGCGACTGGCGGCCGACTGCTGAATCCCCGACATCGCAGGGTGAACCCGCCGCTCCCCCAAGCGGGATGATCGTATCATCGGGCGAACAGGTGAACGATCGTCCATGTGGATGTGAAGATCCGTCTCCTCCTGAGTGCACAAGGGTAGTTGGAAGCCCAGGTCAGTGGCCTGATCGGACGTCAGCCGGAACGCCCGCCACCCTGCTCCGGCCGCCGCACCGCCTCCGACCGGGCCATTTACCACAGGACGCACCCTCAGGTGGGGCTCGACACGCGAGTTCCCGGAATTTTCCGACGAAGCGTCAAGGAGCCCACCGACGGCCTGCCAGGGGGGTACGGGCGGGAAGAACGTCACACCGCGCAACCCGCCGTTAAGGCGCGGACACCCGGCACACCCCCCGCGCCCGCACCGGCCACCGCTTCTCCACGGAATCCGGCGCCTGTGCGCAGCGCGCGCACCGACGCCGGACCCGGCCCGCCCCCCCCCGGATCAGCCGACGACGGCGCGCAGCTCCCGCACCACCGCGTCCAGCGCCACCTCGCGGACGGCGCCGTCCGCCCGGGCGGTCAGCTCCACCGCGCCCGCGGCCAGCGAGCGCGCACCGACCGTCAGCCGCCAGGGCACGCCGATCAGTTCGGCGTCGGCGAACTTCACCCCGGGGCGCTCCGCCCGGTCGTCCAGCAGCACCCGCACCCCCGCCGCGCCCAGCTCCGCGTACAGCCGCTCGGCCGCTTCGGCCACCGCGCCGTCCTTGCCGGGCAGCACCGTCAGCACCAGGTCGAACGGGGCGACCGCGGCGGGCCAGCGGATGCCCCGCTCGTCGTGGTGGGCCTCCACCAGGGCGGCCAGCACCCGTTCCACACCGATGCCGTAACTGCCCATCAGCGGCACCACCCGCTCGCCGCCGGGCCCGGAGACCGCCACGTCCAGCGCCTCGGTGTAGCGGCGGCCGAGCTGGAAGATGTGGCCGACCTCGATGGTGCGCAGCACCTCCAGGGCCGCCCCGCACTCCGTGCAGGCCTCGCCCGCCGCGACCTCCCGCAGGTCCGCCCAGCGGTCGACCGCGACGTCCCGCTCGATCGACACGCCGCGCAGGTGGAAGCCGTCCCGGTTGGCGCCGCAGGTCAGGTCGGTGCGGCCGCGCAGCGCCTCGTCGGCGACCACCGGCAGGCCGTGGGCGCCGAGCGGGCCGAGGCTGCCGGGGGAGGCGCCGAGCACCGCCGCGATCTCCTCCGCGGTGGCGGGCCGGACGGCCGCGGCGCCCAGCGCGTCCAGCAGCTTCTGCTCGACCAGCGCGTGGTCGCCGCGCAGCAGCACCAGCACGGCCTTCCCGTCGACCACCTGCACCAGGGTCTTCAACTGCCGCTCGGGCGCGACGCCGTGCCGCCGCGCCAGCTCCTCGATGGTGCGGGCCGCGGGCGTCGCGAACTCCTCCGGCGCCCCGGCGCCGGGCAGGTCCGCGACGGCGGGCAGCGCGGACAGCGCCTTCTCGGTGTTCGCCGCGTACCCGCAGCCGGAGCAGCGCACCACCAGGTCCTCGCCCGCCGCGGAGGGGCTCATGAACTCCACCGAGGCGCTGCCGCCCATCGCCCCGCTGGACGCCCGCACCCCGAACGCGGGCAGCCCGAGCCGCTCGAAGATCCGCAGGTACGCCAGCCGGTGCGCCTCGAAGGAGCGCTCCAGCCCGGCCTCGTCCAGGTCGAAGCTGTACGAGTCCTTCATGGTGAACTCGCGCACCCGCAGCAGGCCCGAGCGGGGCCGCGCCTCGTCCCGGAACTTGGTCTGGAACTGGTACCAGACCTGCGGCAGTTGCCGGTAGGAGCGCAACTCCTCGGCGAGGTGCGCGAACACCTCCTCGTGGGTCATCCCGAGGGCCTGCTCGGCGCCCTTGCGGTCGGTCAGGCGGAACATCTCCTCGCCCATCGACTCCCAGCGCCCGGTGCGCCGCCACAGCTCCGCCGGGTGCAGCGCGGGCAGCAGGAACTCCTGCGCCCCGATCCGCTCCATCTCCTCCCGCACCACCGCGACGATCCGGGCCCGCACCCGGGCCGCCAGCGGCAGCAGCGAGTAGTGGCCCGCCGCCAACTGCCGCACGTACCCGGCGCGGACCAGCAGGCGGTGGCTCGCGGCGTCGGCGTCGGCCGGGGCCTCCCGCAGGGTGGGTACGTACAGCTGCGACCAGCGCATGGGGGACACCGTCCTCTCGGCCCGCGGAAAAGGAGTTCGGAGTCTAACCGTCGGTCGGGATCCGGCGCTCCGAATAAATCCGCGTCCGCGCAGGTCGGAAGCGGTGCGCGAACCCGGCGCCGGGCGGTGCGCACGGGGCCCGGGGCGGTGCGCACGGGCCCCGGGGCGGTGGCGGGTACCGCCCGGAGTGGTGTCACCCCCGCTCGGGATCGGCTCGAACCGCCCGGTCCGCGCCGGTTCCCGACGCCCGCTCCGGCCCGGAGCGCAGGAAGGGCCGCAGTCCGCGTTCCAGCAGCGCGGCCCGCCAGGCGGCGCGGGCGGCCGCGACCCGCCGCCGGTGCTGCGGGTCGCCGGAGGGGGCGTCGCGCCGCCACGCGGCGGTCAGCAGCAGGCCGAGCAGCCCGGCCAGGGCGCCGGCCACCGCGATCGCGACGGTGGTCCAGGCGGCGGTGCGCAGCGGGGTGGTGAGCCCGGCGTGCGGGCGGGACAGGTCGAGGACGGCGCCGAGCAGGAAGAACACGGCGGCGGCGCTGCCGCTGACGACCGGCACGACCAGGGCCAGCGCGCCCAGCCAGCCGGTCAGCCGTTCGCCGGGGGCGGTGCTCCGCCCGGTGGGCGCCGGGGGCGCGGTGTCGCGCAGTCGGCGGTAGGCCAGGTACTCGGGCTCGGCGGCGGCCAGGATCCGGGCGGCGTGCTGCCGGGCCAGGGCCCGCAGCCGGGCGTCCTGTCCGACGCCCCGGGCGGTGCGCAGGGCGGGGTCGGCCAGGGCGCGGCCGAGGGCGTGCTCGAAGTCGGCCCGGTCCTGCCGGGTGGGTCCGTTGCCGGTGTGCGGGTCCATCGCCGCGGTCCCCCGGGGGTTGGGTGGTGTGTGGGTGCGGGTGTCAGCCGTAGGTGAGGTCGGAGCAGGCGTCCTCGTCGGCGGAGCGGGCCTGGCTGACGCTGGTGGGCAGCGGGCCGGTGGGGACGGGCGGGGCGGCGGTGGTGCCGCCGCCGTTCGCGTAGTCGGCGCCGAGGGTGAGGGCGATGCCGGCGGTGCGGCCGTCGGCCTGCAGGACGGCGCCGGGGAAGAGGGCGGCGACCTTCTCGGCCCGGTCCTTCTCGCCGGGCCCGTACTCGACCAGGGTGCCGCGGTGGGTGCGGGCGGCGGCGTTGGCCCGGCCGGTGACGGTGAACCCGGCGTCCTCCAGGGCCTGGGCGGCCCGGGTGGTGAGCCCGGGGGTCTCGGTGCCGTTGTAGACGGCGACCTTGATGCCGGTGCCGTCGGGCTTCGGGGCGGTGGCGGGTGCGCCGGTGGACGCGGCGGGGCCGGGGTCGGCGGCCGGGGACGCGGAGGCGTCCTGCCCGTCCAGGGTGCGGTCGCTCCGGAGCGCGGCCCACAGCTGGTCGACGTCGGGGTGCACCAGGGCCACCCGTTCGCCCTGGTAGCGCCAGGGGACGGTGAGGAACTTGATGTCGTGCAGGTCGACGTCCTTGAGCGACATGGCGAAGTCGATCAGCTTGGCGGCCGAGCCCAGGCCCTCGTCCACGGTGAGCGACCTGGTGGCGGCGTCGGCCAGCGGCAGCAGCGTGGTGGGGTCCATGCCCTGCGTCTTGACCTGCTTGATCAGGGAGGAGAGGAAGGCCTGCTGGCGCTTGGTGCGGCCGATGTCGGAGCCGTCGCCGAGGCCGTGCCGGATCCGGACGTAGTCGAGGGCGGCCTGGCCGGAGATGGTCTGGTGGCCCTGCTGGAACAGTTGCTTGCCGCGGTGGCCGAGGTTGGGGTTGAGGTCGCCCTCGTAGACGGCCTTGGGGAGGCAGACGTCGACGCCGCCGACCGCCTTGGTCATGTCGGCGAAGCCCTGGAAGTTGACCACCATGGTGTGGTCGATCCGCAGCCCGGTGAGCTTCTCCACGGTGTTCTGGGTGCAGGCCGGGTTGCCCTGCTCGGTGTTGCCGACCGAGAAGGCGGTGTTGAACATGCCGTTGGGCTGGTCCTTGGTCCAGGTCTTGTTCGGCAGCAGGCAGGGCGGGATCTCGACCAGCGAGTCGCGCGGGATGGAGACCCCGACGGCGTGCTTGTGGTCGGCGTAGACGTGCAGCAGGATCGCGGTGTCGGAGCGGGCGCCGCCGTCCTCGCCGCCGCCGAGGTCCTTGTTCGCGCCGTCGCGCGAGTCGGAGCCGATCAGCAGCAGGTTGACGGGGATGCGGCCCTGGGCGTCGGCGGAGGCGGCGGCGGGGCGGTCCTTGCTGATGCCGTCCTCGCCGAAGGTGCTCAGGTTGCCGTTGAGCCGGTAGTAGAGCAGGCCGCCGGCCAGGAGGGCCAGCGAGACGGTGCCCGCGGTGGTCCACAGGGCGATCCGCCGTCCCCGACGGCCGCGGCCCGGTGCGCCGCCGTGGCCGCCCTTCGCCCTGTGTGCCGACATGACGCCCCCTCACCCGTTGCCGCCGATCGAACTTCTACAGAGCTGTAGAGGCCGAGCGAAGCATACAAACCCGGCCCGGTGAAGTCACACCCGCCTCCGCCCGTCCCCGTTCGGACCGCCGCACGGCGTGGCGCCACCCGCTCGGCCCAACCCCGATCGTGGTGGCCGCCGCGCGTTCTCACACTCGGTGACGGGGGCGACATCCAGAGGAAGAGGGCACCATGCACACCGGTCTCCGTCGGATCGCCGTCGCCGCCGCCGCGGCCACGCTCGCCGTGGGCCTGGCCGCCTGCGGCAGCGCCAAGCAGTCCTCCGGCTCCTCGGGCTCCTCGGGCAGCGCCAACCAGGCGGTGAAGATCGGTCTGCTGCTGCCGGAGTCCAAGACCACCCGCTACGAGCAGTTCGACCGCCCGCTGATCGAGGCGAAGATCAAGTCGCTGGCCCCGAACGCGCAGATCGACTACTACAACGCCAACCAGGACGCGACGCAGCAGCAGACCCAGGTGGACACCGCGCTGACCAAGGGCGACCAGGTGCTGATCCTGGACGCGGTCGACTCCAAGGCGATCCAGTCCTCGGTGCAGAAGGCGCACGACGCGGGCGTCAAGGTGATCGCCTACGACCGGCTCGCCCAGGGCCCGGTGGACGCGTACGTCTCCTTCGACAACCACAAGGTCGGCGAACTGCAGGGCGAGGCGCTGGTCGCGGCGGTCGGCGACAAGGCGGGCAGCGGCCAGATCATCATGATCAACGGCTCGCCGACCGACCCGAACGCGGCCGACTTCAAGGCCGGCGCGCACAGCGCGATCGACGGCAAGCTGAAGATCGGCAAGGAGTACGACACCCCGCAGTGGGACCCGAACACCGCCAACCAGGAGGCCGCCGCCGCGATCACCGCGATCGGCGCCCCGAACGTGGTGGGCGTCTACTCCGCCAACGACGGCATGGCGGCGGGCATCGCCACCGCCCTCAAGGCCGCCAACCTGAGCGTCCCGCTGACCGGTCAGGACGCCCAACTCGACGCCGTGCAGCGGATCCTGGCCGGGACGCAGACGATGTCGATCTACAAGCCGTACAAGCCGGAGGCGGACGCGGCGGGCGAGATGGCGGTGCAGCTGGCCCAGGGCAGGAGCCTGGGCGCCTCGCTGAAGCCGACCACCTCGACCAACGGCAGCGGCACCAAGGTCGACTCGCTGCTGATCGCCCCGACCGTGCTCACCAAGGACAACATCAAGTCCACCGTGATCGCCGACGGCCTCTACACCGCCCAGCAGATCTGCACCCCGGACTACGCGGCCGCCTGCCAGGCCGCCGGCATCCAGTAACCGCCTTCGACCGGGAGAGGAGGTGGTCGCGGTGACGGGCGAGACCGTACTGGCACTGCGGGGCATCTCGAAGCGGTTCGGCGCCGTCCAGGCGCTCACCGGCATCGAGCTGGAGGTCCGGGCCGGCGAGGTGGTCGCGCTGGTCGGCGACAACGGCGCCGGGAAGTCGACCCTGGTGAAGACCATCGCCGGGGTCAACCAGCCGGACGAGGGCGTGATCGAGTGGGAGGGGAGGCCGGTGGCCGTCCACCGGCCGCAGGACGCCCAGCACCTGGGCATCGCCACCGTGTACCAGGACCTCGCGCTGTGCGACAACCTGGACGTGGTCGGCAACCTGTTCCTGGGCCGGGAACTCAAGCAGTTCGGGCTGGTCCTGGACGAGGTCGGGATGGAGAAGCGCTCCCGGCAGCTGCTGGACAGCCTCTCCATCCGGATCCCCAGCGTGCGGATCCCGATCGCCTCGCTCTCCGGCGGCCAGCGCCAGGTGGTGGCGATCGCCCGGGCGCTGATCGGCTCGCCCAAGGTGGTCATCCTGGACGAGCCGACCGCCGCGCTCGGCGTCGAGCAGACCGCGCAGGTCCTCGACCTGGTCGAGCGGCTGCGCGACCAGCGCCTCGGGGTGATCCTGATCAGCCACAACATGGCCGACGTGATGGCGGTCGCCGACACCGTCGCGGTGCTGCGGCTGGGGCGCAACAACGGGGTCTTCGACAAGCGCTCCACCAACCAGGAGCAGATCATCTCGGCCATCACCGGCGCCACGGACAACGCCGTGACCCGTCGGCAGGCCCGCGGCGAGGGAGGCGAACGATGAGCGGGGACACCCCGGAGCCCGGGCACCGGCCGCTGCCCGAGGACTCCATGCCGACCGGCGGCGTCAACGCGCCCGTCCCGGTCGCCCCGGAGGCCACCCCGGCCGTCGACCCGCGGCTGATCGTCCGGCAGGAGGGCCTCAAGGGCTACCTGATCGAGTTCAAGCGCCGACTGACCAGCGGCGAGCTCGGCTCGGCCCCGGTGGTGGTCGCGCTGATCGTCATCTGGGCCGTGTTCGGGTCGCTGAACAGCAGCTTCCTGTCGGCGCAGAACCTGTCCAACCTGTCCCAGCAGATCGTCGGCACCGGCATGATCGCGCTGGGCGTGGTGTTCGTGCTGCTGCTGGGCGAGATCGACCTGTCGGTCGGCTCGGTCAGCGGCCTGTGCGCGGCGATCTTCGCGGTCATGAACGTCACCCACGGCGTCAACCAGTGGGTGGCGCTGCTGTCCGCGGTGGCCGGGGGCGCGCTGGTCGGCCTGGTGCAGGGCCTGTTCTTCGCCAAGGTGGGCGTCCCGGCGTTCGTGGTCACGCTGGCCGGCAACCTCGGCTGGAACGGCCTGATGCTGCAGATCCTCGGCGCCAGCGGCACCGTCAACCTGTCCGGCAAGGACATCGTCTCCCGGCTGTACTCCACCATCTACGGGCAGCAGGCCGCCGCCTACGGGATGGCGGCGGCCGGGGTGGTGCTGTTCCTCGGCTCCTCGCTGCTAGACACCCGGCGGCGCAAGGCGGCCGGGGTCCCGTACCGGACGCTCACCGACATCCTGGTGCGCACCGCGGCGCTCGCCGTGGTCGGGTTCCTGGTGGCGTACACGCTCAACCAGTACAAGGGGCTGCCGCTGGCGCTGCTGGTGTTCGTGGTCTTCGTGGTGGTGCTGGAGTTCGTGCTGCGCCGCACCCCCTACGGGCGGAAGGTGTTCGCGCTGGGCGGGAACATCGAGGGCGCCCGGCGGGCCGGCATCAACGTCTCCCTGGTGCGGATCACGGTGTTCATGATCTGCTCCACCATGGCGGCGATCGGCGGCCTGTTCCTGGCCGCGCAGATCCAGTCGGCCTCGCAGACCTCCGGCGGCGGCAACCTGTTGATGAACGCGATCGCGGCGGCCGTCATCGGCGGCACCAGCCTGTTCGGCGGGCGCGGGTCGACCTGGTCGGCGCTGCTGGGCGCGCTGGTGATCGGCTCGATCCAGTCCGGGATGAACATCCAGGGCCTGAGCAACGCCATCCAGTTCATGATCACCGGTGCGGTGCTGCTGGCCGCCGTGGTGATCGACTCGCTGGCGCGGCGGACCCAGAAGTCGGCCGGACGGGCGTAGCGCCCCGCGGCAACGGCGGATCCCCCGTCGGCCCGGCGGCCGGCGGGGGATCAGTGCGTGCGGAGCAGTCCCAGGTGGACGACGGTGACCTGGGCCAGGTCCAGGTCGGCGTCGCGGCGGTGGCGGCGGGCCTCGGCGGACTCGGCCCGCTCGATCGCCTCGCGGCGGGCGTCCTCCTCCTCGGCGGCGTCCACGATGAACAGGTGGCGGCCTGAACGCACCTCGTTGGCGTGCGGTATCTCCACGCACCAGCGATGACGGCTCTGGGTGGCGTTCATCGGCCTTCCTCTCCCGGCGCGTCCCTGCGACCGGCGCGTGAGGTGATACTGCTGCCCTAGACGGTAGGTATAGGCCAATTCATCCGTCAAGAGGACAAGCAGAATGTCAAATAATCCGTTCAAAGGTGAAAATGGGGGTCCGAGTCCGCTACCGTTCCGTGCATGACAGCGCCCGTCACCCCGGCACCCTCGGCCCGCCGCCTGCGCACCCGGGCCACCCTGCTCGCCGTCCTCGGCGAGCACGGCACCCTCAGCCGCGCCGAGATCAGCCGACTCACCGGCCTCTCCCGCTCCGCCGTCAGCAGCGCCGTCACCGACCTGCTCGACGAGGGACTCGTCAGCGAGACCACCGCACCCGTACCCGCCACCGCGGGCCGCGGCCGCCGCGCCGCCGCCGTCGCCCTGCGCCGCGCGCACGCCCTGGTGCTCGCCTTCGACTTCGGCCACACCCACCTCACCGCCGCCGTCGCCGACACCACCGGCGCCGTCCTCGGCGAGGCCACCGCCCACCTCGACGTCGACAACCACCCGCGCGAGGTCCTCGAAGCCGCCGAGACCCTCGCCCGGCAGGCCCTGGACGCCGCCGGGCACCGCCTCGACGAGATCACCGCCATCGCCGCGGGCATCCCCGGCGCCCTCGACACCCGCACCAACGTGGTCCGCGCCCCCTCCACCCTCTCCCAGTGGATCGGCATGGACCCCGCCGCCGAACTCGGCCGGGTCTTCGGCCGCCCGGTCGCCGTCGGCAACGACGCCGAGATGGGCGCCCGCGGCGAACGCGCCTACGGCACCGGCCACACCGTCAACGACCTCATCTACGTCAAGGCCTCCACCGGCATCGGCGCCGGACTCCTGCTCGACGGACGCATCTACCGCGGCGCGAGCGGCATCTCCGGCGAGATCGGCCACATCCAGCTCCCCGACACCGGCACCTGGTGCCGCTGCGGCAACCGCGGCTGCCTGGAGTCCGTCGCCTCCATCGTCGAGGTCCGCCGCCGCCTGGTCCACGTCCTCGCCCCCGGCGCGCGCCCCGGCGAGACCGTCGACCTCCCCCCGCTCGACCAGCTCGCCGACGTCCCCGCCGCCGCCCGCGTCATCGGCGAGGCCGGCCGCACCATCGGCCGCGTCCTCGCCGACCTGGTCAACTGCCTCAACCCCGCCGCCATCGTCATCGGCGGCGAACTCGGCCAGGCCGGCGCCCCCCTCGTCCACGGCATCCGCGAATCCGTCGACCGCTACGCCCAACCCGCCGTCGCCGAAGCCGTCGACATCCGCACCACCCGCCTCGGCCTCCGCTCCGAGCTCTACGGCGCCATCGACGCCGCGATCGCGGTCGCCACGACCCCCACCCGCTGAAAAACCCGCCGCGCCCAGCCCCACCGGGAGCCCCACCGCACGCTCAGCGCGGGCTTTCCGCTGCGCGGGGCTGCCTTCGCTGCGCGGGCTTTCCGCTGCGCGGGGCTGCCGTCGCTGCGCGGGCTTTCCGCTGCGCGGGGCTGCCGTCGCTGCGCGGGCTTTCCGCTGCGCGGGGCTGCCGTCGCTGCGCGGGCTTTCCGCTGCGCG